>DATKRH010000221.1:0-3671 GCA_035532295.1 Streptosporangiaceae bacterium
GTTGTTCGATCCCGCTGCCGACTACGCGTGGTGCGGGTGCTGAGAAGCATCCGGATCGTGTGCGGGTGACGCACCGGTTCCATCCGCTGTCCGGCCGGTCGTTTGAGTTCGTGAACCGTCGTAAGAGCTGGCAGTCCGATCGGGTCTACTTCTTCGATGACGCCGGTGAGCTGGCGTGCTTGCCGGCGGAGTGGACGGACGTGGTGCTCGAGGATCCGTTCGTGGCGGTGTCGGCGGGACGGTCGCCGTTCCGCACGGCTGATCTGCTGAAGCTCGCGGAACTGGTCGAGGAGCTGCGCCAGGGTGCGGGACCGGTGCCGGATGATGTCAAGTGGATTACGCCATGAGTGTCCATGGGATTCCGCCGCAGCTCCGGTCCGTCATCTGCTGGATCTCCCGTGTTATTGCCCGGGCTTCCCCTGTCATTCAGGTATTCCAGGGTGCCCGGCGGCGTGGCGTGAGGGTTCCCGTCGGCTCATGCGGCATAGTTGCCTGGACTGAGCTGCGGTCAGGGAGGCGCGATGGTCGGGCGGGACGACGCGAAGATACAGGCGCTGGAAGCGTCCAGGACGCTGAACCCCCGCCCGGAAAAGGTCACCGATCCGGCATTCGGCCCGGGCGGGTTCTTCGATCCGGCGGACCTGGTGCAGGTCAAGTACGAGATGGTGCGCAAGGCCGAGGCGGCGGACGTGCCGGCGAGCCGGGCCGCCGCCGACTTCGGGTTCTCCCGCCAGTCGCTGTACTCGGCCCGGGCGGCGCTGCGCGAGCGGGGACTGGCCGGCCTGGTTCCGTCCAAGCCTGGCCCCAAGGGCGGCCACAAGCTCACCGGCCAGGTCGTGGACCTGCTGGAGGACCTGCTGGCGGCCGACCCCGGCCTGCGGCCGGCGGACCTGGCCGCCGAGGTCCGGGAGCGTTTCGGCGTCAGCGTCCATCCGCGTTCGGTCGAGCGGGCGCTGCTGCGCCGCCGCACCGCCCGGCGCGAGGACGAGCCGGGCGAGCAGACCCCCGGGGCGGCGCGGAAAAGCCCCTGACCAGGCCGGGTCTATCCATCAGGACAGCACCGCCGGCGATGACCGCGGCGCATTCACCCAGCGGTATGAGCAGTTGCGCAGTGCCGCGGCCGCCGGGAGCGGCGGATGGCGGCACGGGCTGGGCGTACTGCTCGGCCAGGGGATGGCCGCCTGGATGGCCGCGTGGGCCTCCCTGCCCGCTGCCCAGGCCGGGCCGGGGGCCGAACCCGGCCGCAGCGCAGCAGCGGCACCGCAGGCCGGCGCGTCCTTGTCCGCCTCTACCCAGTCCCAGCCCGTTTCGAGCAGCAAGGGAGGTGATGCCAGCTCGCCGGCCTGCACGTCGCTGCCGCCCGCGCTCTCGCCCGAGATCGTCGCGGTGCTGGCGCAGATGACGCTCGCCCATGCCCGTCCCGTCCCGTTACCCCGTCCAGGAGGCCGTTCCCCGTGAGTTCCGATACCAGCGGCAAGGTGACCGCGGCCAGGCTGCGCCGCGACGCCTACCTCTACGTCCGCCAGTCCACCCTCTATCAGGTCGCCAACAACACCGAGTCGACCGCGCGCCAGTACGACCTGCGCGGCCGTGCCGTCGCGCTCGGCTGGCCCGCCGACCGCATCCACGTGATCGACATCGACCAGGGCCATTCGGGGGCTTCCTCCGCAGACCGCGAAGGGTTCCAGCACCTGGTCGCCGAGGTGTCCCTGGGCCGGGCCGGGATCATACTCGGCCTGGAGTGCTCGCGGCTGGCCCGTAACAACGCCGACTGGCACCGGCTGCTGCAGATCTGCGCCCACAGCGACACCCTCATCCTGGACGAGGACGGGCTCTATGACCCGACCAGCTTCAACGACCGTCTCCTTCTCGGCATGAAAGGCCAGCTCAGCGAAGCAGAACTGCATTTCCTGCGGTCCCGGCTGCGCGGCGGGATCCTGGCCAAGGCCCGCCGCGGCGAACTGCGGCTGCAGCTGCCGATCGGGCTGACCCGCGACAGCCGCGGCGAAACGATCCTGGATCCCGACGGCGGAGTGCGCCAGGCGATCAGCCTGCTGTTCGACACCTTCACCGCCACCGGCTCTGCCTTCGCCGTGGTCAAAGCGTTCCGCGAGGCACAGCTGGCCTTCCCCGCCCGGCACCGCGGCGGGCCGCACGCCGGCGAGCTCTACTTCAGGGCACTCACCCATGACCAGGTCCTGAAGATCCTGCACAACCCCTGCTACGCCGGCGCCTACTGCTACGGCCGCGCCCGCCACGTCACCGACCTGGACGGGCACCACCACACGCTGATCAAGCCGGCCGAGGACTGGACCGTCCTCATCCCCGGCCACCACCCCGGCTACATCACCTGGCCCCGCTACCAGGCCAACCTGCAGACCCTGGCCGCCAGCGCCGCCGCCCGCGGCGACAACCGGACAGCCGGGCCAGCCCGGGAAGGACCCGCCCTGCTCCAGGGCCTCATCGTCTGCGGCAGGTGCGGACGGCGCATGACGGTCCGCTACCACACCCGCGCCGACAGCACCATCGTGCCTGATTACGTCTGCCAGAACGACGGCATCAGCAACGCCGCGCCGATCTGCCAGCACCTGCCCGGCGCCGTCCTCGACACCGCCGTCGCCGGCCTGATCCTGGCCACCCTCACCCCGCTTGCCCTGGAGGTCGCGCTCACCGTCACCGGCGAGCTCGCCGCCCACGCCGGGCACGCCGACGCCCTGCGCGCCGCCCACGTCACCCGCGCCCAGCACGCAGCCGACCAGGCCAGGCGCCGCTACCTGGCAGTCGACCCCGGGAACCGGCTGGTCGCCGACGCCCTCGAAGCCGACTGGAACGCCCGCCTGCGCGAGCTGGCCACCGCCCGCGACGACTACGCCACCGCCAGGACCGCCACCGCCGTCCTCGACGAGCAGCAACGCGCCCGCATCCGGGCACTGGCCGCCGACTTCCCAGCGCTATGGCACGACCCGGCCACCCCGATGCGCGAACGCAAACGCCTGATCCGCCTGCTGATCACCGACGTCACCCTCACCCGCGGCGACCGCGCCATCACCGCCGCCGTCCGCCTGCCCGGCGGCCAGCACCGCACCCTGAACCTGCCGATCCCGCTCAACGCCTGGCAGCAGCGCAAGACCCCCGATCCGGTGATCGAGCAGATCGGCCAGCTGCTCGCCAGCCACACCTACAGCCAGGTCGCCCGCATCCTCAACGCGCGAGGCCTGACCAGCGGGGACAGCAAGCCGTGGGACGCCAGACGGGTACGCGCCCACTGCCTCACCCGCCACATCCCCAGCCGCTGGCAACGGCTCCGCGACACCGGCCTGCTCACCCTCGGCGAGGCAGCCAGCCAGCTGCACGCACACCCCTCCAGCATCAAGCGCTGGTACCGCCTCGGCCTCATCACCGGGCACCTCGCCGACGACCGCGGCACCTGCCTCTACCACCCCGGCCAGAACCGCCCCGGCCCCGCCCAGGTCGAAGCCACCGGCAAAGCCCTCGGCGACAGCCGCCGCTCAGGACGCAGCTACCACCCCAGCCTCAGCGGCCCGCTGCCCAAAAATGTCAGTGCCGCACCCCATACTGAACACAACGCCCGCAACGCGACCTGACCACCGCGAAAACCACGAAACCGCAGAACGCACCCAGGAGGTGCAGTGTGACGCCAGATCGTTCGT
>DATKRH010000222.1:0-4116 GCA_035532295.1 Streptosporangiaceae bacterium
GGCCTGACCAGCGCGGCCGGCATCATCCCGGCGGTGACCTCGTGACGGCCCGGCGGGAGGCCGCGGACGGCTTCTACCGGCACCTTCGCCAGTGGTTCACCGCGTTCTTGCCCCGCCAGCGCGGCGCAGCCGGCAACACGATCACCTCGTGCCGCCAGACCTGGAACATGCTTCTGGGCTACGTCGCCGAACATCACCACGTCCCCGTCGAGAAAGTCACGTTCACGACGGTTGACCGCGCCACCGTCACCGCCTTCCCCGGCCACATGCGGGCCACCAGGTCGTGGACCGCTTCGACTTACAACCAGCGCCTTGCGTGCATCCGGTCGTTCTTCACCTACGCGGCCGCCGCCGAGCCGGCGCTCGCGATCTACCTCGCCGACCTCGCCGCCATCCCGCGACTCAAGGGCCCGGCCACGGCACCGGTGAAGTACATGAGCACGGACGCAGTCGCTGCGCTGCTCGCCGTCCCGGACCCGGGCACCCGGACCGGGCTGCGCGACCAGTTCTTCATGATCTTGATGTATGACCTGGCTGCCCGCGACGGCGAGATGCTCGCGATGAGCCTCGCCGACATCGACGCCAGGCGCCTGACCGTGGACCTGCTCGGCAAGGGCTCCAAGCCCAGGCGCCTGCCGATCACCAACCAGACGGCCCGGCACTTCGTACGCTACGCCGCCGTCTTCCACCCCAGTCCCGATCCGGCGGCACCGCTGTCCTGCACCGTCCGGAATCACAATCGTGCGCGGATGTCGGACGACAACGCTGCCCGGCTCATCCGCCAGCACGCCGCAACCGCCAAAGCCAGATGTCCCGACGTGCCGGACCGGGCCCACCCCCATATGCTGCGGCACTCCCGGGCGATGCATCTCTACCAGAACGGCATGCCCCTGGCTCTGCTCGCCGAGTGGCTCGGGCACGCCGACCCTGAGACGACGCTCATCTACGCACACGCCGACACCGAGATGAAGCGCCAGGCTCTGGAGAAAGCAAACAGTGCAGTAACCAGCAGCCCCCTTCCGGCCCCGCTGTGGCACGACCGCGAGGACATCATCCAGCGCCTGTGCGGTCTTAGGGAGTGACACCGGATTATCCCGACACCCGGCAGCCGGCAGGGCGGGTCAGCCCAGGTCACAGGCCTGTCACACGTGCCAGGGAGCGAGCATCGGAATAACCCGAGAATCGGAGTAATACCAGTTATTCCGATCTCGGAATAACTGGTACCTGCGCGAGATGGGCCGCGTCGACGGCAAGCCGAAGATGATCTCCGAGCGGTACCTGGGCACCGCCGCGGACATCGCCGCGGCGATGGAGACGCGGGAGGCGGCGGCGCTGCCGGAACGGACCCGGCACCTGGCCTTCGGCGACGTCGCCGCCGCCTGGGGAATCCTGGAGGATCTCGGGGCCGCCGCGGTCATCGACGAGGTCACCGGCTCCCGCCCGGCCGGGGCGGCGCTGTCCGCCGGCACCTACCTGGCGCTGGCGGCGCTGAACCGGCTGGTCGCCCCCTGCTCCAAGGCGGCGTTCGCGGACTGGTGGAAGACAACCGCCGGCGGCCGGCTGGCCAGGATCGGTGCCCCGGCGCTGGATCACCGGTACTTCTGGGACGCGATGCACGCCGTCACCCTGGAGCAGCTGGAGGAGATCTCCCGCACAATCGCGGTGCGGATCGTGGGATTGCCCGGGGTGGACGTGTCGTCGGTCGCGCTGGACATGACCAATTTCGCCACGTTCATCGCGACCGCGAACGGCAAGGCGCCGGTCGCGCAGCGGGGCAAGGCCAAGCAGAAACGCTCCGGCCTGCGGCTGGCCGGCCTGGGCCTGGTGGTCACCCGGGACGGCGGCATCCCGCTGACCTGGCACGCCTACCCCGGCGACCGGCCCGACGTGACCCAGTTTCCCGCCGTGCTCGACCAGCTGCTCACCCAGTACCAGGCGGTCACCGCCGCGGCCGGGGTCCCGGCCGCCGCCGCGGACGTGACCGTGGTCTTCGACGCCGGCCAGAACAGCGAGGACAACTTCGCCCACCTGGCCGGCACGAACCTGCACTACGTCGGGTCGGTGCCGGCCTCCGACTGCCCGGACCTGACCGCTTTGCCCGCCCGCGTCCGGTCAGTAGCGGACGAACAGCGGTTCGGCGGCCTGACCGCCTACGACACCCGCCGCGAGGCCTACGGCACCCAGCGCCGCACCATCTTGACCCACTCACCCGAGCTGCACGCCGCCCAGGCCCGCGGGTTCGACGGCACCACCCTCGCCAAGGCCGACAAGAAACTGGACGAGCTGGCCGCCACCCTGGCCCGCGGCAAGACCCGCCGGCCAAAGGCAAAAGTCGAAGCGGAGATCGAGGCGATCACGGCCAAGCCCTGGGTCCGCCGCGTCATCACCTGGCAGCTCGACGGCGACCAGCCAAAGGACCTGCGCCTGGCCTGGTCCGCCGACCCGGGCGCCCGCACCGCGCTGGAAGAGGAAATCTTCGGCAAGCACGTGCTGATCACCGATCACGACGACTGGCCCGTGCCCGAGGTCATCGCCGGGTACAGGTCCCAGTCCGAAGCCGAGTTCTCCTTCCGCCAGATGAAAGACCCGCACGTGGTGTCCTTCTCCCCGATGCACCACTGGACCGAGCACAACATCCGCGTCCACGTCTTCACCTGCGTCCTGGCCCTGCAGACCGCCCACCTCATGCGCCGCAAGGCCGCCCAGGCCGGCCGGCGCCTATCCGTCCGCGAACTGCTCGCCCAGCTCGCCGGCATCGGCGAGACCGTCCTGATCTACCCCTCCACCGGCGGCCGTCCCAAAGCCCGCCGCATGACCACCGAGCTCACCAGCGGCCAGCACGAACTCTACGAAATCTTCGACCTGGCCAAATGGGCACCCCGAAGTTAGGTCATACGCCTAACCGGGCAACCGAAGCCCACCTGACCAGCAGGAACAGTCAGCCAGCATCAAGATCATCTGAAACTCCGGCTAGTCGAGCCGCCCGCGCTGGCGCAGGCCGAGAAGACTGCGCTGACCCAAGAACAAGCGCATGCGGTGCTGGCCGTAATCGAGAAGCGCCGGAACTCATCCCGGTGGAAAGTCGGGCTCGCCTGCGGGTTGCGCCAGGGCGAGACGCTGGGCCTGCGCTGGCCATACGTGGACCTTGATAGCGCTGAGCTACGTGTCTGGTTCCAACTCCAGCGGCTTCCCTGGCGGCACGGCCGCGCCGACGTCACGGCTTGCACCGAAGAAAGGCACCGACGGCCATGCCTGCGCAAATGCCCGAAGGTCCGCACGTCCGGGCGCCCCCATGTGTGTGTCCCACCGGACGCGCCGAAGCTGTGCCCGCCCGGCTGCGCCGGGCACGCGGCGCATTGCCCGCAGCGTCATGGCGGCGGCCTGGCATTCCGCGAGATCAAGGAACGCCGCCGCAAGAAGGTCAAGCTGCCCCCCGAACTCGTGGCAGCACTCAAGACGGACCGCGCGGCGCAGAATCGCAAACGCATGGCAGCGGCGAACATATGGGAAGACCATGGCCTGGTGTGGTGCCAGGAAAACGGCCGCCTGATCGACCCGCGCGCTGATTAGCAAGAGTGGGTCAACATACTCAAGGCCGCCGGCCTGCCGCACCTCGGCGTGCACGCTATGCGGCACTCCGCGGCCACGTTCGCGCTCGACGAAGGCGTCGCCCTTGCCGTGGTCCAGGAGATGCTCGGGCACTCAGACATCCGGGTCACACGCGGCTACACCCACGTGTCCTCGCCTTTGGCGGAGGATGCCGCAGCGCGGGTCGGGCGGGCGCTTTTCGGGCCAACTGCTACGAGAACTGCTACGAGGAGGCCACGGTGACCGGTGCTTGCGGCAGTGTTTCCGCTGGTCAGGCTACGAGCCGCCTTGGGGAATCGAACCCCAGACCTACGCATTACGAGTGCGTCGCTCTGTCCGACTGAGCTAAGGCGGCGACGCCGCCCCACCTGGGGCGGCAGCCCAACGAGTCTACCGGGCTGCGGCACACCCGCGCCCAGAGCGAGATCACTCTGACGGCTCGGCAGCAGGCGTCAGACAGGGTCGGCAGGCGCGGCCGTGGCGGGCCGGGCGAGAGATGCCAGCACGCCCGCGATGGTGGCGGCGGCC
>DATKRH010000223.1:0-11863 GCA_035532295.1 Streptosporangiaceae bacterium
TGAACTGACCCGAGTTTCATGCACACCTTCTTTCTTGGGAAGGAAGGCACGCATGCCTAGCAGGTATGATCCGAACGCCAAGGCGAAGGCGATCCGGCTGGTCCGGGAGCATCGCGGGGACTATCCGAGCGAGTACGCGGCGATCACGGCCGTGGCGGGGCGGCTGGGGATGACGCCGGAGACGCTGCGCAAGTGGCTGCGTCAGGCCGAGGTCGATGAGGGCACGGCGGCGGGGACCAGCACCGCGGAGTCGGCGCAGGTCCGGGAGCTGAAGCGCAAGAACCGGGAGCTCGAGCAGACCATCGGGATACTCAAGGCGGCCACGGGTTTTTTCGCGCGGGAGTACGACCCGCGACAGAGCTGATCTGCCATTTCATTGACGAGAGGAAACAGGAGTTCGGGGTCGTGCCGGTCTGCCGTGCGCTTCTGGTGCACGGGATCCAGATCGCCCCGCGCACCTACTGGGCATATCTTTCGCATGCCCCGTCGAAGAGAGAACTGTGGGACTCGGCGGTGACGGAGATCATGGCCGGGATCTACGAGCGCGGGGAAAATGGCAGGCGGCCGCCGGAATCGATGTACGGGACGCTGAAAATGCGGGAGTACCTGCAGCGGCAGGGAATTCCTGTCGCGAAGTGCACGGTCGGGCGGCTGAAGACCGCGAACGGCTGGCACGGCCGCACCCGCGGCCGCCGGGTGCGGACCACGATCGCGGACCCGGCGGCTTCGCGGGCACCGGACCTGGTGAACCGCCAGTTCCGGGCGCAGCGGCCGGGGCAGCTGCACGTGGCGGACTTCACGTACGTGCCGCTGGTGACGGGCCGGTTCTGCTACACCGCGTTCGTCATCGACGCGTTCGCCGGGCTGATCCCGGGCTGGGAATGCTCCGGCTCGAAGGAGACTGAATTCGTCGAGTCAGCGCTGCGCCAGGCGATGGAATACCGGAAAAGGAAAGGACAGGTACTCGGCCCCGGCGCGATCCACCACTCCGATGCGGGCAGCCAGTATACCAGTATCCATTTCACCGAGACGCTGATGCTGGCAGGGCTGGCTCCGTCAATAGGGACGGTCGGTGACGCCTACGACAACGCGCTGGCGGAAACGACGATAGGGCTCTACAAGACAGAATGCATCCGCACGGACTCGCCGTTCCGCGACGGGCCGCTGGAAACCCTCGCCGACGTGGAGAAGATCACCAGCGAATGGGTGCACTGGTACAACACCAGCAGGCTCATGCACCGCCTGGGCCGCCGTCCCCCCGCTGAAGCCGAGGCGGAGTACTGGACCGCGGAGGGCTTGACAAGGGAACCCTCGCGATGACCCCCATCGCGCTCCAGGGGCAGGCTAGGAAGCCTGCCCGATCCGCGGGCAAGCGTACGGGTCATCGCCCCTTGTCAAGCCCTCCGCTCCCCGTTGCGGGGTAAACTCAAACCTCACACGACACACAAGTAACCGAGTGTGCATAAAACTCGGGCTGGCTCAGTCGGCCTCCCTTCGCCCTTTCTGGACGGAAGACCTGGGTGTCCTGGGCTCCGGGGTGAGGTAGCAGGATTAGGTTTCTCGCGAGCAGTCGTTAAGGTCAAGGGAAGTCTTCGGCTGACAACCGGCTGGCCCGGACTGGACACCCTCGTCGCCATCCGCGAGATCACCGGCCTCAGCCCCTACATCCGCACTGGCCGGACCAGGCCCTTCTCCTGCAGCAGTTCGGCCTACCGTCTGCGCACCCTCCAGGTCGGCGACACATCGGCCCGGTGGGAGGCTCCGCCCGCAGAATGAGGCTCGCGGTCAATTCCGCCAGCGTCGGCGCTCGTTCAGGTCATCTCGGCGAGTCCAAGCTCGCCGATGATGCATGCGAGCGTGCGCTGCGGATTCGCCAGCAGCTCGCTGTGCGTCACGGTGATCGTCCGGTCGGCGGGCGCGTTGCTCCGCACGGCGTCCACGAACATCGACCACGCTTCCTCGGCGTCCAGCAAGCGCCCGCCCACACTGAACTCGAAGCGGTTACGGCGCATCGAGTCCGCGGTTTCGTGCGCATCGCGGATGATATGGAGATACCTCACTGTGGTGCCCCACAATGCCTCGATGCACGGGATCCGGAACGAGTTGAATGGCGTCTTGGCCAGCAGCACTGCGCGGCGGAAGTAGTCCAGGTGCGCGCTGGCCGCCGCATTCAGGATTTCCGCCAGACCGGGCTGGGGCGGGGTGATCTCATACCGGTGGCCGGCGATGTGGCGGTACGCCGGGAGCGCCCGCGCCCAGATGTCCTCAGCCTCACCAGGCAATCACCAGGCCGGGAATGACGCGCGTGCGCTTGTTGTCGACGCCGAGCACTTCGCTGCTGGTGCGGGTGAACAGGTACCGCCTTGGGTGGTGGAGGTTGCGGACCGGCCAGGCCCAGCAGGACGCCGTGGTGAAGTAGCCGAAGGGCCCCGCGCCGGCGAGCAGGTTGAACAGGTGGCTGGTGCCCGACCGTGGTGCTCCCACGATCATGACCGCGGCGGGCGGAACCGCCGCCTGCGGCACCCTTTGCCAGGCGTATGAGGTGCGGGCAGCCAGCTCAGCGGTGACATCGATGTCTTCAGCGGCTGCCACCTCGTCGCTGAAGCTCAGCGGCTGGCCGGTCGCGCGGATGGCCGCCAGGGATTCGCGCACGCGGGCGACCGTGGACGGCAGGGCCGGGTGCCCGGCAAGGAGCCGCTCCTCGAGTGCTTCGGTGAGTACGTAGTGGCGTGGATCGTCGCTGAATCTGTACAGGCGGGTTCGCAGCAGCGCGACGTCGCGGCCGACCGGATCCGGCGCGTGGAGCTGGCGCAGGATGGCCCCGGGCGTGGCTTCGACTGGCACGTCAGCCCTCGTCGCGAAGGCGCGCCAGGGTGGCGCGGCCATAGGAAACCAGCGCAGGATCACGGGTCTGCGTGCCGCGCGCCAGGGAAGTGAGCGCGTCAATCGCGCCGCAGTGGACGACGGCCTGCTGTTCGGCTGCGGTCAACCAGCGTCTGTAGCCATCGAAGAACCCATCCCGCAACCGGGGTTGGGACGCCCAGTAGCGGAAGTGCAGGCGGGTAAAGTCGCGGGCCTGCAGGCCGATGCGGGCGTGCTCGAAGTCGATCACGCGCAGCGCCCCGTCCCGATCAACAAGCCAGTTGCGTGGCTGGAAGTCAAAGTGACCGGGGCCTCCGTCCGGGATGCCGAGCGACCGCAACGCGGTGAGGTGATGATCGATGACCCGCTGGTCTTCGGCGGACACCAGGGGGGCGGCCTGCTCGCGCCACCGGGAGATGCGGTCATCGAGCCATTGCTGGAAGCCATGCAGCGGCTGGGCCGGTTCTGCGTCGTGGAGTAGCCGCAGCAGCGCGCCGGCCTGGCGGTGGTGGTCCCGGGCGTTACCCGTGCCATCCGCCGGGTGTCCGGGTAGGGCGGTGATGAGGATCGTCATCGTTTGGGGGTCGGCGGCCACCAGCCGGGCGGCGCGAGCGCCGAGGGTGGGTGCCCAGTGGCGGTAGGCGTGGACTTCCCGGGCGTGCTTGCCGGCGGTGGTGTGGCGTTTGGCGATGTACTCGTGTCCGCGGGAGTCCCGGATCCGGACGACGAGCCCGCTGTCAGTGCTGCCTGGGGGCGACGTGGCAAGTTCGCATGGCCCGAGGGCTTGTTCGGCGAAACGGTGCAGCGCTGACGTCAGGTCAGGCATCAGACGGTACCGGCAGGTGGCGGGTGTCGTTGAAGGCGGTAAGAATCCAGACGGCCTGCCCGTACCTGTTGCGCCGCATGTGCCAGCGGGTGAGCGAGGCATGGTCGGCGGCAAAGCCCGCGCGGGTGCAGGTGCCCGGCGGCAGCGCGAGAAGCAGGGTGAAGGCGGCCTCGACGGTCTCGGCATGTCCGGCGATGAGTATCTTCTGCCCGGAGTGCCGCTGGGTGAGGCCGGCCAGGCACGCGGTTACGCGGGCCAAGTGCTCGTTCCAGGTCTCCGACCCCGGCGCGTATGGCCGGTCTGGATCGCTTTGTGGTGGCCCGCCGAAAGCGGTCTTGATGTCTTCCCACCTGCGGCCGTCGGCTTCGCCGTGCCTCGGGCCGCTCAGCCCGGGTTCGGTGCTGACCGGCAGGCTCAGCGCGCCAGAGAGGATCTCGGCGCTTTCCTGGACCCGGCGGCGCGGTGCGGCATACAGGGCGCTGATCGGCGTCCCGGTCTCGTGTTCCTCGCGGACCCGGTTAGCAAGGCTGGTCACCTGCCGGTGCCCCTGGTCGGTGAGGCCGGTGCAGGTCTTCTCGCCGCCGACGAGCCCTGCGAGGTTACAGTGTGCCTCGCCGTGCCGGGCAATGATCAGTTCGGTGATGACGGCCACAGGGGGCTCCTTTAGGCAGGCTGGTCAGGCCGCAGGGTGTCCCAGGTATGCCGGTAACCTGCCTGGCCGAGGAAGCGGGCGGTGAGGATGTGGTGGATCTCGGCGAAGCTCATCAGCGTTTCCCAGGTCAGGGTTCCGGTTCCCGGCCGGTGCCGGCTGGCGGCGGTGTTGTAGGCGTCGATGGCGCTGGTAATCTGCCGGGCCGGGAGGGGTCCGTGGGTCATGGCCAGGGTCACGACGAGCTTGGCGAGGTCGTATCCGAACGGGGCCAGGGTGAGCTCGTCGAAGTCGACGGTGACAGGTCCGGCTGGGGTGATGAGGAAATTGCGCGGATTGGCGTCTTTGTAGAAAGCCGCCGGGCCGCCGCACGCGCCACGCAGCAAGCGTTCCGCCTGGTCAGCGGTGAAGGCGGGGCCGGGAACGAAGCCTGAACCCAGCTCACGGGCGACAGCGGCAAGGCGCGGGCCTAGGAAGCCGGGAATCTGGTGACCTGAGCTGGTGCGGAACGGCTCGCTGAGGCGGGCACGATGCAGCTCGGCGGCGTGGGCGCTGGCGTGTACGGCACCTAGGTGGCTGGCGAGTCCCACGAGGTCACTGGGCTGAGCGTGCCCGCCGCTGACGTGCTCGAAGACCAGATGCTGGCCTTCTGCGGCGAGCAGCCAGGGCAGGCGCATCGGGCCATCCAGACTGGCTAGCCAACGATAGTTCTGTTCGGCTCGCTGCCGCCTGGCGCCGTCGCGGTAGCGCTTCAGGTGCGTGGCCGGTGCCGTGGCGGCCTCGTCCGCGCGCCGGGTGGCGGCCAGGTAGGTGACGGTGGATGTCGCGGTGACCGGGTGATCCGGGAGCCGTTCGCGCAGGACAGCCGCAAGTGCCGCGGGATCTTCGGCCAGCCGGGCAGGAAGCTGGTACTTGGGGGAGGTTGCCAGGTACTCGGCGGCGTGCGCCAGGTTCGCGAAGGTGAACCGGTGGGCATGGTGAACGACCCGCTGGACCCGCAGGCGTGCGGACACGAGGGCGGGCAGGTTGCCGCTGTGCGCGGCCTGGTACAGGCTCGGCCTTGACAGTGCGAGCGGGTCGAGGCCAGATGCGGCCACCAGGTGGTCGAGCTCGCGGTAGCTGTCAGCGGACTTGGTGACCAGGATCGCCGTGCCGTCGCGGCGCAGGCACCGGGTGATCTCGCTGACTACCCGCCCGGGAGTCGCGGAGTGGTACACGCAGAACGCGGCGACCACCACGTCGCAGGTCGCGTCCGCGAGCGGCAGGTGATGGAAATCGGCACACGCCAGCGCGGCGCGGGATTCTGCTGGCAGCCGGTTCCGGGCGGCGGCGAGCAAGGCGGGCGAGATGTCCACCCCGACGACTGCCGTCGCCGGGAGCCGATGCGTGAGCATGCTGGTGGTGGTGCCCCGGCCGCAGCCGATGTCAACTACACGCGTGCTCTCGCCGGCCTGGGTCACCGCCTCGGCGGCCAGGTCTGCGATCACCTGCCCGGCGTGGCGCCCGCTGACCCGGGCGCGGTGCAGGGCGCTCGTCCGGAGCGCCAGCCGGTCTGCGGACGCGTACAGCGGGCCGCCCACCAACGCCGGGTCGGTGAATGGGCTGGCTGCGGTGCTCATCGCGGATCCCGGCCACGGCACCGCCGGACGGCGCGGCTGAGCCGGATGAACGCTATCCGGACAGCGAGCCGGCCGTGGTGGCCGTGGTGACGCCCGCGAGGTAGCGGCGGGTGGCGCGACGGCTGCGCAGCACGATCACGCCGGCATCCCCAGCGTGCTCGGCGATCAGGTGGCGGACCCGGGGAGCCATCTGCCGCCGGTAGCCGATGATGTACCGGACAAAGTTCGGTGTGATCCGGTCGTACACGCCGATCGCGTCGTGCTGGCCGCCGCCGTGCCGCAGACGTCGCTGGGCGATCCCGGCGAGGCAGGACCGGGCGGGCAGGTCCAGGAAGATCACCGTGTCGGCTGCCCGCAGCCGGATCGGCAGGCTGGAGGCGTAGTTCCCGTCGATGATCCACCGGGGCTGGGTGACCATGTCGTGCTGGAGGGCGGCGAACTCGTCCTTGGGCAGCGGGTTCCAGTCCTGGTCGTAGTACCGCGTGTCCAGGTGGACGGGCGTGATGCCGAGGGCTGCGCCAAGGGCGCGGGCCACGTGGGATTTGCCGCTGCCGCCGCATCCGATGATCGCTATCCGGTCCACGGGGGTTGAGCCTATCGGGGCCGGGCGGGCGTGCCGGGCAGGCGCGCATAGGACGACGCATCGGTCAGCCTTTCCAGGACGCGGTTCAGGGTGGCGATCTGGCGGGACAGGCGGAAGGTGCCCAGCCGCTCAAGGCAGTCCGCGAGCGTGGCGGCGTGCCAGGCCGTCCCGGCGGCGGCCTGGGCGTGCCGGAGGCGGTCGATGACCTGCTGCCCGTCGGCGGCATGCAGGACGGGCGGGGTGAACCTGCCCGCGCACGCGATGCCAGCCGGGGTGATGGGCAGGCACCCGGCCAGCACGGCCTCGAACAGCCGCTGGGTCATCTGCCCGGCCCTGGCGTACCGGTCCGGAAGCAGCAGCACCGTGGCCAGCGCGGACCGGTACAGGCGCCTGACCTCGCTGAACGGGCAGCGGCCGGTGAAGTTCACGTGCGGCCATCCGCCGGTGTCAGTCCATTTCCCGGCCACCCGGTGGCCGAACTGAGCGGCGGCCGGTGCGAAGTAGGCACCGAACATGCCGTCGCGGTCGTACTGATTACCGACATACACCAGCGGCAGCGGTCGCGCCCTCGCCGCCAGGGCGGCTGGGTCGGCGGTGTCGAGAACGGCGTCGGCGACCGGGAACAGCAGGCTCGTCGCGCCGGGGCCAGGCAGCAGCCCAGGTTCGCAGACGGCCACGTTCGGCAGGCCGCGGAGCGGGTGCCCGCGCGGGAGCTGCAAGTCCTTGTCCCAGATCACTGTCGGCATGCCCTGGCCGCGGATATAGCCGGTGACGAGCTGGTCTTGGCGGTGCAGGTCGCAGGTATGCCGGTCGGCGCCGCAGCCGGTGGTGTTGCGGCCGGGAATGGGCCAGCGCCACTCCAGGAACAAGGCGTCGATGCCGGGCAGCCCGCTGTCCCAGGTGTAGCTGCCGGTCAGGTCCTGCCCGGCCTCGGCCAGGTCGCGGTTGGCCTGCAGGAACACGACGTCGTGCCCGGCGCAGATCAGGCCGTCGATGAGGGTGCGGCGGTGGCTGCGCCCGCCGTCGGGCGTGTCGGTGATACCGGGGCCGAGGAACCCCCAGCAGGAGTAGCCGATCCTCACTTGCTCACCCACCAGCCGCCGTCCAGCATCAAGCCGTCCAGGCCGCTGGAGGCCAGGCAGTCCAGGGCCATCTGCGGGGTGCCGCAGATGGGCTTGCCCTTGACGTTGAGCGAGGTGTTGATCAGCACCGGGACCCCGGTCAGGTCAGCGAAACGCTGGAGGACCTCGGCCAGGAACGGATTCTGGCTCGCGGTGACGGACTGCACGCGGGCGGTGCCGTTGGCGTGCACCACCGCAGGGATCACCCGCCGGGCCAGCTCCGTGACCGGCACCGCGATCGACATATATGGGCTGGGCTGGGTGAGCCGAAAGTAGTCGGCCGCCTTGTCCGCGAGGACAACCGGGGCGAACGGGCGGAACGGCTCGCGGAACTTCACCGCCGCGTTCAGCCGCTGTGCCACGCCGGGTACCAGGGGTGAAGCGAGGATGGACCGGTTGCCCAGGGCGCGGGGCCCAGCTTCGAGCCGGCCCTGGAAGAGCCCGACAATTTTCCCATCGGCGAGCTGGGCGGCGAGAAACCCTGCCGGGCCGGTCACCTGTCCGGCGGCCAGACCCGGCAACGGGACCGGATCGGGCCGGAAGCCGGGATAGGCGGGTCCCAGATAGCAGGCGTGTTCGACCCCGCCGGGCATTGAGCCGGTCATGTCCATGCAGGCGGCGATAGCGGCGCCGGCCGGGGTGCCGGAGTCGCCGGGTGCCGGCGGCACAAAGACCTCGTCGAACAGTCCCGTTTCGATGATCTTGCCGACGGCGACGCAGTTCATCGCGACCCCGCCGCCCGCGCACAGCAGCCGAGAGCCGGTGACCTGCCGGGCGCGGCGGGCCAGGTGGACCGTCACCTGCTCGGTGCGTTCCTGCAAGGCAGCTGCCAGGTCCGCGTGTACCTGGCTAATCTCTTCGTCCGGCCGCCGGGGCGGGCAGGTCGCCTGTATGAATGCCGGGGTGACGCGCGTCCAGCCGTGCCGCAGCACCCGCAGCGGGAACAAACCCGCGTCGAGAGTGAACCCGGTCCGGGTGAGCGGGATGGCGCGGGCGAGGATGTCGCGGAACCGGGCCGGGTCGCCGAGCGCGGCCAGCGCCATCACGGTGCCTTCCTCGTCGCCGCGCCGCCACCCCAGGTGCGCGGTGACCGCGCCGTAGGCGTAGCCAACGGACGCCGGGTCGCTGATCGTCTCGGCGATCCGGTAGCGGACGCCAGGGCCGTCGGTACCGCCGTGGCCGATGGAAGTGGTACAGGTCTCACCGAGGCTGTCGGTGATGAGCACGGCGGCTTCCTCGTACCCGGAGGCGGCGAGCGCGTAAAGTCCGTGTGCCCGGTGATGGGCGATGCTGCGGATGGCCGCGCCCGGGAACTTCTCCCGCAGGGCACGCATCCGCTGCCGGTAGCGGGCGTGGACGACCGCGAAGCTAGCCGCCCGCGGTATCGCGCGCCTGCGGGTATCCGGCCTCAGCAGGTAAGGGATGCTGCCCGCCGCTCCGGCCAGGTAGCGGTGGCCGGCGAAGTTATAGGCGACAACCTCCACGTCGGCGGCCGTCAGGCCCGCCTGCTCCAGCAGCCACACCACGGCTCGCGCCGGGTAGTCGCGGGTGTGCTTGACGCCGGACAGGCGTTCCTCCTCCACCATCCCGGCGAGGTGCCCGTTCACCACGAGCGCGGCGGCGGAATCATGCGTGAACGAGCACACGCCGAGCACCACGGCAGGACTCCGGTGTCGTTTCACCGGTTCTCACCCGCCTGCGGCGCCACGACCGGGACGCGGTCACCATGTTCAAGGCGGTCATACCAGCGGCACAGTGCCGCGGCCAGCGGGCCGGGCAGCCGCGCCGCCGTCAGGCGTGCCCCAGATCGGTCCGCACACTTCCAGGCTCGGTAGCTGGCCATCACTCCCGCGAATTCCGCCCATCCGGCACCGGTGACCGGCTCGCCTGCGATCACGCGGCGAAGACGCTCGTCAAGCTCCTCCCACGGTGTGGCCAGCGGTGCCATTGCCGCCGCGGGTTCGGTCTCCGGGGGCAGCCGCTCGGCGGCGGGCAGGTCCCGCGCATACAAATGCAGCGAATCAACATGGTGACGGTACTCACCCAGATCCGCTCCGAGCCAGCCCGCGAGCAGTTCCTGCAGCAGCGTGGCGGTGAAGATGTCATAGCAGAACCCCAGCCACAGATCCTGGCTGCGCATCGTGGTGTGCATGTGCAGCTGGCCATCGCGGAGGAAGAACCGGTACCCCAGGGTGCACGGCACGTCCTTGTATCCGCGGAAGTCGGCGGCGGGGTCGAACAACTGGATAACGGCCCGGCGGGAATCAGGGTCATCGGTGAGCACAGCGCGGACCCGGTCGAGCTGATCCGTCGTGTCGTGCCAGCGGCGCAGCCGCGGCCCGTAAGCGCCCATGAGCCTGCCATCATCGGCGTAGCCAGAGAGCCGCTGGTTGTACTGGTAGATCCACGGATCATCCGAGCCAGACAAGATCCACACAGCTTCTGCGGCGGCGAAGGCGGGGTTGAGCACGCGGACCGGCGGCAGGTCCACAAACCGGCGTCTCGGGTCGGTCAGGCACAAGCTGGCACCGAGGACCTCCAGGGTGGCCAGCTGCCGGGGCGCGGCCGGCCTGCCCGTCGCACGGACCGCATGGCAGGCGGCGGTGAACAGCTCGTTCGCCGAACTCGCGGACAGCACCAGCATCACTGCCCCGCAACATCCGCAGTCAGGTGGGCTGAGCTGTGGTGCCGGGAGGTCAGCCAGGTCCACTGCTGCCTAAGCCCTGCGGCCAGATCGGTCGATGGCTGATAGCCGAGCAGCTCTTGGGCGCGGGTCAGGTCGGCGGCGGTGACCTCAACATCCCCCGGCTGATCCAGCCTGTGCAGCACCGGGACCGCCCCGCCTGTTATCGCCGCCACCAGGTCAAGCACTTCTTTGAGCGTGGTGCTGCGCCCGGACCCGACGTTGACCACTGCCATCTGCGTGTCCGCTGTCGCGGCGGCCATCGTTGCCGCGACCGCGTCGCTGACATAGGTGAAGTCCCGCCGTTGCCTGCCGTCCCCGTACAGCGGCACACCGCGCCCGGATATGGCGGCACGCAAGATCCGGCTGATCGCCATATCAGGCCGCTGCCGCGGGCCGTAGACAGTGAAATACCGCAATGCCACCACGCTCGTGCTGGCCTGGCGTCGGGTGGCGTACGCGGCGCACAGCCGTTCCGCGGCCAGCTTGGTCACCCCATACGGGGACGCCGGCGCCAGCGGATCGTCCTCCCGCGACGGGCCTGTGCTGGCGTGCCCGTACACGCTCGATGAGGACGCGGCGACCAGCCGGGGTACCTCAGCGGCGGCGCACGCTTCCAGCAGCCGCTGCGTGGCGATGACGTTGCAGGCCAGGTAGTCAGCGAAACGATCCCCCCATGACCGGCGCACCCCGGCCATCGCGGCAAGATGAAACACCACCGGCACGTCTTCCAGCAGCGGCGTAAGGTCTGCCGTCACCAGATCGGCAACCACCAGGTGAAAGTCGTCGCGGCCGACCAGCCCGGCCAGATTCTCGGCCGCCCCCGGATCACTGGCTGGCGAACGCGAATCCACCCCGGTAACCGCCACCCCGCGCCCCAGCAGACCCTCGGCCAGATGCGACCCGATGAACCCGGCCACCCCCGTCACTAGCACACGCTCCATGTCACCTCCAGGCCGCCGCTACCCGGGGAGGGTCGGCGTTGGCATCCGTCACTACTCTCCTGGACGGTGATCTGGTGGTCACTCCCTGTGCTGGGAACCTGTGATTCCCGCAGTCTCACCCATCGTGAGGTGCGCATTACCGGAGCAGACACACAACCGGTTCCCACTACCTCCCTGAGATCGCTCGGAGGGGCTGTGCTCGCCGGCGAGTCCGGCGAGGATCAGGCCCACTTCGATCTCACAGGATCTCGTACACGACAGCCGTCGCGGGAGCTGCCTCGGAGGTGGTGCGCCGCCATAGCCCGAGCCGGGCGATGACCTCTCCCGGGACAGGCAGCGGGATGGTAGGCGCGCCGGCCGGCCCGGCGGTTAGCGGCAGATCCTTTCGCAGGCGGATCATCGACCGCCAGGTCAGCACCTGCGGCCAGGTCGCCGCGATCGCCGCTCCCTTGCTGCCGGCAAGCCGCCCGGAGGCGGGCAGGTCCTCCAGGACCAGGCCGCCGGCCAGCAAGGCGGTGGCCGTCTTGGCCCCGACGCCCCTGACACCAGGGATGTTGTCGGAAGCATCTCCGCGCA
>DATKRH010000224.1:0-32643 GCA_035532295.1 Streptosporangiaceae bacterium
CGAAGTCGAGCAGCAGGTAGCGGCATCGGGCGAGGATGTCGTCGAGTGCTTCGCCGGATGGGGGAGCGGCGGTCATGCGGGGAACTTGTAGCTGATGGTGTCCCACATGGAGCTGAACCAGCTGCGTGCTTGATCGATATAGGGGATGTCGGTGGGCTGGCCGCTGTGCACGGAGTGGTGGAACACTACGGCGTCTATTCTCATCAGGTCGTAGATGTCGCGGTCGCCGCTGGCGAGCGTCCAGGATCGCATGGGCGTGCCGGGCCGTGAGGCGGGTGGCCCGATCCCGGTAATCGGGATCGTCGGCGAGGTCGTCGGCGCGGCAGGGGAGAACCATCGGCCTGGTGGTGTCGGGGAGCAGCATCCGGATGGTGACGCTCGCGGGCTTGATCCGCCCGATCCGGATCTTGTCCAGGGGTTCCTGGATGACGCCGTGCAGCGTCTCGCCGGAGAACCCGGCGAAGTCAATGGAGACGTGCTCGCGGGCAAAGGCCTGTTCGACAAGCGGCCGGATGCCGACGGACGGGGCGGCGAACACAGGCGGCCCGGTTGTGCCTGGTCGTGCAGTAACGCCGTTGCCGCCGGACTGGCCGCCTGCGTAGAGCAGTTCGGGAGTGGACGGCTGGAAGAGCTGCTCAGCGGTCCAGCCGGGGAACATTTCCTCGAGGACGCGGCAGTGCCCGGCGTAGGGGAGGCTCCGCAAAGCGCCGTTCAGCCAGCGGTGGAGCTGGGCGCGGCTGGGGAACGTCTGGCCGAGATCGCTGTCGATCCGGCGTGCGGCCTTGTCGTACTCCGCGCAGAAGGTCGCGTAGTTCTGCCAGTGGCGCTGGCCTAACAAGACCTTGAGCATGATCGGCTGCTGCGGCACGTGACCTCCCGGCGCGGACTGGCGTGTCTCAGGGTATCGGCAGGCGAGACGGCATACGAGACAGGATGAGACGTTATGTAACGTGACGCCCGAGATGCGTCTAGCGACGTGACGCGTCTCTTGCGCAGCATCGAGAACGTGATCCCATCAGTTAGACGCCTGGGAGCGTTCATCAAGGCCAAGCCAGAAGATCGGTGCGCCGTATGCGGCGGCCGGGGCTGGAAGTTCCGCAGCTTCCGGCAGTCAGTGGGCAGCGCCGGTGACGCGGGCGAGGCGCTGCTCGGGCGGGCGCGCGTTGCCTGCCTGGCCTGCACCGCCCCGGCTGAGGGGAGAGACAGCGATGACTGACCTTGCCGTCGCCGCACCCGGAAGCCTCTGCGACCTCGCTGCCTGTCCGCGTGGCGTTCCCGGTTTACGGCCTGCTGCTGTCCGCGCCGGGGCCATGCGCCCGGCCCGTCCCTGGATCGCTGTCCTGGACAGCCACCGGCTGCTGCAGGCCCGGCGTCGGCGTGGCCTGTCGCAGGAAAAGCTGGCCTGGCAGTCAGGAGTGAGCGTGACCACCGTGGCCAGGCTGGAGCGCGAGCCCCGCCCCCGCTGCCAGAAACGGACCCTGGCCCTGATCGCCGAAGCGCTCGGCGAGCATCCCGACGCCATCACCGCGCCGGTACCGGCCAGCCAGCGGCAGCCCGGAGACGGCACGGCGACTGACGGTGCGGGTGACCTGCAGCCCGAGCGGACGCAGGAGTCGTCGTGGATGTGCAGTCGGACGTTCCCGGCCCGCGCGGACCAGATCGGGCAGGCGCGGGAATTCCTCGGCCGGATACTGGCGGGCTGCCCGGTGACGGACGACATGGTGCTGATCTGCTCCGAACTGGCCACCAACGCCGTGCTGCATAGCGACTCGGCCAGGCCGGGCGGGCGGTTCACGGTGCGTGCCGAAGTCCGCGAGGGCGATTACGCGTGGATAGAGGTGGAGGACCAGGGCGGCCGGTGGGCACCGGGCGAGAGCCCGGACCAGAGTGGTCGCGGGCTGATGATCGTGTCTGCGCTGGCGGACTACTTGGATATCCGGGGCGGCGACGACACGGGTCGGCTGGTGTGCGCGCGGCTTGACTGGCCCGTGGTGATGGGTGACCGGGCGTGACATTCTGTGCCGGTGCCGCTAGCCTGGCCTGATAAGTCAGCAGTCCAACCCGGACGGTCCTATGGCATTTGACTACACGCCGCCGAAATATGCGCAGGTGGTCGCCGAGATCAAGCGCCGCATCGAGGTCGGCGACTACCTGCCGGGGTCACTGCTGCCGTCAGAGCATCAGCTCGTGGCGGACTTCGGCGTATCGCGGCCGACGATCGTTAAGTCTCTGTCGGCCCTGCGCCAGGAAGGCTGGATCGAGACCCAGCAGGGCCGGGGATCGTTCGTACGCGGCCGGCCGGCGCTGGACGGTGCCGAGCGGACCCGGCCCGGCAACGACGTCCTGGAGCTCGCGGAGACGGAGCTGTCCGGAGAGCTGGTGCAGGCCGGGGTCAAGGTCGCGCCGCCGCACGTGATCACGCTGCTCGGCCTGAAGGCGGGCGCCAAGGCGTTCCTGCGGCAGCGGGTGCTCAGCCACGACGGGGAACCCGTGGAGCTGGCATCGGTGTGGCTGCCGCTGGACCTGGCGGCCGGAACCGACTTGGCTTCCCCGGACTTGCTGAACGAGAGCATCCGCCATCACCTGCGCGCCCGTAAGCGGGTGCGGTTCGACCATGCCGTCGAGCGGATCACCGCGCGGCATCCGACCGGCGAGGAATCCACCCTGCTCCAGGTAGCTGGGGACGCGCCGGTCCTGGGAATGATCATCGCCGTGTACGACGCCGCTAAGACGCCGCTCCAGGTCGTGGAGCTGGTCCTGCCGGGCGAGCGGCACGAGCTGCACGACGCTTACCCCTTCACCTAGCCGATGCCGGGTTCCGTCAGGCCTCAAGCTGGTAGCTAGTTGATAAGTCAGGTAGCTATATCTATATTTAGCTATGACCTGATAGTTCAGGAAAGTACGGCGATGGGAGTAAGGCAGATGGCGCTGCAGGATCCGATCCCGGTCGAGTTCGGCAACGTGTTCACGCACGGGGCGTTCACGGCCGGTGGGTTTGAGCCGATGCGGGATTTCGACGCGTCGAGCGGTGACCGGTTCGTGCAGGCGAAGGACAAGTAGACCGGGCAGCCGGTGTGGGTCATCGACGGTGACCCGGCGGCTCGGGACAAGACGGCCAAGGTGAAGGTCGCGGCACCGGTGCGGAGCGGGCGACCGGGATCGAACCGGCATGACCAGCTTGGAAGGCTGGGGCTCTACCATTGAGCTACGCCCGCGCGGCAGCTCTGGCTGCCGTCCCGTAGCCTACCGGCTCGCCGGGCGCCCTGACACTTGGCATGGATGCAGCCCGCGAGGCATCCTCAGCGCCGACAGGGTAGGCTTCGGCTGGCCTGACGGGATGTGGCGCAGCTTGGTTAGCGCGCCTGCTTTGGGAGCAGGAGGCCGCGAGTTCGAATCTCGCCATCCCGACCAACGGCCCAGCTCAGGGACGTCCTGCTGGGCTACAGTGCGGCTCTCAAGACATGATTGACCCCAATGAGGGGTAGTTGAGCGCAAGGCAGTGTCACGACGACCTGACCGTCTCTGCGGTAGGGCGGAAATTCTGCGGTGCCGGCCGACTCACCGGCAGCGGCACCGGTCAGGAGCGGTGCTGCTCCGCTCACCGCGGAGGGAAGGCCGCCGCCGATCCCGCATGCGCGGGTGAGCACGTCAGAGGGAGCCCGCACGCTGCTGGAGTTCAGCCATCCGGCGCTGGCCATCACCGGGATCGGCTGCTGGATGATGTTCACGTTCGTGCAGGGCGTGCTCCATCGCTGTAGAGACTTACAAGCCGCTCGGATGGCGGCCGGGGGACGTGCTTGCATCCGACCTAGGGTTGGCGGCGTGCAGGGGCTAGAACCAGGGCGAGCGACTAGCGGCACCAGTCGGGACGGGCGATCACCGGACGTGACGCTGCTCGACGTCCTCGATCTCGAACGGATCAACGACGACATCTGGCGCGCCAGTCCGGTCTCTGCCGACCAGCTGGACTTCCTGTTCGGCGGGCAGGTCGCCGCGCAGGCGCTGCTGGCCGCCGGGCTGACGGTCGGCTCTCATGCGCCCCCGCACTCGCTGCACGGCTATTTCCTGCGCCGGGGTGACTCGCGGCAGCCAGTCGTTTTCCAGGTAACGCGCGACCGCGATGGGCGGTCCTTCAGCGCCCGCCGGGTGGTCGCCATCCAGGACGGCGCGGCGATCTTCACCATGGCGGCCTCGTTCCAGGCTCCCGAGGGCGGCTGGGAGTACCAAAAGGACACGATGCCGCTGGTCGATGGCCCGGCGGACCTGCCGCCCCACGACATGTTCGGGCTGCGCTCGCTGGAGGGCCGGCTCCCGGCCCAGCCCTACGAGGGCCTCGCGGACTGGCCGACGCGCTTCTGGACTCGCGTGAGCGTGCCCCTGGGACCTGAGCCGCTGATCCACGCGTGCGCGCTGGCTTATCTGTCCGACGTCTCGCACGCGATCCTGCCGCCCGAGGATGGCCGGGTGCACGCGGGGGCCAGTGTCGATCACGCTCTGTGGTTTCACCGAGCCGCTGACCTGAATCGCTGGACGCTGGTCGATCTCCAGCCGCGCGTTGCGGGGCGGGGCCGGGGCTGGTACTCGGGGTCCTTCTACACCGCGGACGGAACGCTCGCGGCGAGCGTGGCCCAGGAGATGGTCATGCGCGGCTGAACGGCCCGACGTTGGACTGTTCGACGAAGCCTCCCGAGCGCTTCCGGCGGTGCCTGGCGCGGTCGGGCATCATCGCGAGCATGGATGCCTTGCTCGCCGGACGGACCGCGGTCGTCACGGGCGCGGCCCGAGGCATCGGCCGGGCGGCGGCGGAACCGCGCGCGGCGGCGCCGCTGTTCGCGCGAGCCCGGGAGCTGGACGCGGCCGCCGGCCGGGAGCGGTTGATACCCGGCTGACCCAGCCGCGCACCGAGATCAACCAGTGCTGTGCACCCCGTGGAGTGACTGGGTGACGGGCCAGGTGCTCGTCGTCTCCGGCGGCCAGGTGTTCGGCATGTCGGCATGACGGTCCAGGTCTCAGCGCCCGCCGACGGCGTCCGGATGATCACGCTGGCCCGGCCCGAGGCGCTGAACGCGCTGACCCGGACCATGGTGACGGAGCTGGCCACGGCCCTGGACGAGGCGGAGCGCGACGAGCACTGCCGCACCGTGATCCTCACCGGGGCGGGCCGGGCGTTCTGCGCGGGCCTGGACCTGCGCGGATTCGGTGACGAGGACGAACTCCAAGCCCGCGGGGCCGCGCGTGGCACCTTCCTGCGGCAGCGGGACATCGCCGGACTCGCCGAGCGACTGCACTACCTGCGCCAGCCGGTGATCGCCGCCGTCAACGGACCCGCGGCGGGCGGCGGGCTCGCGCTCGTCCTGGCCTGCGATGTCGTATCGCGGTGCCGTCCGCGGTCTTCGCGGTGTCGTTCATCCGGGCCGGCTACTCGGCGTGCGACATCGGCACGTCGTGGCTACTGCCGCGCATCGTCGGCGCCGGCCGGGCCCACGAGCTGATGCTGACCGGGCGCCGCTTCGATGCCGCGGAGGGCCGCCCGGATCGGAATGCTCGCCGACGTGGTCGACTCGGCGGCGCTGCTGGCGACGGTGCTGGCCAAGGCCGCGGAGATAGCCGCGAACCCGCCGTTCTCGGTCGAGCTGACCAAGCAGGGCATGTGGATAGCGCTGGAGACGCCCGGTTTCAGCGCCTGCGTCGAATTCGAGAACAGGCAGCAGGTCATCAGCGCGATGACGAGCGACGCGGCCGAGGCGACAGCGGCATTCCTGGCCAGGCGGGCGCCGGACTACCGCTATCGCTGAGGGTCAGCGCGGGGCCCGGACGCGGTCGATCACGGGCCGCGTGGCGCCGACGGCGTGCACGGCCACGTCGAGGTAGGCGCGGGCCAGGGCCTGGGGCGACTGCGGCCCGCCGGGATGAAACCAGGAGGCGATGGCCTGGATCATCCCGACCAGGGCCCGGCCGGTGGCGTGCGCATCGGTGACATCGAAGATGCCCCCCTCGACACCGGCGGTGATGGCGTCGATGACCATCGACTCGACCCGGCGTCGCTGGGCGGCGTAGCGCTGGCGGTTGTCCGGGCTCAGCGAGCGCAGCTCATGGTCGAGGTAGGCGGTCTTGGTGCTCATGGCCATGAACAGCACCAGGCACTCGATGAGATTGCAGAACCGCGCCTCGGCATCGTCGCCGGCGTCGGCGAGCGCCTCGCAGCACAGCTCGGTCACCCGGCTGATGGACCGGTCGAGCAGCTCGACGAGCAGGGCTTCCTTGTTCTCATGGTGGTAGTACAGGGCCGGCACCGTCATCCCCGCGCGCCGCGCGATGTCGCGCATGCTCGTGCCGTGATACCCGTTGTCGAAGAACGCGTCGAGTGCGCAGCTCAGGATCGGCGAGAGCACCAGCCCGGCGGGAAATCGCCACGACGGGCCGGTCGTCTCGGGTGCTGCCACTCGCTGGGCGGCCTGCCCCACGTGGACCTCCCCGCTGCTTGGTCTGGACAGCTTCGAGCCTACGGCCCGGTTGTGGCGAACGGGCTCGCCACGGCGATTGGGGTAATGCACAGCACCCGCGCGCGTCCGCCTGCTGGCGCGTTGACCGGGTCGCGCCGCCGACCTAGCTTGAGTCAGCACCAGGCACGAGGAGGCATATGGACCGCGGGCTCTACGCCGCCGAGCACGAAGCCTTCCGCGAGACGGTCACGACCTACGTCGAGCGCGAGGTCGTACCGAACATGGAACGGTGGGAGGAGGCCCGGCTGGTCAGCCGCGACGCCTGGCTGGCGGCGGGCCGGCAGGGCGTGGTCGGGCTCAGCGGGCCGGCCGACTGCGGCGGCGGCGGCCAGGGCGACTATCGCTACCGGAACGTGGTGCTGGAGGAGCTCGCGAGAGTCGGCGCGAACTCGCTGTCGTCGAGCTTCTCGCTGCAGGACGACATCCTCATCCCGTACGTGGCCGCGCTGGCCGACCGCGGGCAGCGCGCCCGCTGGCTGGTCCCGATGTGCCACGGCGAGATGATCGCGGCGATCGCGATGACCGAGCCGGGGACGGGCAGCGATCTCAAGGGGATCCGGACCACCGGCCGCAAGGTCGAGGGCGGCTGGCGGGTCAGCGGGTCGAAGACGTTCATTACCTCGGGTATCCAGTCCGACATCGTCGTCGTGGTCGCGCGCACCTCGCCGGAGGGCGGCAGCGACGGCTTCAGCCTGCTGGTCGTCGAGGCGGGCATGGCGGGGTTCAGCCGCGGGCGCAAGCTCAAGAAGATCGGCCTCAACGGTCAGGACACCGCGGAGCTGTTCTTCGATGACGTCTTCGTGCCCCGCGAGAATCTTCTCGGCACCGAGGGCGGCGGGTTCCGCCAGCTGATGCGTCACCTGCCGCTGGAGCGCCTGTCGATCGCGGCGACCGCCGTCGCGAGCGCGGACGCCGCCCTGGCCTGGACGCTGGAGTACGTGCAGCAGCGCCGCGCGTTCGGCCAGCCCATCGCCGACTTCCAGAACACTCGCTTCGTCCTCGCCGAGGTCGCGACGGAACTGGACGTCACCCGCGCCTTCGTCGACAAGGCGGTCATGGCGGTCGGCTCGGGCACGCTGACCGCCGTCGAGGCGGCCAAGGCCAAGCTGTGGGCGACCGAGGTGCAGCACCGCGCGATCGACCGGCTGCTCCAGCTGTTCGGCGGCTACGGGTACATGCTCGAATATCCCATCGCGCGGGCCTACCAGGATGCCCGCGTGCAGCGCATCTTCGGCGGGACGAACGAGATCATGAAGCAGATCATCGGCCGGGACCTGATCGGCCGCCGCTGACCCCGCCGGTCAGTCCCGCAGGTCGATGTCGGCGATCCGGGCCGACCGCGCGGTTCCGGCGCCGGCGCGCGCGCCGTCATCGGCCCTTGAAGCGCGGGCGCCGCTTCTGGGCGAAGGCCGCGGTGCCCTCCAGGAAATCCGCGGTCATCGCGAGGCCGCCCTGCAGCCGGGCCTCGGTGTCGAGGGCCTCGGGCAGGCCGGCCAGCGTGCTGCGGTTGATGGCCTCCTTGGTCGCCGCGTAGGAGCGGGTCGGCCCGTCGGCCAGCCGGAGCGCGAGGGCCTCGCCGACGGCGGCGAGTTCCGCGTCGGGAACCACCCGGTCGGCGAGCCCCCACTCGACCGCCTGCCGGGCGGGCAGCCGCTCGGCCAGCAGCGCCATGACAAAGGCCCGGCCCAGGCCGATGCGGGCGGGGACGAGGAGGCTGGCGCCGCCGTCCGGGGTCAGGCCGATGTTGGCGAAGGCCAGCAGGAAGAAGGCCGATTCCGCGGCGACCACCAGGTCGCAGGCCAGGGCGATCGAGCAGCCGATGCCCGCGGCCGACCCGTTGACCGCGGCGATCACCGGCTTGCGCAGGCCGCGCAGCGCGAGGATGGTGGGCGTGCTGATGTCCCGCAGGTCCTTCTCGATCTCGCCGCGAGCCGCGTCCCCGCCGAACTGGGTCCCGATGTCCGCCCCGGCGCTGAACGCCCGCCCGGCCCCGGTCAGCAGCACGCTGCGGACCGTGTCGTCCTGGTCGAGTCGGCCCAGCAGGTCGAGGAAGGCCCGCGCGGTCGGGGTGTCGAAGGCATTGAGCACCTGGGGACGCTGGAACACCACGCGCACCGCTCCGCCCGCCCGCGCCACCCCGATTCCGGGCGCGCTGGGCTCGGCCTGCCAGACCGTCATGGTCGCAGCTTATGAGCGGGGCCGGCGTACCCGGGTCGGCCCCGCGTCCGGGCCTGGAGATAGCTCCAACCGCGGTCGCCGCGCGGCGCCTGCCGCGCCGCGATGACTGCTGTAATGCGAGCGGCCGCCTGATACGGGCGGACCGAGCACGGCGAGTGGCGGGTCAGGAGGCGACGGTGCGCGCTGCGGTGCTGGACGAGGACCTGACCGTCCGCGAGTGGGACAGCCGCAACCTGCTGCCCGTGCCCGAGGCCCTGGGCGACGAGCTCGCGGCGGTCGCGACCGACTCGTCGGCGACGTGATCGGCCTGGCCGATGTCGGCGCGGGCCTGCGCCGGGTGGCCGCGGGCGACACCGGCGGGTCGCGCATCGTCGTCGACATCCAGGCGTAACAACGGCAGGACGGGACGGGCCATGGACTTCGAGCCGAGCGCGAGGGCGCGGCAGCTCACCGCGACACTCGGCGGCCTCATCCGCGACATCCCGACCGTCGCGCAGCTCGTCGGGCGGCTGGTCGGCCAGGCCGAGCAGATCATCGAGCAGCGCCTGGCCGGCCTCACCGGCCGGCCCGGATCGGCCTGCCGGTGAATGGTCGTGTCGCGACGACGCGGCTGGACGCGGGACGCCTGGCCGGCTGGCTCTCCGAGAACGGCATCGCGCTCGACGGCGTCCCGCGGCTGGTCCTGATCGCGGGCGGCCGGTCCAACCTCACCTACCGCATCGAGGATGACCGCGGCGTCCAGGCCGTGCTGCGCCGGCCCCCCACGGGGCGCGTGCTGCAAAGCGCCCACGACGTCGCCCGCGAGTACCGGATCATCACCAGCCTGGCGCCGACGGACGTGCCGGTTCCGGCCGCCTATGCGCTGTGCACGGACGAGCGGGTGCTGGGCGCGCCGTTCTACGTGATGGGCTTCGTGCCGGGGACGGTCGTGGCGGGTGACGCGGACGGCGGCCGTTACCCGCTGGCGGCACGCGGGCCCGCCTCGCGCAGCCTGGTGGACGTGCTGACGGCGATTCACCGGGTCGACGTCGACGCGATCGGGCTGGGCACGCTGGGGCGCAAGGAGAACTACTGCCTGCGGCAGCTGCGGCGCTGGCGCCAGCAGTTCCACGCGACCACCAGCCGGGAGCTGCCGATCATCGACGAGCTCCACGACCGGCTCGCCCGGGCCGTCCCGCCGCAGCGATTCACCGGGCTGGTGCACGGCGACTACCGGCCGGGAAACGTCCTGCTCGATTCCGCCGGACGGGTCAACGCGGTGCTCGACTGGGAGCTCGCGACGCTCGGGGACACCCTCGCCGACCTGGGCTGGCTGCTGGCGACCTGGCGGCAGCCCGGCGAGCCGGAGATGCTGGAGTCGCCGACCGCGCGGGACGGGTTCTGGTCGCGAGCCGAGCTGATCGAGCGCTACCAGCTGGTGACCGGCCACCCGGTCGCCGACGTCCACTGGTACCAGGCGTTCGCGCTGTGGCGGTTGGCCTGCATCTCCGAGGGGATCCTGGCCCGCTACCGGGCGGGCGTCATGGGCGACGACGGGTTCGACAGCGAATCCGAGGGCCGGCACGTCCTCGAGCTCGCCGAGGCCTCATGGCGGGTCCTGAACGAGACGGCCTGAACCAGGCCAGCGTCAGCCCGCGGTCTCGCCGGCCGCCACCGGATAGCGCTCCCGCGCCGCCGCGCGGCGGGTGGGGATGTGCTCGGTGGGCGGGTCGGCGGGCTGGTAGCGGCGCAGCAGCTGCCGGGCCACCGTCACCTTGTGGACCTCGTCAGGCCCGTCGTACAGGCGGGCGGCCCGGCTCCACCGGTACATCGCCTCCAGCGGCATGTCCGCCGAGTAGCCCAGCGACCCGTGGATCTGCAGGGCGCGGTCGAGCACGTCATGCAGGACCTTCGCACCGTGGTACTTGATCATGGCGATCTCGGTGCGCGCGCCGCTGGAGCCAGCCTGGTCGATCTTCCACGCGGCATAGAGGGTGAGCAGCCGGGCCGACTCGATCGCGGCCGCCGAGTCGGCGATCCACTCCTGCACCATCTCCTTGTCCGCCAGGCGGCTGCCGTGCACGCTCTTGGACACCGCCCGCTCGGCCATCATGTCGAAGGCCCGCCGGCACTGCCCGATCCAGCGCATGCTGTGATGGATCCGGCCCGGCCCGAGCCGCTTCTGGGCCAGCACGAACGCCTCCCCCTCGGCGCCGAGCAGGTTCGCGGCGGGCACCCGGACGTCGGTGTAGGTGACTTCGTCGTGGACGTAGAGCGGGTCATTGAGGTCGGTGTCGTGCATGTTCGCCAGCGGTCGCATGGAGATCCCGGCGGAGTCGGCCGGCACGATGATCATCGACATGCCCTCGAACGGCGGCACGTCGGGGTTGGTCACGACCATGACGATGTGGAAGTCGCTGCGTGATCCGTTGCCGACGAACCACTTGCCGCCGTTGATCACGTAGGAGTCGCCGTCGCGGACCGCCCGGGTGGTGAACTGCCGCGGGTCGGAGCCGGTGCCCTGCTCGGTCATGGCGTAGGCGCTGTACAGCTTGCCGGCCAGCAGCGGCTCCAGCCAGCGCTCGCGCTGCTCCGGCGTCGCGGCCAGCGCGATCAGCTCGGCGTTGCCCGAGTCGGGGGCCTGGCACCCGAAGACATAGGGAGCCAGGTCGCTGGTGCCGAGGATCTCGTGCAGCAGCCCGAGCTTGAGCTGGCCGTAACCCTGGCCGCCGAGCTCGGGGCCGAGATGAGCGGCCCACAGCCCCTTCGCCTTGACCTCGCGCTGGAGGGGCTGGGCCAGGCGACGGAACTGCGTGTGGTCCAGGCCCAGCACCTCCAGAGGACAGATCTCCTCGCGCACGAACTCGCGGACCCAGCCCAGCAGCTCCTCGTACTCCGGTTCGGTGGTGAAATCCCAGCTCATCGGCGTCAGGCTCCTGTGGGTCGGGGGCGGCCGTCAGGGCGGGCCGGCGCCAGCCCGCCCCTCGCTGCACGATGGCCGCCCGGCCGGCGTCCGTCAACGCGCGGCCGAATCGGCGTTGGCGATCGGGCCAAACGCTCCGGCCGGGCCGAGGTGCCATTGTGGTAACGAAGTACGGGTGGGTCTTGTGCTTCGTCCTGAGGTCGATCAGATTTCTACTGTGTTAACGTTCGCTAAATAGCCGCCAGGGCCAGGTGGGGGGCTTCGTGACCATCTCCCAGTACTTCGTGGACGACGTCTGCGCCGACTCCCATGCCGACGACTACTATGCCCAGGTCGTGGGCGCCTTCGAAGAAGTCGCGCTGATGACGAGCTCGGGCTCAGTGCCTCTCGGCGACGTACTGCGCCTGGTGGGGCAGCGGCTGTGCGAACTGCTGGACGTGAGCCGCTGCTCGGTCTACCTGCGGCGCGATGACGGCCGGTTCCAGGGGCAGGTCGGCTACTGCCCGGGGCGCAGCATCGACGCCGGGGTCAGTCGCCTGGTGTCCGGGGTCGAGGACGACCGGTTCACTGCCGAGATCATCGCGAAGGCATCGCCCGTCGTGGTCCGCGACGCGACCCATGACCCGCGGACCATCCAGCGGACCATGCGCCAGTGGGGCGTGCTGGACATGCTCGGCGTACCGCTGGTCGTCGACGGCGACGTCATCGGCATCATCTACGTCGACAACCAGGGCCGGCGGCGCGACTATACCCAGCGCGACATCAAGCTGGCCCAGGCCTTCGCCGGCCTGAGCGCCCTGGCGGTGCAGCAGGCCTGGCTGTATCAGCAGCTCGCCGAGCGGGCCAAGGTGATCGACCACCAGCGCCGGGTGCTCGGCGAGACCACCGTCATCCACAGCCGGGTCACCCGAGCCGTCCTGGATGGCGCCGATACCGACGCCATCCTGGCGCTCATCGTGGAGATGCTGGCCAAGCCGGTCGTGCTGTACTCGCCGAAGCTGGACATCGTCTCCTGGGCCGCGCCAGCGGGCAGCGACCAGTCCCGCGGCCCGGGGATGACCGCCGCCCAGCTCGCTCTCCCGTGGGTGCGCGAGTCCCTGGAGTCGCTGGCCAACGGGAGTCCGAGCGCGATGCTGCGGGCCAGCCAGCAGACTCGCTGCCGGCGCTTGTGGGTGCGGATGGTGGTGGACCTCCAGTGCGTTGGCTACCTGGAGCTCTGCGAGATCGGCCGGGCCTTCAGCCGGGTCGACTCCAAGGCGCTGGAGCAGGCGTCCACGGCCGTCGCGCTCAAGCTGCTCACCGATCAGCGCAACCACGAGCTGCAGCGGCAGGAGCGCGAGGAGTTCCTGGCCGACATCCTGTACGGCCGGCGCGACTACGAGTCCCTGGCCCGGCGGGCGGCGTTCTTCGGGGTGGATATCGCCAGCGGCCACGCGGTCTTGCGCCTGCAGTACGCGAAGGAGGCCGAGGACGACGCCTGCACCGGGCAGCAGCGGCGGGCCGGGGCGAGCGCGCTCGTGGCACGCCACCTGGGCCCGGCCGGCCGGCCGGTCGCGGCCACCAGCGTGCCCGGCGCCGACCTCCTGCTGATCGAGGTCCCGCCCGCTGAGACCGGCGCGCCCGACAGCGCCCTCAGCGTGGCCCTGCGGTCGGCCTTCCCCCGGCTGGACCAGCGGTTCGGGGTCCGGTTCGCGGTCGTCTCCGACATCTGCCGCTCGCTGCGTGGCCTCCCCTCCAGCGCCGAGCGGGCGCGTGACACCGTCGACCTGCTCACCGAGGCGGCGGCCGGCCCGCGAATGGCCGCGGTGGCCGAGTACGACCTGGTCCGGCTGGTCACGCGCCGCGACGGCGTAGCGGGCGCGACCCGCTACGCCGAGGAACTGCTGCGCCCGCTCGTCGAGCACGACGCCGAATGCGATGGCGCGCTGCTGCCGACGCTGGAGGCGTTCATCCAGTGCGAAGCCCAGATCCGCTCCACGGCGCTGCTGCTGGCGGTGCACGAGAACACCGTCCGGTACCGGCTCAACAAGGTCCGCGAGGTCTCCTCCATCGAGCCGAAGCGGCTCGACTCCCTGCTCAACGTGGCAATGGCCCTCAAGGTGCAGCACCTGTTCCGGGCGCGGTCCGCCGCGGCCGGCTGACGGCGCCCGTGCCGAGCAACCCCAGCAACCCGAGCAACCCGAGCAACCCGAGCAACCCGAGTGACCCGGCCGGGCCGGACGAACCTGGCGACCTGTTCTCCCTGGCGGGCCGGACCGCGCTGATCACCGGGGCCAGCCGCGGGCTCGGCCGGGCGATGGCCCTCGCCTTCGCCGAGGCCGGCGCGGATATCGTCGTCACCAGCCGGAGCCTGGCGGCCTGCGAGGACGTCGCGGCGCAGGTGCGGGAACGAGGGCGCCGGGCGCTGGCCGCGCCGTGCCACGTCGGCCGCTGGGACCAGCTTCCTGGCCTGATCGAGACCGCCTGGGACCACTTCGGCGGCCTCGACGTGCTGGTGAACAACGCCGGCTCGGCCCCGCTGTACGACTCGCTGACGGCGGTATCGGAGCCGCTGTTCGACAGCGTGCTGAACCTCAATCTGAAGGGGCCATTCCGGCTGGGCGTGCTCGCGGCCGACAAGATGCGGGCGCGCGGCCGCGGGTCGATCATCAACATCTCCAGCCTGGCCGCGGCGCGGCCCGAGCCGAGCGCCCTGCCGTACGCCGCGGCCAAGGCGGCGCTGGACGCGGTCACCGTCGGGATGGCCGCCGCGTACGGCCCGGACGTGCGGGTGAACAGCATCCGGCCGGGCTCGTTCGCGACCGACGTCAGCCGGCACTGGAGCCCGGCCGCCGCGGCGCAGTACGCGAGCCGGGTGGCGCTGCGGCGCATCGCCGAGCCGCGGGAGATCGTGGGCGCGGCGCTCTACCTGGCCAGCGACGCCTCGGCCTTCACGACCGGCGCCATCCTGAGCGTCGACGGCGGCCCGCTGTGACCCGCGCCGCCCGGCGGCCGGCGACGGGGACGGGGACGCTGGAGATACGCACAAGCGGCCGGGGCCGCGGCCGGGGCACGCGGCCCGGCGGCATGTGACGATTCGACCCATGGCAGCGGCGGGGGCGGAGGGGACTTTCGCGGCCAGCCCGCTGTCGTCCTGGCTGTCGGCCCAGCTCGGGTGCCGCGGGCCGTTCCGGCTCGTCCCCCTCAGCGGCGGGAATTCCAACGACACCCGCATGGTGGTCGGCGACGCGGGGCAGTGGCTGCTGCGGCGCCCGCCGCGCACGATCATCGCCCCGACGGCCAACAACCTCGAACGCGAGTACCGTGTGCTGGCCGCGCTGGCCGGCTCCGGCGTCCCGGTGCCGCGGGTGATCGCCTACACCGCGGACCCGGCCGTCACGCCGACGCCGTGCCTGCTGATGGAGCTGGCCGGCGGCGCGCCGCTGCTGGCCGAATGGCCGGCGGGCTGGTCGGCGCCGCCCGGCGCCCTGCGCTCGGCCGGGATATCGGCGATCGAGGCGCTGGCCGCGCTTCATGCCGTCGACTGGCGAGCGGCCGGGCTCGGCGACTTCGGCCGGCCGCAGGGCTATCTCGCCCGGCAGGTCTCCCGGTGGCGGGCGCAGTACGAGCGCAACCAGGTGCGCGACCTGCCCCTGTTCGAGCAGCTCAGCTCCTGGCTGGAGGGCAACCGGCCCGCCGAGGTCGCGCCCGCCCTGATCCACGGTGACTACCACCTGGACAACTGCCTGTTCGTCGAGGGCCCGCCGGTGCGCGTCAGCGCCATCATCGACTGGGAGCTGTCCACCATCGGCGACCCGCTGGTCGACCTGGGCCTGCTGCTGGCGTTCTGGGGACCCGATCGCCCGCCGCTCCCGGCGATGCCGCGCGTCCAGGCGCTGTCGCGCGGTCCCGAGGCACCCTCGCGGCGGGCGCTGGCTGATCACTACTCGCAGGTCACCGGCCGGGACACCGGCGGGCTGAGTTTCTACATGACGCTCGCGTTCTTCAAGCTCGCGGCGATCGTCGAGGGCGCCTACGCCAGCTTCCTGGCCGGGCAGGCCGACTCGGGCTACGCCCGCGCGCTGGCCGACGACGTGCCGCGGCTGCTCCAGGAAGCGGCGGGGTTCGCCGACCTATGAGACGCCCCAGAAAGGCCGGGACACCATGACCTACACCTGCATCGCCTACCGCGTCGAGGACGGGATCGCCACCGTGACCCTCGACCGGCCGGAGCGGCTCAACGCACTGACGAACACGATGGCCCAGGAACTGGTCCGCGCGATGGACGTGATCGACGCCGACGACGACGTGCGCGCCGTGGTCTTCACCGGGCGCGGCCGGGCGTACTGCGCCGGGGCGGACCTGTCGGGCGGGGGCGAGATATTCGAGCGGGACGAGTCGGGCGAGTTCCGGATGGATCGCGACGCCGACTACGGCGGCATCGTCGCGCGGCGCTTCTTCGAGAGCACCAAGCCGCTCATCGCCGCGATCAACGGCCCCGCGGTCGGCGTCGGCGTCACCTCCACGCTGCCCATGGACGTCCGGCTGGCCTCCGAGGACGCGCGCTTCGGCTTCGTCTTCGCGCGGCGCGGACTGGTACCCGAAGCCTGCTCGAGCTGGTTCCTGCCCCGCATCGTCGGCATCAGCCAGGCGCTGGAGTGGGTCTACTCGGGCCGCGTGTTCCCGGCCGACGAGGCCCTGCGCGCGGGGCTGGTGCGCAGCGTGCACCAGCCCGATGACCTGCTCCCGGCGGCTTACGCCCTGGCCCGCGAGTTCGCCGAGTCCAGCGCGCCGGTGGCGGTCGCCATCGCGCGGCGCATGCTGTGGCAGATGCTCGGCACCGGGACCCCCGAGCTCGCGCACGAGCTGGACTCGCGCGGCATCTTCTTCCTCGGGCGCACCCCGGACTGCGCCGAGGGCGTGGCCGCGTTCCTGGAGAAGCGGCCCGCCCGCTTCACGATGAAGGTGTCCAGCGATCTTCCCGGCTACATGCGGCGCTGGCGCGAGCTCGGCAGCGCCGAGGCGCTCGTCCAGGCCGCGGGCTAGCCCGGCGCGACGGCAGACACGAGATCGGGCAGGAGCAGATGAACTCGGTACCCACCACGACCTACGCGGGCGACGGCAGCTACGGGACCTACAACGTGCTGCCGGGCGACTGGCTGCGGCTGGCCGCCCGGCGGGCGCCCGACAACACGGCGGTCATCCTCGGCGACGGCCGCCGCACGACGTACGGCCAGCTGAACGCGCGGGTCAACCAGCTGGTCAGCCTGCTGGTCTCCTGCGGCGTGGCGCGCGGCGTACGCGTGGCCACGATGGCCACCGACGGCCTGCCGCACCTGGAGGTCATGCTGGCCACGCTGAAGCTGGGCGCGACCTTCATGCCGCTCAACTTCCGGCTGAGCCGGCGGGAGGCCGACGTGCTGCTGGAGCGCGGCGAGCCGGCCATCTTGTTCCACTCCGCGCGGTACGCCGAGATCCTCAGCGGGGTCACCGACGCCCACCCGTCGATCAGGTACCTCGTCTGCCTCGACGGCCCGACCGACGAGGCCGTCTCCTACGAGGACCTGCTGGCCGGGCGGGGCACGCAGGAGCCCCCGCCCACCCCGGCCGACCCGGAGGATGTCGCGATCCTCGCGTTCACCAGCGGCACCACGGGCCTGCCCAAGGGCGTGCAGACCTCCTACCGGATGGCCCACGGCGTCTGCGTGGTGCAGTTGCTCGAGTGCGAGATGCGGCGTTCCGACGTCTACCTGACGTCCTCGCCGATGTTTCACTCGGCGGGGTACTTCCAGATGCTCATGTGCATCTACCTCGGCTGCCCGGTCCTGGTGCTGCCGCAGTTCGACCCCGTCGAGGTCCAGGCCTGGCTGGCCCGCCCGGACGGCCCCACCGCCGTCTTCCTGGTGCCGACGATGCTGCGCCGGGTGATGGACGTGCCGGGCGCCCGGCAGGCCTCCTACGCTCAGCTACGGATCATCTGCTACGGCGCGGCGCCGATGCCGCCGGCGCTGCTGCGCGAGGCCATGGGGCTGTTCGAGTGCGACTTCGCGAACAGCTTCGGCGCCGGCACCGAGAACGGCGCGTCGGCCTGGCTCACCCCGGCCGACCACCGCCGCGCCGCCGCCGGCGAGGAGCACCTGCTCGGCTCGGTGGGGCGTCCCGGGATCGGTACCGAGCTGCGCATCTGCGACGAGGACCTGAACGACCTGCCGACCGGGACCGTCGGCGAGATCGTGACCAGGAACATCACGACGATGTCCGGCTACTTCGGGATGCCCGACCGCAGCCGGCAGTCGATGCCCGGCCAGGGCTGGTTCCGGGCCGGTGACCTCGGTCACCTGGACGAGGAGGGCTACCTCTGGCTGAACGGCCGGGCCACCGACATGATCATCCGGGGCGGCGAGAACATCTACCCGCTGGAGATCGAGCACGTGCTGGCCGAGCACCCGGCCGTCTCGGAGGTCGCGGTCGTCGGCGTCGCCGACGAGCACTGGGGCGAGGCCGTCCGGGCCTGGATCGTGCTGCGGGCCGGCGCCGCGTCCAGCCCCGCGGAGCTGGACGGCTACTGCGCGCGGCACCTGGGCCGGTACAAGGTCCCGACGGAGTACTGGTTCGTGCCCGAGCTGCCCAAGAACGCCAGCGGCAAGGTGCTCAAGCGCACCCTGGTGACCTGGACCCCGCAGGACGCGCGGGCCGACGGCGGACGCCTGTGACGCCGCCGGCGGGCGGGGCCAGTGGAGGTTTCTCTAAAGCCGCCCGAACCCGCCGCCGGGGCCGGGCCGCCAGCGGCGCGATGATGAACGTGCCAGGGCAGATCGGCGAAGAGGTGGTTGGGTGCTAACAGGTGAGCAGTACGTCGCGACGCTGGATGACGGGCGGCGGACCTACATCGACGGCCGGCGGATCAAGGCCCTGAGCACCGATCCCACCCTCCGGGTCGCGGTCGACCTGGTCGCGGCCGGCTACGACCGGTTCCACCGCGCCGAGCCCGGTGCCCGGAACCCGCTGCTGGCCCCGCCCACGTCGCGCGAGGCCCTGCGGGAGACCGTCGGGCTGCTGCGCGGGGTCGACCTGCTCGCGCACACCACGTTCACCTCCGCGATGACGCTGCTGACCGTGCTGCCGCAGCTGGACGACAAGTACCCGCAGTACGCCGAGCGGATCCGCGCGCACCTGGACTTCGTCGGCGACAGCGACCTGCGGGTCACCGAGTGCATCACCGACGCCAAGGGCCACCGGGCCCTGTCGCCCGGCAAGCAGCCCGACCCCGAGGCGTACCTGCGGGTGGTCGAGCGGCGCGGCGACGGCGTGGTCATCCGCGGCGCCAAGCTGCACATCACCGGCGCGTCCCTGGCCCACGAGCTGTTCGTCATGCCGACGAAGAAGATGAGGCCCGGCGAGGAGGACTACGCCATCGCGTGCGCGGTGCCGGCCAACGCGCCGGGCCTGTCGACGATCAACACGACGTACGCCTTCCGCGGCGAGGACGACCGGCACTACCCGCTGTCGCGCAAGCGCCAGATGCCCGACTGCTTCGTGATCTTCAACGACGTCTTCGTGCCCAGCGAGCGCATCTTCCTCGACGGCCAGACCGAGTTCTCGGCCACCTTCGCGCACTCCCTGGGCCTGTGGGAGCGCCTGGGCGGGGTGGCCGAGATGGCCCACGACGGCGACCTGCTAGTGGGCCTGGCCCAGCTGATCGCCGACGCGAACGGGCTGAGCCGGGTCAGCCACGTCAAGGAGAAAATCAGCGAGATGGTCATCTACGCCACGCTGGTGCGGGCCGGGCTGGACGCCGCCATCGCCAACGCGCACTCCACCAAGGACGGGTTGGTCTACCCCGACGAGCTCTACACCAACGCGGCCAAGTACCACGGCGCGGCCGAGTTCAACGTGATGGCCCGGCACCTGATCGACATCGCCGGCGGATCGGTGCTCACCGCGCCCACCATCGGCGACCTGGAGCTCCCCGAGCTTGAGCCGTACGTGCGCCGGTACATGACGGGCAACCCCGACGTCACCGGCGAGGACCGGCTGCGGCTCATGCACGCCATCCGGGACATGGTCGCGGACGCCTTCGGCGGTTACCACTACGTCACGAACGTGCAGTCCGGCGGCGGGCTGTACGCCCAGCGCATCGTGACCAGGAAGCACTACCCGATGGACGAGGTCGTGGCGATGGCCCGGTCGGCCGCCGGGCTCAGCTCCGCGCCGTGAGCACCCTCGCGCGGCCCGGGCTCACCGCCGAGCAGGCCGACATCGCCGGGACCATGCGGGACTTCCTGGCGACGCACAGCGCCGAGCCCGAGGTCCGGCGGCTCATGATCACCGAGCGCGGCTTCGACGACGCGGTCTGGGCCCAGCTCGCCGAGCTGGGCATCCCCGGGCTGGCCATTCCCGAGGAGTACGGCGGGCTCGGCCTCGGGGTCACCGAGCTGAGCCTGGTCATGGAGGCCGCGGGCGCCGCGCTGCTGTGCGCGCCGCTGCTCTCCTCGGCCGTCCTGGGCACGGCGCTGCTGCGGCGGGTCGCCGGCCGGGCGGCGCAGGCCGACCTGCTGCCGCCGCTGGCCAGCGGCGCGCGGCGGGCGGCCGTCGCGCTCGGCGACCCGGCCGCGGACGGCCTCGGCGTGGTGCCGACGGCCACGGCCCGGCCGGCCGCCGCGGGCTGGGCGGTCAGCGGCGCGTGCCGGTTCGTGCTGGACGGGCACACCGCCGATGACATCCTCGTGGCGGCGCGGGCGCCGGGCGGAGTGGTGGGCGTCTTCGCCGTGGACGCCGCCGCGCCGGGCGTGCGGCGGAGCCCGATGGCGACCCTCGACCTGACCCGCAAGCAGTCGGTCCTCAGCTTCGCGGACGCGCCCGCCCGGCCGCTGTCGGAGCCCGGCGCCGACGCCGCGGCGGCGATCGGCGAGGTGCTCGACTGGGCCCGGGTGCTGCTCGCCGCCGAGCAGGTCGGCGGGGCCGCCGCGTGCCTGGACGCGGCGGTGGAGTACGCCAGGACACGCGCTCAGTTCGGCCGCCTGATCGGCTCCTTCCAGGCCGTCAAGCACACCTGCGCGAACATGCTGATCACCCTGGAGGGGGCCCGCGCGACGATGCTCGACGCCGTGCGGGCCGCCGGCTCCGGCCCCGCCGGCTCCGACTCCGGCCCCGCCGGCTCCGGCTCCGGCAACTCCGGCCCGGCCGGCCTGGCCCTGGCCGCGAGCCTGAGCCAGGTCGCCTGCTCGGACGGCTACTTCGCGATCGCCTCTGACGCGCTGCACGTGCACGGCGGCATCGGCTTCACCTGGGAGCACTCGTCGCACCTGTACTTCCGCCGGGCCAAGAGCAGCCAGCTGATGCTCGGCGCGCCCGGCCACCACCGGGCGCGGCTGCTGGAAGCCGCCGGCCTCGGCCGTCCCGACGGCGGCTCCTGGGCGGCCGCATGAGGCACGCGGGAGCCACCTCATGAGCGCGCCGGACGAGCTGGCGGTCTTCGCCCAGCGGGCCAGGGCGTTCCTGGACGAGAACGCCACGCGGCGGGTCACGCAGGACACCGCCTGGGGCGAGGGGCCGGACCGGGTCCCGCTGCTCGAGCAGTCCGACCCGGAGGCGGAGCGGCGCGAGCTCACCGAGGCACGGGCCTGGCGCCAGCGGGTGTTCGACGCGGGCTTCGGCTGGCTGGGCGGCCCCGCGGCCTACGGCGGCGGCGGCCGGACCCCGGAGTTCGACGAGGTGTTCCGGCGCATCGAGAACGACTACGAGGTGCCCGGCCGGGGCTTCTTCGGCATCGCGCGCAACATGCTGGCGCCGGCCATCTTGCGGCACGGCACCGAGGAGCTCAAGCACACGTTCCTGCGGCCGCTGTTCCGCGGCGACCTGGTGGCCTGCCAGCTCTTCAGCGAGCCCGGCGCCGGCTCGGACCTGGCCGGGGTGCGCACCGCCGCGCGGCGCGAGGGCGACGGCTGGCGGGTCAGCGGACAGAAGGTCTGGACGTCCTACGCCCACCTGAGCCAGGTCGGCGAACTGCTGGCCCGCACCGACCCCAGCGCACCCAAGCACCACGGCCTGACCATGTTCGTGCTCGACATGGAGCAGCCGGGGGTGGACGTGCGGCCGCTGCGGCAGATGAACGGCGGCGCGCACTTCAACGAGGTCTTCCTCACCGACGTCTACGTTCCCGATGCCCATCGCATCGGGGCGCCGGGGACCGGGTGGCACGTCGCGCGCACCACCCTGACCAGCGAGCGCGGCGCGGTGGGCTCCGGCGAGTCGACCCTGACGGCGGACTATGTCGACCGGCTGGACGCGCTGCTGCGCCATGTCGGCGGCACCGCCGAGCCGCGGCACCGCGACGCGCTGGCCGCCGCCTACGTGGCCGGCCGGATCCTGGCGCTGGTGAACGAGCAGGCCGGGCTCCAGGACAACCCGGGGCCGCTCGGATCGGTGGTCAAGCTGCTGTTCAGCCGCCAGCTCGAACGGGTCGCCAACACCGCCGCGGACTTCCTGGGTGACCGGATCCTGGCCGACACCGGGGAGTGGGGCACGTTCGCGTGGTCGGACTTCCTGCTCTCCGCGCCCGGGCTGCGGATCGCCGGCGGTACCGACGAGATCATGCTCAACATCCTCGGCGAGAGCGTTCTGGGCCTGCCGAGGGAACCCCGCCCGCGGGAGGACCGATGATCACCGCCCGGCCGGGTCAGCTGGACGGCCGTACCGTCCTGGTCACCGGCGGGAACCGGGGCATCGGACTCGGCCTGGCGTGCGGGGTGGCCGCCGCCGGGGCCACCGTGGTGATCTGGGGCCGCGACGAGTCCGCCAGCGCCGCGGCCGTCCGGCGGCTGCGCGAGTACGGCGGCACCGTCGAGGCGCTGCCCTGCGAGCTCTCCGATGAATCCTCGGTCATCGAGGCCTTCGGCGCGACCGTGGCGGTGACCGGGCGGGTCGACGCGGTGTTCGCGAACGCGGGGATCGCCTCGGCCGCCGCCCCGTTCCACGAGCAGACCGACGACGAATGGCGCCGGGTCTGGCAGGTGAACCTGGGCGGTGTCGTGTTCACCCTGCGGGCGGCGATCCGGCACATGCTCGAGCGCGGCGAGGGCGGGTCGCTGGTCGGCGTCGGCTCGATGGCGGCCCGGGTCGGCATGCGCAACTTCTCCCCCTACAGCACGAGCAAGGCCGCGGTCGTCGCGCTGATGCAGACCCTGGCCGTGGAGTACGCGCGCCGGGGCATCCGGGCCAACGCCGTGCTGCCGGGCTGGGTCGAGACCAGCCAGACCGCCGACGCGTCACCCCGGCTGCGCGAGTGGGTCACCCGGCGGACCCCGATCGCGCGCTTCGGTACCCCGGACGACTTCGCCGGAGCCGCGGTTTTCCTCGCCGACCCCACGCAGGCCTTCCACACCGGCGACACCCTGCTGCTCGACGGCGGGTACCTGAAGATCTGAGGCGGACATGACCCCCGAGACCGAGCCGGTCCTGACCGAGCAGCGCGACGGCGTGCTGCTGGTGACGCTCAACCGCCCCGACGCCCTCAACGCCGTGAACTCGGCGCTGGGCGAGGGCCTGCTGGCCGCGGCCCGGCGCCTGGACGCCGACGACTCGCTCGCCGTCGCGGTGCTGACCGGCGCGGGGCGGGCCTTCTGCTCCGGGATGGACCTCAAGGCCTTCGCCGCCGAGGGCGAGCCGCGCGGCATCGAGGAGTTCGTGCATCGCGGCACGGCCAAGCCGATGATCGCCGCGATCGAGGGCTACGCCGTGGCCGCCGGCCTGGAGATCGCGCTGACCTGTGACCTGATGGTGGCCGGCGAGGGGGCCCGGCTGGGGCTGCCGGAGGCCCGCGTCGGCCTGTTCGCCGGCGGCGGCGGGCTGCTGCGACTGGGCCGCCGGGTGCCCTACTCGGTGGCGATGACGATGGCGCTGACCGGCGAGCCGATCTCGGCGCCGGAGGCGGCCCGCTACGGGCTGGTGTCGCAGCTGGCGCCGGACGGTGCGGCGCTGCCGGCCGCGCTGGCGCTGGCCGGCCGCATCGCCGCCAGCTCGCCGCTGGGGGTGCGCTACTCCAAGCAGCTGCTGCGCGAGACGCAGGGGCGGACCGAGTCGGAGTTCTGGGCCTACCAGCGCCCGCTGCTGCGGCAGGTGCTGGACTCGGCCGACGCACGGGAGGGCGCCGTGGCGTTCGCCGAGCGCCGGCCCCCGCGCTGGACCGGCCGCTGAGGCTGGCCGCTGAGGCCGGCCGCCGCCCGCCCGGCACCGGGCCGACCGTCGCCCATCGTCAGCCCTCCTCCGGCTCGTACATCCGGAAGATCATCTCGGCCACGCAGACGGGCTTGCCGCCGCCGTCGCGCTCGAAGGTGTCGGTGATCGTGCACTGCAGCCCGCCGGGCACCTCCTGGACCGCCTCCAGCGTTACCCGCAGCCGCACCCGGTCGCCCACGGGCAGCGGGGCGGGGAAGCGCACCCGGTTCAGGCCGTAGTTCAGGCCGAAGCCGAAGCCGTCCACCCGGTAGATCTCGTCCTGCAGCCGCGGCGCGAGCGAGAGAGTGAAGTAGCCGTGCACGATCGTCGTGCCGAAGGCGCTGGCCCTGGCGCGCTCCACGTCGACGTGGATCCACTGATGATCGTGGGTCAGGTCCGCGAACGCGTCGACCTCGGCCTGGGTGATCCGCACCCAGCCGCTCACGCCGAGTTCCTGGCCGGCGTGGTCGTGCAGGGCCTTCGGCCCGCGCAGCACCAGCATCGGTCAGGCCCTTTCGAGCAGCAGCCCGGTGCCGAGCCCGCCGCCGCAGCACATGGACACGATCGCGTAGCGCCCCCCGATGCGCTCGAGCTCGTTCAGCGCCTTGGTGATCAGGAACGCCCCGGTCGCGCCCAGCGGATGGCCCAGCGCGATGGCCCCGCCGTTCGGGTTCACCCGGTCCGGATCGGCCCCCAGCTCCTGCTGCCAGGCCAGGACAACGCTGGCGAACGCCTCGTTGACCTCGAAGACGTCGATGTCGTCCACGGTGAGCCCGCTGCGCTCCAGCAGCCGCTCGGTGGCCGGGATAGGACCGGTCAGCATGAGCACGGGGTCGCTGCCGACCAGGCAGCTGTCGACGATCCGCGCCCGCGCGCGCAGGCCCAGCTCCGCCACCTTAGCCGCGTCGGCGACCAGCACCGCCGCGGCGCCGTCGGAGATCTGCGAGGCGCTGCCGGCGGTGTGCACGCCGTCCGGCCGCGCGACCGGCCGGAGCGCGGCCAGCGCCTCGAGCGAGGTCTCGCGCAGTCCCTCGTCCCGGCTGAAAACAAGCTGGTCACCGGTGGGCTGGTGCTCCTCGTCCAGCACGGGCACCGGGACCGGGACGATCTGGGCATCGAAGCGGTGCTCGGCCCAGGCCCTCGCCGCGTTGCCCTGCGAGCGCAGGCCGAAGGCGTCCGTGTCCGCCCTGGTGATGCCCCACTTCTCGGCGATCCGCTCGGCCCCCTCGAATTGCGAGGCGAACTCGAAGAGCTGCTCGTACTGCGGCGGGACCGGGAAGCCGAGACCGAGCTCGGGCTGCATCGCCGCGCCGATCGGGATCCGGCTCATCGACTCGACGCCGCAGGCGACCGCGAGATCGACGGTGCCGGCGCCGACCAGCGCGGCCGCCAGCGATGTGGCCTGCTGCGACGAGCCGCACTGGGCGTCGATGGTCGTGGCGGCGACCTCGACCGGGAGACCGGCGGTCAGCCATCCGGTGCGGACGATGTTCATCGACTGCTCGCCCACCTGGCTCACGCAGCCCCCGATCACCTGCCCGACCCGGCCGGCGTCGACCCCGCTGCGCTCGACCAGCGCGCGCAGCACGTGCGCCAGCACCGCGGCCGGGTGGACAGCGGACAGGGCCCCGTTGCGGCGGCCGATCGGCGTGCGCACCGCGTCAACGATCACGATATCGGTCATGAGGCCATCCTCATCAATGCCCGGCGGCGACGCCGCCTGGCCGCCCGGTGTCACTGTGGGATGCTCCAAGGCGGCCAGTCCCGCCAGCGGCCGCGCCGCCCGCTTCCGATTGCCTGGCCTGGCCCAACGTGACCGGGCGGACCTGCCCGTCAGTCCCGCCGCGGCGGAGGCGACCTGAGTGAGCCGACCGGGCCGCGCCAGGCGCACACGGTCCGGCACCGGGTCCCGGCCAGCGTGTGGAGAATCCGACAACCACGGCTAGCAGGGGTCCTGTTGTGACTGCGCTCACAGCCTACGCTTCCGCGCAGTCGCTTGTGCGGCGGCCATTGAGCATCCGGCTACGGAAGACGACGGCAGAGGAGCACGAGGCATGGCGATTAAGGTGCATGACGGGCCTTCCGGTAACGCTCCGTCGGAACTGCTCAGTGTCGATCTGCCGCGGCGGTCGTTCCTGGGCCTGGCGGGCACGGTCGGCGGTACCGCCGCGGTGGGCGGCCTCCTGGCCGCATGCGGCAGCAGCAGCAGCAGCGGCGGCGGCAACTCGGCGTCGGACCCGTTCGTCCTCGGCGAGGTCCACGCGCTGACCGGGCCCGCCGCGACGACGTTCGAGCATTACTACCTGCCCGTCTCCATGGCCCTGGCCAAGATCAACGCTTCGGGCGGGATCGGGAACGCCAAGGTGAAGACGATCGTCAAGGACGACCAGGCCGACCCGTCCCAGGAGCCCACGGTCTTCCGGCAGCTGGCCCAGTCCAACGTTCACTTCGTCATCGGCCCCAACGACAGCACGACGGGGCTGGCCGCCGTGCCCATCGCGACCTCGGCCAAGATGATCCAGCTGAATATCTGCGTGGCCGACCAGCTCAACGACCCGGCCAAGTACCCCTACTCCTACCTGATCGGGCCGACCAATACCCCGCTGATGCAGTCGATGGTGGACTACTGCGTCCAGCGCGGCTGGAAGAAGATCGTCCTGCTGCACGAGGACTCCGCCTTCGGCACCGACGCCGTGGCCCCGGCCACGGCCCGCGCCACGCAGCAGGGCGCGAAGCTCATCAGCGTGCAGCACCCGACGTCCACGACGGACATGGCCCCCTACGTCGGGCAGGTGCAGAAGATCAACCCCGACGCCGTCCTGCTCATGCAGGAGGTGCTCGCCACCGAGGTCGCGATGTTCAACGCCTTCGAGAACATTCACTACAACCCGCCGAAGATCGGCTCGGAGGGCACCGCCGACAACTCGGTGATGACCGCCTCGCCCGCGGCGCAGATGTCCACGCTGCTGTTCGCGTACTGGAAGAACTTCTCCTACGCGGCGGGCTCCAGCCCGACCTCCATCCCGGCCAAGTCGCTGGATTACGTAAAGCAGGTCCAGGCCAAGCTCGGGAACTTCGGCGGGCTGACCGTCGCCGGCCTGGCGTACGGGATCTACGACTTCCCGTTCATGCTCCAGCGGGCGGTGAAGATGGCCGGATCACGGGACCCCGACAAGGTCCGGCACGCCCTGGACTCGATGCCGGCGTACGACGGGGTGATCGGCAGCATCAAGTTCAGCTCGACCAATCACAGCGGGCTGGGGGCTTCGGACTTCGTGATCTGCCGCGCGGCCTCGGCCTCCGCCGCGCAGTCCCTGGGGGGCTACATCGTGGAGCGGGCCTGACCGCCGATGGACGCTATCTTCTACATGCTGGTGTACGGCGGCATCTACGGCATGATCGGCATGAGCTTCAACGTGCTGTACCGCCCCACCAACGTGTTCAATTTCGCGCAGGGCTCGGTCATCGTCATCGGGTCGCTGCTCGCCTCCACGCTGCTGGCCACCCAGGTGCCCTGGCTCGTGGCGCTGCTCGGCGGCACGCTGGCGGGCGGGGTGCTGGCGGTGGCCATCGACTTCGTCGGCGTGCAGCCCATCCTCAAGCGTGACTCCGCCTCGCAGAGCTGGCTGATCACGACGCTGGCGGTGTCGCTGGCGGCCGACGACCTGATGGGCAAGATCTGGGGCGGCGAGGCGCGGCAGGTGCGCTATCCCTACCCGTTCTCGGCCAGCTACGTGGTGCGGGTCGGCGACACCGGGCTCAGCAACTACAGCTTCGTGCTGATCGTGGTGCCGTTCCTGGTTCTCGCCGCCCTGTGGCTGGGCTATCGCACCCGGATGGGCCGCGCGGTCCGCGCGGTCGCCGAGGAGCGCCAGGGCGCCGTGCTGCGCGGGATCGATCCGGTGGTCCTGACCCGCTGGTCGTGGTTCCTCGGCGGCGCGCTCGCGTCCTTCGTGGGCGTACTCGCCGCGCCGCTGCTGTTCGCCTCGGTGACGCTCGGCCCGACGCTGCTCGTCTCGGGATTCATGGCCGTCGCCATCGGCGGGGTGGGCAACAACACCGGCGCGCTGATCGGCGGGTACCTCGTGGCCCTCATCGAAGGGCTGGCGGCGCTGCGGATATCTTCCTATCTCGCCAGCCTGGCCACCTTCGCCGTGCTGCTCGTCGTCCTGCTGATCCGGCCGAGCGGCCTGTTCAGCGAACAGCAGGCGCGCCGTGTCTGACGCCGTCCGCCGACTGCGGCCGCGCCGGGCCGCTGCCGTGCCCGCCGCCGCGGAGGCCTGGTCGCGGACCTGGCCGTGGTGGGTGGTGGTGGTGCTCGCCGGCATCGCCCTGCCGGTGGCCAGCGGGACGTCGTACGCCTACTTCGAGGCGGCCGGCGTGGGCATCTACGCGCTGGTCGGGATCGGGATGAACCTGCTGTACGGGCTGGGCGGGCAGGCCTCGCTCGGGCAGGGCGGGATCGTCGCGATCGGCGCGTACGGCGCGGGCATGCTGATCGTGCACGTGGGCTGGGGGCTGTGGCCGGCCGCGATCGCGGCGACGCTCATCGGCATGGTGACCGGCATCGTCATGGGCCTGCCCGCGCTGCGCCTGTCCACGTGGTACTTCGCGCTGGCGTCGCTGGCGTTCAGCGCGGCGGTCGTCGGGATCATCGACTACTGGCAGAACGCGACCGGGGGCGTCAACGGCCTGGTCGGCATCGGCGAGAACGTCTCGTCGCAGGATCTGTACTGGGTCGTGCTCGTCATCAACGCGCTCGGGCTGCTGCTCTACTCGACGTTCGCGAACTCGCGCCTGGGCCGCGGGCTGATCGCGGTCAAGGCCGGCGGCGAGGCGGCGACCATCTCCGGCGTCCGGATCGTGCGGCTGAAGCTGACCGTCTTCGCGGTCAGCGGCGCGTACGCCGGCGCCGCGGGGGCTATCTTCGCCATCGCCCAGCAGGTCATCTCGCCCAGCGACTTCACCTCCGACTTCTCGATCTTCTTCATCGTCATCGTCGTCGCCGGAGGCGCGGGCCGGCTGCTCGGGCCCGTCGTGGGGGCCATGGTGTTCTTCGCGGTGCCGGACCTGCTGACCTCCCTCCAGTCCTGGCGCGAGGTGATCTACGGCGGGGTGCTCCTGGCGTTCATGGCATTTGCCCCCGACGGCATCATGGGTGCCCTCGAGCGCGTGGCGGCCGCCGTCTGGCCCGCGCGGTGGAAGCTGCCCGGACGGCCAGGGACGGCCGGTCCGGCGGCGGCCGGCGGCCGGGCCAGCGAGCTACCCCGCATCGCGGCGGACCGGCGCACGTCGATCGCCGATGTCGTGCGCGTCCCCGGGGCCGGGAAATCGGGCCGGCTCGTTGTCGACCAGGTGACGATGGCCTTCGGCGGGCTGCACGCGCTGGAAGACGTGTCGATGGTGCTCGAGCCGGGCAGCATCAACGGTCTGGTCGGCCCGAACGGGTCGGGAAAGACGACGCTGCTGAACGTCATCACCAGCCTCTACATCCCCTCGCGGGGCCGGGTGAGCCTAGGCGACACGCTGCTCACCGGCACGCCCCCGGCCCGGCTGGCGAGCCTGGGCGTGGCCCGGACGTTCCAGACGCCTCGGCTGCTGCCGGAACTGTCGGTGTGGGAGAACGTCATGCTGGGCGGCTCGTCGGTCGAGCGGGCCACCACCGCGGAGATCCTGCTGCGGCTGCCGCGGGCGCGCCGGGAAGCCCGCGAGCTCGGTCAGCGGGCAGTCGAGCTGCTCAGGCCGCTGGGCCTGGCCGGCCGCGCCGGACAGCGGGCCGGGGATCTCCCGCACGGCCATCAGCGGATGGTCGAGATCGCCCGCGCTCTCATGGCGCATCCCCGGCTGCTGCTGCTCGACGAGCCGGCCGCGGGACTGTCCAGCGAGGAACTGGGCCTGCTCCACGAGCTGGTCCGGCAGCTGAGCGGCAGCGGCATGACGATCCTCATCGTGGAGCACCACATCGGCTGGATCCGTGACGTCTGCCAGGCGGTCACCGTCCTGGACCGCGGCAAGATCGTGCTCTCCGGCGAGCCGGACGACGTGTTCGCCGACGCGCGCGTCCGCCAGACCTATCTGGGGGTGGTCGTATGAGCGCGCCCAGGACCGCCCTGTCACCCCCGCTGCTGGAGGTCGAGAATCTCAGCGCCGGGTACGGCCGCGTTCCCGTTCTGCGTGATGTCAGCCTGTCCGTCCGCCAGGGGGAGACGGTCGCGGTGCTGGGCAGTAACGGCGCGGGCAAGTCGACGCTGCTGCGCGCGATCTCCGGACTCATCCCGGTGTCGCAGGGCTCTGTTCGCTTCCAGGACCGTGACCTGCGCGGAAGGTCGCCGCAGCGGATCACGCGGGCCGGGCTGCTGCATGTCCCCGAGGGGCGCCGGCTGTTCAGCAAGCAGACCGTCGAGGACAACCTCATCCTGGGCATGTACGGTGCCGGGCTCACGCGCGGCGAGGAGCAGGCGCGCATCGGCGCGGTGCTGGAGGTCTTCCCGGCGCTGAAGACCCGGATGCGGGACTACGCCGGATTCCTCAGCGGCGGGCAGCAGCAGATGCTGGCGATCAGCCAGGCCCTGGTGCGCAGGCCGCACCTGCTGATCCTGGACGAGCCGTCGCTCGGCCTGGCGCCCATCATCCTGGACGAGGTGTTCGCCGCGCTGACCCAGGTGAAGACCGAGGGCGGCACGGTGCTGCTGGTCGAGCAGCTGGCTGACCGGGCGCTGCGCCTGGCCGATCGCGCGTACGTCATGGCCTACGGCCGGATCACCGCGCACGGTGACGCCGCCACCCTGCGCGACAGCCCCGACCTGGAGCAGGCCTACCTGGGCGACGGCGCCGCGAGGCATGATCACGATCACCGGACCTGACCGGAACGGTACCGGGCCGCGGTTGACACCGTTCATCGACGTCAGCCATCCTCGGTCACGCGACCGCGACGTCGCTGTCGGCCTCGCGCGCTGGCCCCGGCCAGCCGCCGCCGCAAGCTCGAAGAAGAGGTGAGTGCGGTGCACGTCAGCACCATTCAGGCGGGCGATTTCCTGCGGCTGAGCGCGCAGCGGTTCCCGGACCGGGACTGTTTTGTCTTCGGCGACGGGACGAGCCGCTCCTTCGCCGAGACCAACCAGCGGGTCAACCGGCTCGCCGACGCGCTCCGGCGCCGCGGGCTGGCCAAGGGTGACCGGGTGGCCATTCTCGGGACCGACAGCGGTGAGTACGTGGAAGTGATCCTCGCCTGCATGAAGCTCGGCGTGGTCTACGTGCCGCTCAACAACAGGCTCGCCGACGCGGAGGTCCTGACGCTCCTGCGCAAGGCCCGGCCGAGGGCACTGTTCAGCAGCGGGCGCTACCTGGAGCGCGTGGCCGCCCTCGCCCCGCTGCTGACCGGCATCACCCTGCTGTGCTCGCTCGATGGTGACCGGCTGCTCCCGTTTGACGCCCTGCTGGGCGAAGGCCACGATGTCGAGCCCTTCGTGGAAGTCCAGGACGAGGACGTCCTCGCGCTGGCCTTCACCAGCGGCACGACCGGGCTGCCCAAGGGCGTGCTCCAGTCCCAGCGCATGCTGAACGCGCTGGCGCTCAACATGTCGATTGACTACGAGATCATGGCGGAAGAATTCCGCTACACCGCATCGCCGATCTTTCACATCGCCGGCCAGGCGATGATCTTCATGCACATCATGCGCGGCTTTCCCACCCTGATCCTGCCGCAGTTCGACGCGGGCCCGGTGCTGCGCTGGATGCAGTCTGGCCGGCTGACCGGGGCCTTCCTCGTGCCCACGATGATCAGCCGGCTCCTGAGCGATCCCCGAGTCGCCGACGGCACCTACGAGGGCCTGCGGTCGATCATCTACGGTGCGGCGCCGATGACCCCGGCCTTGCTGCGCCGGGCCATGAGCGTGTTCAAGTGCGACTTCATCAACGCATTCGGCGCGGCCACCGAGGGCGGGCTGCAGGCGTCGCTGTCGGCCGCCGATCACCGGCGGGCCGCGGCCGGCGCCGAGCACCTGCTCGGGTCGATCGGCAAGCCCGCGTTCGGTGTCGACCTCCGCCTGGTGAACGAGGACGGCCAGGACGTTCCGCCCGGCGAGGTGGGCGAGATCGTCACCCGCAGCACCGCGGTCATGTCCGGCTACCTGGAGATGCCCGAGGAGGCGGCGCGCGCCATCCGGGACGGCTGGTTCTGGGGCGGTGACCTCGCGCGGATGGACAAGGACGGATACCTCTACCTCGCCGGCCGCAGCAAGGACATGATCATCCGGGCCGGCGAGAACATCTACCCCATCGAGATCGAGACAGTCCTGGCGGACTACCCCGGGGTCACCGGGGTCGCGGTCGTCGGCCAGCCCGACGAGCACTGGGGCGAGATCGTCGTCGCCTTCCTCACCGCTGAGGCCGGGGCCGCGATCGAGCGGGACGCCATCCGGCGGTTCTGCCGGGAGCGGCTCGCCGCCTACAAGGTGCCCGAGGTGGTCACGGTCATCGCGGAGATGCCGCTCAACGCCAGCGGCAAGATCCTCAAGCGTGAACTGCGGGCCGGGCTCGCGGCGGCGAACCCGGTGACGGCCCGGCACTGACGCCCCGGGCTGATCTGGAGTTCCTGGGCGAGCACGCCGGCGCTGTGTCCTGGCGCGCTATAGGTGTTCTGCCAGCCAGGCATGCACCTCGGGTACACGATTCTGCAGTAGCGTCAGGTGCCCGTCGTCGTCGAGCAGCCGGGCCTCGACGCCGGGAATGTGCGCGGCCAGCCATTCGCCGTGGCCGAACGGCACCATCATGTCCTGCCTGCCGTGCAGCAACAGGACCGGGACAGTGATGCCAGCCAGGTCGAATCCCCACGGCCTGACCGTGCAGTTGTCGTCCCACCATCCC
>DATKRH010000225.1:0-24147 GCA_035532295.1 Streptosporangiaceae bacterium
ATCCCCGCGCCTTCGCGGCTGGGGCATGATGGGCGGATGCCGCTATTCGCATTCGAGGGCCGTGAGCCGACCGTCAGCCCCTCGGCGTGGATCGCGCCGACCGCCACCCTGGTCGGGGACGTCCGCGTCGAGGCCGATGCCTCCATCTGGTACGGGTGCGTGCTCCGGGCCGACTTCGGGCCGATCATCGTGCGGCGGGGCGCTAACGTGCAGGACGGGTCGGTGCTGCACGGCGGTGCCGACCCCGTGACTGAGATCGGCGAGGGCGTGACGATCGGTCACCTCTGCGTGGTCCACGGCGCGCTCGTTCAGGAAGAGGCGCTGGTGGGCAACGGCGCCACGGTGCTGGACGGCGTGATCGTCGGACGCCGCGCGCTGGTGGCGGCCGGGGCCACGGTCCCGCCGGGGATGAAGATCCCCGATGGCATGCTCGCCGTCGGCGTTCCCGCCCGGATCGCCGGCTCGGTGACCGGTGGCGCGAAGCGCTGGGTCGAGAGCAACCCGCAGACCTACCGCGAGCTGGCCAGACGGCACGCCGCCGGGGTTCGCCTCGTCGCGGCGGGATCGTAGGACGGGCGCCGCGGTGTCCGTTCCGGCGACATTGCTGGCCCATCCGGACCGGCTGCGCTGGAATTCCCGGTACGGTGCCGGGTTCGTTCCCTCGTTCGCCGCGCACCCGCTGGCGGTGCGGGCGCTGGCGATGGAGCTGCCGGCGGGGCCGGTCCTCGACCTGGCGAGCGGGCCGTCGGGTAGCGCCCTGGCGGCGGCGGCCATGGGCCGGACCGTAACGGCCGTGGATTGCTCCGATGTCGCCCTGGGCCTGCTGGCCGCCGAGGCCGGGCGCCGCGGGCTGGCCGAGCTGATCACGCTGGTCCACGCCGACCTCACCGCCTGGCGCCCGGAGCGGGGGCGGTACGCGCTCGTCTTGTGCACCGGTTACTGGGATCGAGCGGCCTTCGCCGGCGCGGCCGAGGCGGTGGCCTGCGGGGGGCTGCTCGCCTGGGAGGCGTTCACCGTGGCGGCGCGCCGCGCGCGGCCGGGCATGCCCGCGGCCTGGTGCCTGGGTCCTGGTGAGCCCGCCGCCCTGCTGCCGCCCGGCTTCGCGGTCCTCGACCAGCGCGACCAGCCTGACCAGCCGGGCCGGTCCGACCGGCCCGAGCGCCCGGCGGCCGTGAAGAGGAGCATGCTGGCCAGAAACGTGGCTACCGTCCCGTAGACGCGGTCTACGCGGTCGGCCCGAATCCCGCTGGGCCCGCGATCGTGGATCCCGCGCTGGCGGCGCTCGCGGCTACGTGGTTCCCCGGCCCGCGGTGGTGACGGTGGCGCCCGGTGGCAGCCTGAACAGCGAGGATTTCGGCGACGTCGAGAAGGACCTGATCTCGAAGCTGGTGGTGTTCGAGGCGACCTTGACATATCCGAGGACGCCCTGGGCGGTCGTGCAGATCTTGCTGGTGCCCGGAATCGCCGGGGCGACGAAGCCGACGCAGCGCATGCTGAACCCGTTGAGGGTCAGGTGCGAGGAGGTGACCTTGTCTCCGGCAAAGCCGGCCGCCAGCGAGAAGCCTCGCAGGAACGCCACCCAGTGCGCGGGCGTGTAGAAGTCGAGGATCGCGTTCCGGGCGGCGGCTCCGGCCGTGCCCAGCTTCTGACATGACCAGCGCGGTCGCGAGCCGCCCGAGCCCGGCGGGCTGAGCGAGGCGCAGGAGTACTCACCCGAGGAGTTCACGATGATGTCCATGCCGGTGAAGACGTTGCTGGCGCCCGATGGTGTCTCGGAGAAGGCGAGCTCCTTCGGCGGCCGGGCGGCGTAGATCACCTTCGTCGGCGACGAACCGGTCGTCACGTACGTCGCCACGAACGTCGTCGGACCGGACTTCATGGCGGACGTGAACTCGTCGATGGTGGCCTTGTCGGCCGCAACGTTGTCGGTCACCTTCTTAACCGCGCTGACGGCCTTGCCGAGTCCGCAGCCCGCCAGCCCGAAGCCGCTGAGCAGCACGACGGCGGCCAGGCCGGCGACGCCGCGTCGGCTAGGGACGCCGTGTCGGCTAGGAGAGATGACGGCCTGGCCATTCCTGCGGATCATTGCTCTGCCTCTCCGGGCGCACCGCGGGAAATGCGGTTTCCCCGCTCAGAATAGGCCGACCGCGACCATCGCAAGTTAATCTTCGGGGAGCAGCCCGCCCTTCGAGATCGCGTCGATCTCGTCCGGGCTCAGTTCCAGCGCCGCGGCCGCTACGTTCGCCTCGACGTGCTCAGCGGATCCCGAGCCGGGGATCGGCAGGATCTGCGGCGACCTGGCCAGCAGCCAGGCCAGCACGACCTGCCGCACGGACACGCCGAGGCGGTCGGCGGCCACTTCCGCCCCGACGTTGCGCTCGGTGTCCTGGATCGGCGCCCAGGGAATGAAGACGATCTGCTCCTGGTCACACAGGTCGACCACGGAGTCTGAGGAACGGTCGCCGACGTTGTAGCGGTTCTGCACCGACACGATCGGGGTGATCTCCGCCGCCTCGCGCAACTGCGCCTCGGAGAAGTTCGATACCCCGATATGCCGGATCTTCCCCGCGTTCTTCAGCTCCAGGAGCGCGCCGATGGACTCGGCGATCGGTACCTTCGGATCGGGCCGGTGGAACTGGTACAGGGGAATCTGGTCGAGCCGCAGGCGGCGCAGGCTGCCCTCGCAGACTTCCCGGAGATGCTCCGGGCGGCCGTCTGGCTCCCAGCGGTTCGGGCCCGGCCGCAGGTAGCCCCCCTTGGTCGCGATGACCAGGTCATCCGGATAGGGGTACAGGGCTTCGGCGATCAGAGTCTCGCTGACCTGCGGGCCGTAGGAGTCCGCCGTGTCAATGAAGTTGACCTCGAGTTCGACCGCACGGCGCAGGGCCGCCTTGGCCAGGTCCCGGTCCGGTGGCGCACCCCAGATGCCCTGGCCGGTGATGCGCATCGCGCCGTAGCCCAGCCGGTTGACGGTCAGATCCCCGCCGATGTCAATCGTGCCGGCCGCCGCGGCCGTCGGTTGGCTGCTCATGAGAACCTCCTTCATGGTCGGTTCTAGCTTCCCAGTCCTCCCGCACCCCCCGCGTACCAGGCCCCGCGTACCAGGCCCCGCGCAGGAGCGGCCGGCCGGTCAGCAGGCCCGCGGCCACGACGCCGGCGGCGACGAAGAACGCGATGATCAGCTCCGTGCCCTGGCGATAGATGGTGATCGGATCGGCCGAGCCGAGGCGGGCCAGGATGGCGACCAGGCCGGCCACGCCGAGGACGGTGCCGACCTGGCGGGCCATGTTCAGCACGCCGCTGCCGGTGCCGAAGCGATCGGGCGGCAGCGACGTGCTGCCGGCGCTCAGCAGCGACGGGATCGTCAGGCCGACCCCCGCCCCGCCGATGAGCTGGACCGGGAGCAGGCGGGTCAGGTAGGCCGGATCGGACTGGATCAGGGCGAGCCACAGCAGCTGGGCGCCGGCATTGACCGCGCAGCCGAGCACCGCGACGCGCCCGGCGCCGCCGAGCCGGGTCGCCAGGCGCGGCGCGACCAGCCGCGCGAACGGCAGGACCATGAGCGGTCCCGGCCCGATCGCCAGGCCGGCCCGCACGGCGGAGTAACGCCACTCGCCGGTGAGGAACTCCACCGAGTTCAGGACGAACGCGCCGAAGCCTGCGTAGTACAGGATCGAGGCGGCGAACGTCCCGCTGAACGTCCGCGAGCGGAGCAGGCTCAGCTCGATCACTGGGGAGGGGTGCCGCCGCGACCTGGCCACCATGGCGGCGCCGCAGGCCACCGCCGCGATCAGCAGGCCGGCGACGCGGGCCGAGCCCCATCCCCAGTCCGGGGCTTCGACTAGGGCCAGGGCGATCAGGCCGACCGCGGCGGCCAGCAGCCCGGCGCCCAGCAGGTCCGGCCGGCCCTGGACGCGCTCGTCCTTGCTTTCCGGGATCACCCGGCTGGCGAGCAGGACGGCAGCCAGCCCCACCGGCAGGTTGATCCAGAACACCCACCGCCAGCTGATCTGCACGAGGCTGCCGCCGATCACCGGGCCGAGCGCCGCGCCCAGGGCGCCGAGGGCCGACCAGGTGCCGATGGCCCGGGCCCGGGATGCGGCCGGAACCGCCGCCAGCAGCAGCGACAGCGACGCCGGCACCATCAGGCCGGCGCCGACCGCCTGGATGACCCGGGCGCCGATCAGCTCGGGTACCCCGGGGGCCAGGCCGCACAGCAGCGAGCCGAAGCTGAACGCGACCAGGCCGGCGGCGAACAGGCGGCGGCGACCCACCCGGTCGGCCCACCGCCCGGCCGGCACGAGAACGGCGGCGAAGACGATGGTGTAGCCGTTGAGCACCCACGACAGCGAGCTCAGGCTGGTCCCGGTGTACTCGCGGCCGATGTAGGGGAAGGCCAGGTTGACGATGAACAGGTCCAGGCTCGACATGAACACGGCCAGCGACAGAACGCCGACCACGGTCGTGATCTGACGGCTGCTCGCGGCGGCGCCGGGCGCGGACGGCGCTGGGGGCGCGGGCGAGGCCGGAAACCTGGCGGCGGGCGGGGAAGCGGTCGTGGGGCGGCGGGAGCTCACGGGCATCCTCTGCGTTAGTCCGGAATCTAGTTAGTCTGGAATCTGGACTCAGCCTATCCGCCATCGGCTTGTCCGTCCAGAATCTGGACTCACTAGGTATCATCGGATCATGACGTCCGCCGTTCAGCCGCGAGTGTGCTCCGTGGCCCGCACCCTTGAGATCGTCGGCGAGAAATGGGCCCTGCTCGCCGTGCGCGAGGTGTTCCTGGGCAACCGCCGTTTCGACGAGATCGTCCGGCGCACCGGTGCGCCCCGCGACACGCTCGCCGCCCGCCTGCGCACCCTGACCGCCGCGGGCATCCTCGACCGGCGGCAGTACTCCGGGCATCCGGCGCGCTTCGAGTACCGACTGACCAAGGCCGGCCGGGACCTCTACCCGGTCATCTTGACCCTGATGAGGTGGGGCGACGAGCACCTGGCCGGCGCCGACGGGCCGCCGCTGGTGCTGGAGCACCACGGTGATCACCGGCTGGTACCCCAGGTGGTGTGCGCCGGCTGCGGGGAGGCCGTCGAGGGCCAGGACATCCGGCCGCGGGCCGTTACCTCCTCCGTAGCGGCGTCCTGACTTAGCCGGCCGGCGACCGGGAAGCGATGACGCTGGAGTCCTGGTAGCTCATCCGCCGCGCCGCCGGCCCATCCTCGGCGCGATGGTCAGCCGGGTAGCGTGGGCTCATGCATTCGGTCGGGCTTGTCCTGCACCCCAAGCGGGATTCCGACGGCGCCGTGAACGCGGTGCTGGACTGGGCCGCGCACAGCGGCGCGGAGGTCCTCGGCATCAATGAGGAGATCGTCAGGCTGCACTGCGCGGCGATCGCGGTCACCGCGCAGGAGCTAGGCCGGCGCGCGGACCTGGTCGTGAGCCTCGGGGGTGACGGGACGATGCTCCGAGCGATGCGGCTAGCCGACCGCCAGCGGGCCCCGGTCCTCGGGGTAAACCTGGGCAAGCTGGGCTTCCTGGCCGAAGTCGACGTCCCCGACCTGCCCGGCGCACTGTCGGCCATCGACGCCCATGATTTCACCATCGAGCCGCGACTGGCCGTCGACGCCGTGATCGGCGCGCAGGTGGTAACCGCGTTTAACGATGTCGCCGTCGTCCGCTTCCCCGGGCAGGCCAGCGCGTCGGTGGCGGTCCGAGTCGCGGGACATCCCTTCGTCAGCTACGCCGCCGATGCGGTCGTGGTCGCGACCCCCACCGGCTCCACCGCCTACAGCTTCTCGGCCGGCGGCCCGATCGTGAGCCCCGCGGTCGAGGCGCTGCTGGTCACCCCGGCCGCGCCGCATTCGGCGTACAACCGGGGCCTGGTGCTGTCGGTGCAGGACAGCCTGCTGCTGGAAATCCTGCCTGCGAGCGGGCGGCTCGCGGTCGAGGTCGATGGCCAGGTCGCCGCCCACGTCGGCCCCGGCGATCAGATCGAGTTGCTGCCGCGGCCCGGGGCCGCGCGAGTAGTCCGGCTGGGGCGCACTACGTTCTATGAGCGGGCCCGGCGGAAGCTGCGCCTGACGGACTCGGCGGAGATCCCGCCCAGCGCGCCGGGCGCCGCGATAGACGCAATGGAGAGGAGCTGGGAGACATGACCGAGTATGAGACTCCCGAGCAGGACGACATTGAGGACGAAGGGGTACTGGACGCCTCTGACACGCTGGAGGGCGACCCCGGAGACGACCCGCTCGACCAGGGGATCATTCCCTCGGACCGGTGGTCGGCCGGGATGAGGTTCGGCTCGACGGCCGCCGAGGAGGAAGCGGGGGAGTCGCTCGACCAGTTGCTGGCCGAGGAGGAGCCCGACCCTGCCCTCCAGTTCGAGGAAGAGGAGAATCCGGATGACCTTGAGGGGGACGGGGACGCCGGGGATGAGGACCTCGACGGGCTGCTGCTCGATACCGGCCCAGATCCGCGGGCGGGCCGGCTGGTCGCCGACGACGAGGGGGCGCACTCCGACGCCGAGGCCAGCCTGATCGCCCACGACGCCGGGATTGACGGCGGTGCGGCGACGGCGGAAGAGGCGGCGGTCCACGTAGTGCCGAACGACGACACCGACATCCGGTCCGGCGACTAAATGGGGTCTACCCCGGGTCTACCCGGCGCGTCATCTCGGTCACGCTAGGAGAATTCACCGGATGGCGTGCGAGCGACCCGAAAGCAGGTAGCGCTCCCTGCAATAGGGAGCTTTACCGGCCAGCTTACTGCCGGGGCTTACTGGGCGGGGCTTACTGGGCGGGCAGGCCCAGCTTCGCCGGATGCGCGCGGCGGTAATGCTCGGTCAGGACCTCGCTTGCCTTTCCGGGCTGATGTGCGATAGTGCGCTGGCAAACCTGACAGCGCACTACCGGAAGGCGGGTAACGGTCACCGGGAAGCGGCGGGATGCGGCTGAGTTTTTCATCAAGCTCTATAATGCCAGGTAAGTGCGGCGAACTCGAACCGTCTGGCAAAAGCCGCTCCAGTTGATCACTGCGGGCAATGCCCGGCTGGCCCGCGCGGCGAATGCGCAAGCCCTCGAACGCCATGGCGCATACCGCACTGGCTAGTTCGTCGTCGTCGCCGCGCCCGTCCGGCCGGTACCACTCGACCACCGAGTTTACCATTCCGAACAGGAGTCTCGCCGTCACCGCCGGGTCGATGTCGGGCCGGATATCGCCGTCGCGCTCGGCTTCCTTGACCAGGTCAGCCACAATCTGGTCGAACTGCCTGCGCCGGTCCAGTGCCCGCCGCTCGGTCGGTGTATTGCCGCGGGCCCGCAGCAGCAGCGTCACGTGCGGCAGGTAACCGGTCAGCACGCCGACGCTGCCCCGGACCAGAAACTCTAGCCGGTCGATAGCCGGCTCGGCGCGCGCCTGGGCCTGTGCGGCGACGGCGAAGAGCCCGTCCAGAGCGCGGTCGAGCGCCATGCGCAGCAGGTCTTCCTTGCCGTCCACATGGTGGTAAATCGAGGACTTGGCGATGCCGAGACGACGGGAAAGATCTTCCATGCTGGTCCCGTCATAACCGCGCTCGTTGAAAACGGTGACGGATACAGCCAGCAGTGACTCGAGGTCATAACCGGGGCGCCCGCGCCGCCCGCGCCCGGCCTTGTTCCCTGTGCTCTCCGGTCGTGTTCCTGGCTCTGTTCCGGGCCGTGTGCCCTGGCCATCCGCCATCTTGGCAAGGTAGCATACCGAACGATCGGTCTGTATACCGCAGGGAGAAGCTCATGACCGGCGCTCAGGAGGACACCGGGCCGCTCGAGCGTTATTTCGACGAGACCGTCGCCCGCGATAAGCGCATCGAGCCTCGCGACTGGATGCCCGACGGCTACCGCAAGTCGATGATCCGGCAGATCGCGCAGCACGCGCACTCCGAGATCATCGGCATGCAGCCTGAGGGCGGCTGGGTGACCCGCGCGCCGTCGCTGCGGCGCAAGGCCATCCTGCTGGCGAAGGTGCAGGACGAGGCAGGGCACGGCATGTACCTCTACTCTGCCGCCGAGACGCTCGGCGCGGACCGGGGTGACCTGACCAGGCGACTAATCAGCGGCGCGCAGAAGTACTCCTCGATCTTCAATTACCCGGCGCTCACCTTCGCCGACGTCGGCATCATCGGCTGGCTCGTCGACGGCGCGGCGATCTGCAACCAGGTGCCGCTGTGCCGGTCGTCGTACGGCCCGTACGCGCGGGCGATGATCCGCATCTGCAAGGAGGAGTCGTTCCACCAGCGCCAGGGGTACGAGCTGCTGATGACCATGATGCGCGGCACCAGTCAGCAGCGGGAACTGGTCCAGGAGGCCACCAGCCGGTGGTGGTGGCCGTCGCTCATGATGTTCGGGCCGCCCGACGCCGACTCGCCGAACACCGCGCAGTCGATGCGCTGGCGGATCAAGCGGCATACCAACGATGACCTGCGGCAGCGGTTCGTCGACATGACGGTGCCGCAGGCCGACGCGCTCGGCGTGACCTTGCCCGACCCGCGGCTCCGCTGGAACGCCGATCGGGGTCACTACGACTTCGGGCAGCCGGACTGGGCCGAGTTCAAGCAGGTCATCCAGGGCAACGGTCCCTGTAACGCGGAGCGCATCGAGCGCCGGCGCGCCGCGCACGAGAACGGCGCCTGGGTCCGGGAAGCCGCACTCGCCTACGCGGCCCGCCAGGACGCGGCCCGCCAGGACGGAGCCAAGCAGGCCGGGGGCAAGGGGGCCGCGGCATGAACGCCGATCAGGCCCGCTCCGACTGGCCCCTGTTCGAGGTGTTCCTGCGCAGCAAGCGAGGCCTGAACCACGTGCACGTCGGCTCGCTGCACGCCGCCGACGCCCGGATGGCCCTGCATCACGCCCGCGACCTCTACACCCGGCGCAATGAGGGAGTCAGCATCTGGGTCGTGGCGGCCGCCGACATCACCGCGTCCAGCCCGGACGAGAAGGACCCGTTCTTCGCGCCCAGCGGCGACAAGGTGTACCGGCACCCGACCTTCTACGACATCCCCGACTCCGTCCCGCACATCTGATGTTCGCCGCCTGGCACCGGGGAGCCTGACCATGGGATTCGACACCGCCTACGAGGCGATCGCGCAGGAGTCCGGCGATCAGCGCTGGGCCTTCGGGACCGGCTTCGCCGACCCCCTGGCCGGAGTGGACACCTCCGTCCCAGACGGCGTGGCCGGAGCGGACCTCGCCGCCTACTGCCTGATGATCGGCGACGACGCGCTGATCATGTCCCATCGCCTGCAGGAGTGGCTGGCCCGCGCCCCCGAACTGGAGGAGGAGACCGCGCTGGCGAACATCGCCCTGGACCTGCTCGGCCAGGCGCGGCTGCTGCTCGCCAGGGCCGGCCACGCCGACGGCAGCGGCCGGGACGAGGACGACTACGCGCTGCGCCGAAGTGAGCCGGAGTTCCGCAACGTTACGCTCGCGGAGGTCACCGACGCCGACTTCGGCGGCCTGATCGCCCGGCTGCTGGTCTTCAGCACCTGGCGGCTCGCGCTGCTGGACCGGCTGCGCTCCGCACGCGACCCGGTGCTCGCCGCCGTGGCCGCCAAGGGCGTCAAGGAGGTGACGTATCACCGCGACTACGCCGCGCAGTGGCTGCTCCGGCTCGCCGGCGGCACCGAGTACTCCCGCGGCCGGATGGTGGCCGGGCTGGCCGCGGTAGCGCCGCTCACGGCCGAGCTTTTTACGTGCACGGATACAGAACGACGGCTGATCGCCGGCCAGGTCGCCGCGGAGCCGGCCAGCCTCCGGGCGGAGTTCGACGCGGTGATCACCAACGTCCTGGACCTGGCCGGCCTGGCCTGGCCCGACAGCCCGGCGTTGCCGGAGGCCGCCGGGCGCGGCGGTGCGCACACCGAGGCGATGGGAGACCTGCTGGCCGAGCTGCAGAGCGTCGCGCGCGCCTGTCCGGGGGCGACATGGTGAGCCTGGCGGCCCGAGCGCGGGCGGTCGCAGCGGCCGTGCCGGACCCGGAACTGCCCATGCTCACGCTCGATGACCTCGGCATCCTGCGCGACGTGGTCCTGCGCGACGTGACCGCCGACGGCGCGCGCGTCGTCGTGTCCCTGACCCCCACCTATACCGGCTGCCCGGCGCTGCGCGAGATGAGCGCGGACGTGTCCCGGCGGCTGGTCGCGGCCGGGTTCGCCGAGGTCGAGGTGCGGACGGTACTGAGCCCGGCCTGGTCCAGTGACTGGATCACCGCCCAGGGCCGGCGCAAGCTGGCGGCCGCCGGGATCGCGCCACCCGGCCCCGCGCCGCGCCGCGCCGCCGCTGGACCGGTGCCGCTGACGCTGACGACCGGCCGGGCCGGCCTGGCCTGCCCGTCCTGCGGCTCGTCGGACACCGGGCTGACGGCGGCGTTCAGCGCCACCGCCTGCAAGGACCTCTATCGCTGCCGCGTCTGCGGCGAGCCGTTCGAGCACATCAAGGAGATCTGACCGTGCCGCGGCGCCAGTTCCGGGAGTTGCTCGTCGCGGAGGTCGACCGGCTCTGTGACGACGCCGTCGCCGTCACCTTTGACGTGCCGCCCGAGTTCGCCGAGCAGTTCCGGTTCCGTCCCGGCCAGTCGCTCACTGTCCGCCGCGTTAGCGCGGGCCGCGACGAGCGCCGGTCCTATTCCATCTGCTCGCCGGCCGGCAGCGCGCCGCGCATCGGGGTACGGGAGGTGCCCGGCGGGGCCCTGTCCGGCTGGCTGGTCCGCGAGGTGCGGCCCGGCGACCGGATCGAGGCGGCGCCCCCGGCCGGCTCGTTCACCCCCGATCTCGATATCGCGGCCCGGCACGTGCTCATCGCCGCCGGCTCGGGGATCACCCCGGTGCTGTCGATCGCCGCCTCGGTCCTGACCGATCCCCGGGCGCGGGCCACCGTGCTCTATGGCAACCGGCGAGCCGGCTCGGTCATGTTCGCCGACGAGATCGCCGACCTCAAGGACTCCTACCCGGCCCGGCTGCAGCTCGTGCACGTGCTGTCCCGCGAGCCGCAGGAGGTCGAGCTGTTCAGCGGCCGGCTGGACGCGGCCCGGCTCCGGCGGCTGCTGCCGGCCATCTGCGACATCGGCGGCGTGGATCACTGGTGGCTGTGCGGCCCGTTCGGCATGGTCACCGATGCGATGGCGGTGCTGGCGGAGCTCGGCGTGCCGGCCGGGCGGGTGCGTCGCGAGCTGTTCTACGTCGAGGAGGTGCCCCCGGAGCCCGAGCGGCACGAGGAGCGGGTGCCAGCTGGCCATGGTGCGGTTCCGGCCAGCGCGGTCACGGTCATCCTCGACGGCCGGGCCACCACGACTGCCATCGGCCGCGACACCCCCGTGCTGGACGGGGCGCAGCGTGTCCGGCCCGACCTGCCCTTCGCCTGCAAGGGCGGGGTCTGCGGCACCTGCCGGGCCCGGGTCCGGGCCGGAGAGGTGCGGATGCGCCGGAACTTCGCCCTCGATCAGGCCGAGGTCGACGCCGGCTACGTGCTGACCTGCCAGTCGCTGCCGGTGTCCGATGAGCTCACCATCGACTACGACGCCTGAGGACACGAGACTGGCCGCGAGCGAGCGACCGGCATAGTGTCACCACATGAGCGAGAGGCTGCCGCTGTTCCCGCTGGGCACAGTCCTGTATCCGGGTCTCGTGCTCCCGCTGCACATCTTCGAGGAGCGGTACCGGCAGCTCGTCCGCGATCTGCTGGCCGGCCCCGAGCCGCAGCGTTTTGGCGTCATCGCGATCCGGGCAGGTCGGGAGACCGGCGTGTCCGGCGTCTCGGCGCTGCACGAGGTCGGCTGCACGGCGACGCTGCGCCAGGTGGAGGAGTACGAGGACGGCAGGTACGACCTGATCACGGTCGGCACCCAGCGGTTCCGGCTGGTCGAGCTGGACGACTCGCAGCCCTACCTGCAGGGGGAGGTGGACCTCCTGGACGAGGACACCGGCGACGAGGCGGACGCGGGACTGGCCGCGCGGGCGGTGCAGAAGGCGTTCCGCGGCTACCTGGACGCGCTCGCCAGCCGGGGAGCCACGAAGATCAGCGTCCCGGACCTGCCCGATGAGCCCGTTCTGCTCTCCTATGTCGTCGCCGCGTCGATCATCGTCGAGCTGCCTGATAAGCAGATCCTGCTGGCCGAGCCCGACGCCGCACGGCGGCTGACCGCCGAGCGCGCGCTGCTGGCCAAGGAGACGACGATGCTGCGCGCGCTCCCGTCGACCCCGGCGGCCGACCTCCGGTACTCGCCCTACAGCCCCAACTGACCGCTCTAGCCTGTGGGTGATTTATCGGTGATGGACATCGCAGCAGCCGCGGACCGGGCCGACAGCTTCCGTGCGCTGCATCGGCCAGGTGAGCCGCTGTTGCTGCCCAATCCCTGGGACGCGGGCTCCGCGCGGGTGCTCGCCTCGCTGGGCTTCGCGGCGCTCGCCACCACGAGCAGCGGGTTCGCGGCCTCGCTCGGGCGTCCGGACGGGGCGGTGAGCCGCGACGAGAGCCTGGCCCACGCGGCGCTCATCGTGGCGGCGACCGATCTGCCGGTCTCGGCCGACCTGGAGAACGGCTTCTCCGACGAGCCGGCCGGCGTAGCGCGGACCGTGGCGCTGGCCGTCCAGGTCGGCCTGGCGGGCTGCTCGATCGAGGATTTCAGCGGCAGCCTTGACGCGCCCATCTACGACGAGGGCCTGGCCGCCGAGCGGATCGCCGCGGCGGCGCAGGCGGCGCACAGCGGACCCGTCAAGCTGGTCCTGACGGCCAGGGCCGAGAACTACCTGCGCGGCCAGCCCGACCTGGACGACACCATCGCCCGGCTGCGGCGCTACCAGGAAGCGGGGGCGGACGTCCTGTACGCGCCGGGCCTGACCAGGCCGGAGGATATCCGGGCGGTAGTGACCTCGGTCGATCTGCCGGTCAACGTGCTCGCCTTGCCCAGCGGTCCCGACGTGGCGGGGCTAGCCGAGCTCGGAGTCGGCCGGGTGTCCGTCGGCGGCGCGTTCGCCTACGTGGCGATCGACGCGCTGGCCACGGCGGCCCGCGAGCTGCTGGAGGCGGGCACGCTCGGGTACTGGCGGCACGCCGCGGCCGGCCGGGCCGTCGCCGCCGCGGCCTTCCGCCCGTAGGGACCCGGCGTAGCGGCGGCGTAGCCTGGGAGCCATGCGGGCATGGGTCGTCCATCAGCCGGGACCGGCGTCCGCGGTGGCAGCCGGCGGCGCCGGGCCGCTGCGGCTCGTCGACCGGGCGGTCCCCGAGCCGGGCCAGGGCGAGTTGCTGATCCGGGTGCTGTGCTGCGGGGTCTGCCGCACCGATCTGCACCTGGCCGAGGGCGATCTGCCGCCCAGGCGGCCTGACGTGACGCCGGGCCACGAGGTCGTCGGCGAGGTGGTGAGCGCCGGGCCGGGCGCCGTCCGCTTCGGGCCGGGTGACCGGGTGGGCGTGGCCTGGCTCGCCGGCACCGACAACGCCTGCCGGTACTGTCGGCGCGGGAACGAGAACCTCTGCCCGGCCTCGACCTATACCGGCTGGGATATCCCCGGCGGCTACGCCGAGTACCTGGTCGCCGCCGACGCCTACGTGCACCGGCTGCCGACCGGGTTCACCGACGAGCAGCTCGCGCCGCTGCTGTGCGCGGGGATCATCGGCTACCGGGCGCTGCTGCGCGCGGAGGTTCCGCCCGGCGGCGTTCTGGGTATCTGGGGATTCGGCGGTTCGGCGCACCTGACGGCCCAGATCGCCATCGCTCAGGGCGCGGCGGTGCACGTGTTCAGCCGGGCTCCGGCCGCGCGCGAGCTGGCGCTCGGGCTGGGCGCGGCGTCCGCCCAGGACTCGTTCGATCCCACGCCGGAGCCGCTGGACGCGGCAATTGTCTTCGCGCCGGCCGGCGACCTGGTGCCCGCGGCGCTGCGCGCGCTTGACCGCGGCGGGATTCTGGCTATCGCGGGCATTTACCTGAGCCAGATTCCGCCGCTCGACTACGAGCAGGACCTGTTCCAGGAGCGCGAGGTGCGCAGCGTGACCGCCAACACGCGCGGCGACGCCGAGGAGTTCCTCAGGCTGGCGCAGCGCCTGCATCCGGAGGTCTCGGTCGTCCCCTACGCATTCGACCGGGCCGACCGGGCGCTGGCCGACCTGGCCGCTGACCGCTTTATCGGTGCCGCGGTGCTGTCCTACTAGCCGCCCCGCCCCGCCCCGGCCCGGCCGCGGGCGGCCCTTCTCTCTGCGCACGCCCATTCCGTGCCGGCAGGCAATGACCAGCTTTGCGGTGGCCTAAGTTTGCCGGCGCATTGCGCCGGGAAGATCACTCTCGGTTATAGAAACGATACGCAAAGTAATTGCGATATCGGCCTAGCTCTGGCGCCGCCCCGTGGGCGCGCAGAGCGCGGCATTCCGGGCCCGGCCACCATGACCGGGTCCCGCGCGGCGGGTCCGCGCGGCTGCGCTCGGTGCACCCACCTCGCCGATGCCTGGCGCGCAGTTTCGGGCCGGGCGGGCGAGAACAGCGTGACGGTCACGCGGCGCGATACGAGGAGGAGTTCACACATGCGGATTGGCCTAATTGCCCCGCCCTGGGTGCCTGTACCTCCGCCGGCCTATGGCGGCACCGAGCTCGTCATCGACAACCTCGCCCGAGGTCTGCAGGAGCTTGGCCACAATGTCCGGCTCTTCACCGTCGGGGACTCGACCTGCCCAGTGCCCAAGGAGTACCTCTACCGCCAGCCGGTGGCGCCTATCGGCGTGACCGTTGCCGAGTCCGCGCACGTGCTGGCCGCCTACGAGGCGCTGGCCGACGTGGACCTGATCCACGACCACACCTTCCTCGGGCCGCTAGTCGCCGGAGTGGCCGGGATGCGGCGGCCGCCGGTCGTGACCACCAATCACGGGCCGTTCACCGATGAGACCCGGCCGATCTGGAGCCAGATCGCCAAGCACGCGTCCATCGTGTGCATCTCGCACTCGCAGGCCAGGGCCTCGGGCGGCGTGCCGGTCGCCGCCGTCATTCATCACGGCATCGACCTGGACGTGCACCAGGCCGGGCCCGGCGACGGGGACTACCTCATGTTCATCGGCCGGATGTCCGCCGACAAGGGCGTGCACCACGCGGTGCGCATCGCCCGCGAGGCCGGCCGGCCGCTGGTGCTGGCCACGAAGATGCGCGAGCCCTCCGAGCTGGAGTACTTCAACCGCGAGGTGCGCCCGCTCCTGTCCTCCGAGGACGAGACGCCGTCGGAGATGCCGCTGCGGCGTCGCCTGTCGCTGCTGCGCGGGGCTACCGCGCTGCTGAACCCGATCACCTGGCGCGAGCCGTTCGGCCTGGTGATGGCCGAGGCGCTCGCCTCGGCGACGCCCGTGCTCGCCTTCCCGAACGGGGCGGCTCCGGAGATCGTCGACCCGGGCCGGACGGGTTACCTGTGCCGCGACGAGGAGGAGATGATCGGCGCCGTCAAGCGGGTGGGTGAGATCGACCGGGATCAGTGCCGGAACGTCGCCGAGCGGCGGTTCTCGCTGCAGCGGATGGCGCGCGACCACGAGCGGTTCTACCGCCGCGTGCTGGATCGCGAGCTCGTCGGCCGGCTTCCCGCGGCAGGTGAGTCGCTCGTCAGCGCCTAGTCAGATCGCGTGCGGCCCGGCAGCCACATTGGCTGCCGGGCCGCTGGCCGCCAGGGCGCAGACTGGAGGCATGCCGTTAGCTGATGTGTCGATACCGGATAGGGAGGTGGCGCAGTGACCGGACCCTGGGCTTCCGGTGAGGCGCCGCAGGGCCAGGGCGCCTGTAGCCCCGCCACGCTGATCGAGGGCTCGAGCTTCTGCATCAGCGAGCCGGGCGGGGACATCCTGCCGGGCCGCCCGCAGGGGCTTTTCGTCCGGGACACGCGGGTGCTGTCGCGGTGGGAGCTCACGGTGGACGGCAAGGAGCCCCAGCCGCTGTCGGTTCAGCACGCCGAGCCGTATGCGGCCACCTTCATCGGCCGGCTGCCGCCGCGGGCGGGTAAGGCTGACAGCACGCTGCTGGTGGTGCGGCGTCGTTACATCGGCGACGGCATGCGCGAGGACATCACGATCAGGAACACCGCCGCCCGCAGCGTCCGGTGCGTGCTGGAACTCGGCGCCGACGCCGACTTCGCGGACCTGTTCGAGGTCAAGGGCCGCTCCAAGCCCCGGGCCGCGGCCAGCGTGCACGCCGCGGACTCCTCGCTGGTGATCACCAGCGGCCGCCGGGACCGCGATCAGGAGCTGGTCATCAACGGCGACGGCGAGCCGACGGTCGCCGACGGCTCCCTCACCTGGCGGCTGGCCATACCCGGCCACGGCGAGCGGACCGTCAGCATCGAGGCGGTGCCCGTCAACGACGGAGTGCCGATGACGCTGCGCTATCCGCGCGGCAAGAAGATCGAGCGGGCCATTCCGGCCAAGCGGCTGCGCAAGTGGCGCCGCCGCGGCCCGCAGGTGCGCACCGCCGACCAGAACCTCGCGGCGGTGCTGGACCGCAGCGTCGAGGACCTGGGCGCGCTGCGCATCTTCGATCCGGCCCATCCCCGGCGGCCGGTCGTCGCGGCGGGCGCGCCCTGGTTCATGGCCCTGTTCGGGCGGGACTCGCTGCTGACCGCCTGGATGCTGCTGCCGTGGGACGCCGGGCTCGCGGCCGGAACGCTGCAGACCCTGGCCGCCTGGCAGGGCGAGGAGGTGGACGCGGCATCCGAGGAGGAACCCGGCCGGATCCTGCATGAGGTCAGGTTCGGGCCGGCCTCGGCCATGGCGCTGGGCGGGCGCCAGGCGTATTACGGCACGGCTGACGCCACGCCGCTGTTCGTGATGCTGCTGGGCGAGCTACAGCGCTGGGGATTCAAGGAGGCCACGGTCGCCGCGCTGCTGCCGCACGCCGACCGCGCGCTGGCCTGGATCGAGGAATACGGCGACGCCGACGGCGACGGGTTCGTCGAGTACTGCCGCAAGACCAGCCACGGGCTGGCCAACCAGGGCTGGAAGGACTCCTGGGACGGGATCAACTTCGCGGACGGCGCGATAGCCGAGCCGCCCATCGCGCTGGCGGAGGTCCAGGGCTATGTCTACGCCGCCTACCAAGCCCGGGCCGAGCTGGCGGCCAGCGCCGGTGACCAGGCCGGCGCGCGGCTGTGGCGGAAGAAGGCCAAGCAGCTCAAGCGGGCGTTCAACGAGCGGTTCTGGCTGCCCGACCGAGGCTGGTTCGCGGTCGGCCTGGACCGGGACAAGCGGCCGATCGACTCGCTGACCTCTAACATCGGGCACTGCCTGTGGACCGGGATCATCGACAACGACAAGGCCGCGTCGGTGGTGCGGCACCTGATGTCCGACGACATGTTCAGCGGCTGGGGCATCCGTACCCTCGCGCAGTCGATGGCCGCCTACAACCCGATGAGCTATCACAACGGCTCAGTGTGGCCGCACGACAACGCCATCTGCGCGGCCGGGCTGATGCGCTACGGCTACGTCGAGCACGCCCAGCGGGTGGCCGAGTCGATCCTCGATGCGGCCGAGCATTTCGCCTACCGGCTGCCCGAGCTGTTCTGCGGCTTCTCCCGCCAGGAGTTCGGCACGCCCGTGCCGTACCCGACGTCGTGTTCGCCGCAGGCCTGGGCCGCGGCGGCGCCCCTGCTGCTCGTGCATACCCTGCTGCGCTTCGTCCCGGACATGCCGACGGGCCAGCTGTGGTGCGCGCCGGTCGTGCCCGAGCGCTACCTGCCGATGCGCGTGGGCGGCCTGAGACTGGCCAAGGCGCGGGCGGCGGTGGAACTCTGGCCGTCGGGCTGGGAGATCACCGGGCTGGACGCGATGAACGTGGAGGTCATCCCGACCCGCCGCCCGGCCCGGCCGGGCTAAGCGGGGTCCGCGGATTCCGCGGTTTCGTGGTGTCCGTAGCGGCGGCTGGCGGCCACGCCGACCACCACGATCGCCAGCCAGGAGTAGGTCGCCGCCCGCGGCGAGAACTGCGCGATCACGATCGAGATCGCGAAGATCACGGGGGTCCGGCCGGTCCGCAGCAGGATCAGCCGCCGGGTGTCCGGGCTGACGTTCTCGACCAGGCCGGCGCGGGCACGTGTGGCGTAGAGCCACATGATGGTCTCCAACAGCCCGGCGGCCCCCGCGCAGGCCGCGTAGAAGACCACGGCCGGCGCCTGGTTCGACACGCTGCTGAGCAGATCGGTCGGATAGGGCAGGAACGCGATCGTCCCGATGAACAGCAGGTTGAGTAGCATCAGCGGGCGATCGATGACCTTGACATAACGAAACAGCCCGTGGTGACCCACCCAGAACAGGCCGATCACCCCGAAGCTGATCCCGAAGCCGAGGATGCTGGTGGCGGCCGCGTCCCGCAGCAGGCTGCCCGACTGGATCGCCAGATGGCGGTTCAGGGCATTCTCGATCGGCGTCGGCAGCTCGACGATCAGCAGGGTGATCGCGATGGCGAACACGGCGTCGCTGAAGAACAGGATGCGGTCGTACTCCAGGTGTCCCGAGCGCGCCAGCAGCCCCGCCGGGCGGCGGGTGCGGGGCGACGGGGCCGCGGGCTTGGTGTCGGTGTGCTGCGTCCCGTCCGGCATGCGGGCTAGTCGTCGAGTTCCTGGACCAGCATGATCGAGCCCTCGGGGGCGATCTGCGCGTAGTCCGCGGCCGTGGCCTCGCCCTCGGGCGAGGCGAACGCCGCGGTCAGCGCCTCCTGGTCGGCGAACCACAGCTCGGCGGACCGGTAGTAGGGCTGCTGCGCGCCAGCGGGCCCGGCGGCGAACCTGCCGGTCTCCGCCCGCACCAGGCCGGGCATCGCGGCGGCGAGCGGCATGTGCGTGCTGAGGTAGTGGCGCTCGAATGCCTCGGGGTCGGCCGGCTGGGTATAGAGGACTACTAGCTTGACTGTCATGACTGGACGCTACCGGCCGCCGGCCGCCGTGTCAGCCACTGCCCGCACCACGGCCCGGCTAGAGTTCGCCGACGAGTTCTGAGGTCCAGATCACCACGCGGGTCCGGTCGCCCCGGAACAGGTCGCGGGCGAACTCCAGGGGCAGGCCGGATCGCGAGTAAGCGGTTCGCTCGACGAGCATCAGCGGCGCTCCCTCGTCCACCTCAAGCGCCTCGGCCTCCCGGACGCCCGCGATGACCGGCTCGAACGTCTCCTTCGCCCGGTGCGGCCGCTGCCCGAACTTAGTCTCCGCGAGCTCGTACAGCGAGCCGTCCAGCCGGCACTGGATCAGGCCGGGAAACAAGGCCGCAGGGAACTGCGAATGCTCGAGCACCATCGGGTGCCCGTCCGCCAGCCGGATGCGCCGCACCTCGTGCACCGGGTCACCGACGCTGAGATCCAGGGCGGCCGCGGCGGCCGGGCCGGCCTGAATCTGCGCGGCGGCCAGCACCCGCGCCCCGGCCACCATCCCGTGCCGGCGCAGCTGCTCGGAGAATCCGGCCAGCGTCGTGACGTCCTGGTCCAGCTTGGGCTCGGCCACGAAGGTGCCGCCGTGGCGGCCCACTGCCCTGATCACCAGCCCCCGCTGAGCCAGCTCGCTGAGCGCATGCCGCAGCGTCATCCGGCTGACGCCCAGCCAGGCCGCGAGGTCATGCTCGGCCGGCAGCCGGTCGCCGGGCGCTAGCTGGCCCGCCGCGATCGCGCCGGCCAGCCAGTCCTCGATCTGGGCGTGCACGGTCTGGCCAAGACCGCGCACGAGCTGCGGGGGCATTCTGGCCAGGCTCCCCGGCAATATCCGCGCCAGGCTGCCCGACGGCAGCCGCGACCGCCTCGCCTGCTGTCCCAGCGACCGCACCTGCGGCCGGCGCGACCTAACCTGCGGCCCGGCGTCCAGCGCACCTAGCGCGTCCGGCGCATCGTGCTCTGCCTGCATGCTCCGTCCTCCTGCGCGGCCGCCACCGCCGTGGCGGACACGGGCGACCGTTCCCCCCGCGCCGCCGTGACTGTCTCTGACCCTAACTCCCCGGTATTCGTGAATGGGCAGCAAGATCGGCTCGCTGGAGTCTAGACCTTTTGGGATCGGTCTCGTAGCCTGCCCGGAAGGGACGGGCGGGGCGGGATGACCCAGATGGGAGGCGAGCCCGGTGTCCACCGAGGTGCGGCCCGGCGCGGCGTCGCTCCGGCTGGAGAAGGGCTACCGCGCCTTCGGCCGCGAGCTGACCCCCGACTACAACCCGGTGGAGGCGGGCCTGCTGTTCGCCTGCAAGCTAGGCACGGACGTCAGCTTCCTCGGTCGGGAGGCGGTCGAGAAGGCGAAGGCGGCCGGGCCGCGCCGCCGGCTGGTCAGCCTGGTCCTGCGCGACCCTGACATGCTGGCCTGGGGTGGCGAGCTGATCCTGCGCGACGGCGAGTAAGAGCGATGTTCCGAGGAGTGCATCCATGACGATCAGCGTCTTCGATCTGTTCAAGGTCGGTATCGGCCCGTCCAGCTCGCACACCGTCGGCCCGATGCGGGCCGCCGCCATGTTCGCGCGGTCCGTCGCCGATGGCGGCCTGCTGCAGTCCGTCGCCGGCGTGCGCGTGGAGCTGTTCGGCTCGCTGGGCGCGACCGGGCACGGCCACGGCAGCGTCAAGGCCGTCGTCCTCGGCCTGTCCGGCGAGCAGCCTGAGCTCGTCGATCCGGCCGCCGCCCAGCCGCTGGTCGACGCGGTCCGCGCCAGCGGCGTCCTGCCGCTGCCCGGCACCGCCGGGATCGCCTTCGACATCGACGAGGACGTGATCCTGCACCGGCGCAAGCGGCTGCCGTTCCACTCCAACGCGATGCGGTTCGCCGCGCTCGACGCGGCCGGCCGGGAGCTGAGCGGCCGGACCTACTACTCGGTCGGCGGCGGCTTCGTGCTCGGCGAGGACGAGACGGGCCAGCCGAAGATCGTTGCCGACACGACGCCGGTGCCCTACCCGTTCAGCACCGGCGCGGAGCTGCTGGCCCACACGACGGTGACCGGCCTGCCGATCAGCCAGATCATGCTCGCCAACGAACTGGTCCGCCGGGACAAGGCCCAGGTGCGCGAGGACCTGCTGCACATCTGGGCGGTCATGCAGGAGTGCGTCGAGCGCGGCTGCGCGGCCGACGGGGTGCTGCCGGGCGGCATGAAGGTCCGCCGCCGCGCCCGCGATCTGCGCGAGACCCTGGAGCGGGCCGGTAACACCGGTGACCCGCTGCACGCGATGGAGTGGATCACCGTCTACGCGCTGGCCGTTAACGAGGAGAACGCGGCTGGCGGCCGGGTCGTCACCGCGCCGACCAACGGCGCCGCCGGGATCATCCCGGCGGTCCTGCACTATTACACCCGGTTCGTGCCCGGCGCCGACGATGACGGCGTGGTCCGCTTCCTGCTGACGGCGGGCGCCATCGGGGTGCTGTTCAAGGAGAACGCCTCCATCTCCGGGGCCGAGGTGGGCTGCCAGGGCGAGGTCGGGTCGGCCTGCTCGATGGCCTCCGGCGCGCTGGCCGAGGTCATCGGCGGGACGCCCGAGCAGGCGGAGAACGCGGCGGAGATCGGGATCGAGCACAATCTCGGCCTGACCTGCGATCCGGTCGGCGGCCTCGTGCAGATCCCGTGCATCGAGCGCAACGCCATCGCGTCGGTGAAGGCGATCACCGCGGCGCGAATGGCCGTGCGCGGCGATGGCGAGCACAAGGTATCGCTGGACAAGGCGATCAAGACCATGCGCGAGACCGGCGCGGACATGAAGGATAAGTACAAGGAGACGGCCCGCGGCGGCCTGGCCCTCAACGTCGTCGAGTGCTGAGCCCCGCCGGGGCGCTGAGGAGGGTGCGGTGCCGGAGGGCCATCGTGGTGATCGGGGGCACGCTGGCCGGGCTCTTGCGCGGCCGGCTGGCCGGCCCGCACGCGAGACGGCGAACTCGGGTGAACCGCCGGCCAGCTTCGGCATAGCGGCGGCCAAGAGCTGGCAATGAGTTCGCCGGGCCCAGATATTCGGCGGTAACCGCCGCCACAATCGGGAATAATCCCAGCTAGCCGGGCTCGGCCGATCTTGATCGGGACTTCCGGCCGCCTTCGCGAATGGTCTACGGGCGGGCGGCAAGGCCGTTACGATCGGGACGTCGCCATGACGCGCTCGCGCCACTCGCTTGAGCCCGGCGGCTGGGGTTTCCGTTTAGCTGTTTGACAACCATCTTTATCGAGCCATGCCCGGCCCCGGCCGTTGGTCGTGGCGCAAGACGGGAGATAGTCACCCATGACCGAAGTGCTGCACGGGCCGACCGGGCCCGGCACCGTGGTGCTCGATATCGGGCCCGGTGTCGGGGCGCTGATCCTGCACACGCCGCGGGAACTCGCCGGGCACGAGATCGAGATCAGCCCGGCCGGCGCCCAGGGCGCGCGGCGCAGCCACGCCCAGGTCCGCGAGCGGCCCGTCGACAGCGGCACCGGGTACGCCGCGATCTACTCCGGCCTGCCCGCCGGCCGCTACACCATCTGGCGCGACCAGGCCACCGCCGCCGGCACGGTCATGATCCCGGGCGGCAAGGTCTCCCGCTTCGACTGGCGCTAGCGGGCTTCCCGGCCAGGCCGTCGGGAACCGGGGCAGCGCCCCGGCCGCGCGGGCGCGCCGAAATCCCGGTAAGCTAAATCAGCCCCCGCGCTGGGACAGGGGTTCTGGCCGCCCGCCTGCGCCAGAACCCGGTTACCAGTAGCGGGTTAGCGTGGCGGAGTAGCTCAGTCAGGCAGAGCAAGCGGCTCATAATCGCTGTGTCGCCGGTTCAAGTCCGGCCTCCGCTACGAACCTGTCGGCAACCGGGGACACCTTCCGGGCGACGACAGGGCCCGCGGACCCCTGAGCCGGTTCGCCCCGGTTCCCTCGGGAATAGGCTCAGCCGGTCAGCGCGCTCAACTGGCCGAAGCCTGTCCGCTCGACAGACCTGTCCGTCCGAAAGAAAGGCGCTCCCTCGTGGCTGCCACAGACGTCAGACCCAAGATCACGCTGGCCTGCCAGGAGTGCAAGCACCGCAACTACATCACGCGGAAGAACCGGCGTAACGACCCGGATCGGCTTGACCTGAGCAAGTACTGCCCGAATTGCCGTAAGCACCAGCCGCACCGCGAGACGCGCTGAGTTGCCCGGGGGGTAACCCCCGGACCCCCAGACCGGGGGGCATTGCCCCCCGGACCCCCTTGTCGTCTGCTCGGGCTGGCTACGCCAGCCGTCGCGGACGACATTTGCCCGGGGGGGGAGGGGGGACCCCGGACGCCTAGACCGGGGGGGGTAACGCTCGGGGGGCCTTGTCGTCTGCTCGGGCTGGCTACGCCAGCCGTCGCGGACGACATTTCCCGGGGGGTAGCGTTACGGGGGCTTGGCTGGGGGCGTTGTGGGAGCTACTTCGGGCGGAGGGCTATGGCTATCAACCGTGATTATGTTGGGCGGGTCTATCCGGCGACCGAGCCGTATGAGGTTAGTCGGGTCAAGATCGGTGAGTTCGCCGACGCGATCGGCGATCCGAATCCCGTCTACCGGGACGTCGGGGCGGCGCGGGCGGCTGGGCATGCCGATGTGATCGCGCCGCCGACGTTTGCCATCGTGATCAGCATGGCGGGCAGTGGCGGCGTGGTGGCCGATCCGGGCCTGGGGCTCAACTACGCGATGGTCGTGCACGGGGAGCAGCGGTTCGAGTACTCCCGGCCGCTCAGGGCCGGGGACGTGGTCACCGCGCAGGCGACCATCAGCGACATCAGGGCCGTCGGCAAGCTGTCCATGCTGACCACCCGGACGCAGATCCGCACGGTGGCGGGCGAGCACGTGTGCACGGCCCTGTCCACCCTGGTCGAGCGGGGGGAATAGCGGTGAGCGATCAGGTCAGTTATGCCGACGTCGAGGTCGGCGCCGAGATTCCGGCCGTCAGCTACCCGGCCACCCGGCTCAGCCTGGTCAAGTACTGCGGGGCCTCCGGCGACTTCAACGTCATCCACTGGAACGAGCGGATCGCCCGGTCGGTGGGCCTGCCCGATGTCATCGCCCACGGCATGTTCACAATGGCGCAGGCCGGCCGCTTTGTCACCGACTGGGCCGGACCGGGCGCGACCGTGACCGAGTTCGGGGTGCGCTTCTCCGCCCCGGTCGTGGTGCCCGATGACGACGCGGGCGCGCAGATTGAGGTCACCGGCAAGGTCGAGGAGAAACTCGGCGATAACCGCGTCG
>DATKRH010000226.1:0-4492 GCA_035532295.1 Streptosporangiaceae bacterium
CACCTCGGCCGGGGCCGACGTCGAGCTGCTGCCCTGAACCTCGCCGCCCCGCGTGCGCGTCGATTCGATCGTGTGTTCTAATCGAGTCATGCGCGCTGAGGCCGACCGGATTCTCGGGGCGAGACTCGCCGGGGCTGCCCGACGTCACGCCCGGCACCGCCCGCTCACCGGTGCGGAGATCGCGGCCGGGGCGGCCGAGCTCCGCAGCCGGGCAGGTGACCGGCCCGGCCTGCTCGCCGAGCAGGCCGGCCTCGAGCTCGGCTGTCACTCCCTGGCTGACGGTGACTGGACGTATCACCGGATCGCTGCGGACCTCCTGGTCGCCGCGGGCGCCGGCCCTCCGGAGGAGATCGCCCGCTGGGCCGCGGACTCCGCCGGGTGCTTGCCAGTCCTGCACCGGCCGGGCGGCGCTTTCGTCTTCAGCCGCGCCAGGATCCCCGGACCAGGGGCGGGCAGGTCACAAGGTCCAGGCAGGCCCGTCCGGCGCTGAATGCCAGAGCAGATGGCTGCCATCGGCGGTCACCGTCAGGCCGAGCTCGGCGCGGGGCGGACATCCCAGTGCGGTCCAGTCTCGGTAGATGGCCTCCAGCAGGTCCCACAGCCGCACCGGGCCGCCCTGGGTCACCAGGCCGCCAGGACCAGCCTGGCAGGCCCATGACCCGTCATGGCCGAGCAGCCAGGCTTGCTCTGGCTCGCCGGCCGGGAGCAGGCCGAGCCGCTGAATGCCCGGCAGCCGGAGCGCGGCGAACATGCCGAATGCGTCGTCATCGAGCACCCCGGCGTCAATCGCGGCCGGCCGCCGCGCGCCCCCGCCGCGTCGCCGGCCGAGCAGGTCGGTGCCGGTGGCCCGCGACACGGTCCGGGTCGGCATGAACCCGCCGGAGAACGGGAGGAAGTGACCGCTGGCGCGGTCGCCCGCGGCGGCCAGCAGCGCCAGCGCGCCGCCGCCGAGCTCGCGGTAGAGGTTAGCCATGATGAGGCCGCCCGGGGCCGTCTGGGCGAGCCACCCAAGCGGGATCCGCGGCATCGAGCAGGTAGCAATGATCCGGTCGTAGGGCGCTGCTCCGGGATAGCCTCCCGCGCCGTCGGCGGCCGCGAGGACGGGGACGTAGCCAAGGCCGCGCAGCCGTGCCCGCGCAGTGTCGACGAGGCCGGCGTCGATGTCGACGCTGACGACCTGCTCGCTGCCCAGCCCTGCACACAGCAGGGCCGCGTTGTAGCCGGTACCGGTACCGACCTCCAGCACCCGCTCGGAGCCGGTCACGGTCAGGGCCTCCAGCATCATCGCCATCAGGGACGGCTGCGAGGAGGACGACACCCATGCGTCCCCGTCGAGCTCGATCACCAGGGGCTCGTCGGCGTACACCTGCTCCAGCCATTCGCGGCGGCGGCCCGGGTCGCAGCCGTCGAGCAGCTCATAGCTGCCGGTGCCGTCAAGGTCGAGGAAGATGCGGGGCACGAACACGTGCCGGGGCACAGCCTCGAAGGCCGAGACCCACCGCCGGGAGCTCAGCGCGCCACTGGCCGTCAGGCCCGCGGCCATGGCATGCGGCAGCTCCCGCTCGAGCCCGGCGGTGCCCGTGGCCGCCCCGCCGGTCACGGCAGCCCACCCTCGCCGCTGAGCGCATCGGCGATGGCGGCGGCGATCGGCAGGCCGGTGGCCTGCTCGACGAAAGCCCACTGCCCGTTCGGGTTGACTTCCAGGAACACCCATTCCCCCTCGGGCGTGACGAGAAAATCCAGGGCGCCGAACCGGAGGCCGAGGGACCTCATCAGGCCCGTCACGCCGCAGGCCACGGCCGCCGGCACCTTGACGATCTCATAGCTGACTGCTTGCTGGTCAGCGCGCCAGTCAAGCTCAGCGGCGGGGGAGTGCGGATGGAGCGCCGCGGCGAGCATCCGGCCGTCGACCACGGTCAGCCGGACCGCGTGCCGGGACCTGACGCGCTCCTGGAACAGGTGCATGGTCGCCGTGACCGAGTCCCCGTCGGCATCCAGGTGCTCCGGCTCGACGACCGAGGTGTAGAGCATCGAGATATCGCCCGGGCCCGGCGGGGCCGCCGGCGACAGCGGCTTGTAGATCACCTGCTCCAGCCCGGCAGCGAAGGCCCGGGCCTCGGCCGGGTCGTTGGTGACGATGGTCTCGGGAACACGCAGCCCGGCCCGGGCCGCCGCGGCGAGCTGAACCGGCTTGTACTCGGCGTAGCCCATGCGGTGCGGGTGGTTCAGCCACCGCTGCTGCGCCATCAGCAGGCCGCCGAGGCCGCTGCGGGCTTCAGCGCGCGCCCAGTCGGCCGCCGCCGGGGGCATCGAGCCGAACTCGAACCCGGTGGGCCGGCGGAAGTAGATCCCGCCTACATCAGCCAGGGAAGCGCTGCGCTCGCCGAGGCGCAGCGTGCCCGACCAGCCGCCGCGAAGGACGCCGGTCACCGTCAGCCGCAGCGGGAAGTCAGCGGTATCAAAGCGCAGCACCGGGACATCCCGGCGGCTCAGCTCCGCCACGACGAAATCGGCCGTGGGATCGAGCCAGTGCGTGATGACCAGCACAACCCGGCCGGTCATCTTCCAGTCGAGTCGGAGTCGGAGTCTGCGCCCTTGCGGTCGTGGCTGCCCGTAGATGTCTTCGTTGCCGTAGAGGTGTGCTTCATCGCCGGCAACAGCGAGCCATCGTCATCGGTGACCAGCGAGATCTGCCGCACCGGGTCGTAGCTGATCTTCGATAAGTCGACTTCTACCAGCGACCCGGCCGCCGGAGCGGTCGCGTACCGCAGCCCGAACGGTCGCGCTGCCTGTCCGTCGCCGGCCGGCTCGGCAGCGGCATCGCTGGTGCTGAACGCCGCGCCCAGCGGGAAATGGTCGCCCTGCCACATCAGGTCGTCAGTCGGCATGCTGACTCCGTCCCTCATCGCAATTCGGCCAGAGCGCACGTCCCGCGGATTCGGTCGGGCCGGGAAGCTGGCCTGTCAATCCGGCTTTAAGGGTCGCATCAGCGGCCCCGGTATGTCACTCCCCGCGAGGCGACGATGCGGCGGTGGGTGCCGGGGGTCTGGGCGGATTCTCCTTGCCTGCTCGGTCAGTCTGCGCCGCGCGGTCGGTCCCGCTACCGGGCGGCTGATCCGGCCGGCCTGCGCTCCCTCCCTTGCCCGGCGCCGACGCCCGACCGCAGGGAGGAGCCCGCAGACCCCCGGGCCGCCATCAGGACGGCCACTCCTCCCCCGGCCCACCGCTACTCATCCCGCGGCCGCAGCCCTGACCGTAGCCGGCCTGACGGCGCTGCCCGACCGGGCCGCGCTGGCCGCCACCATCGCCCCGCTCACCGGGCCCGTCGCCAACACGATGCGCAAGGCGACCCGGCGGGCCGAGCGAATCGCGATACGGCTCATCCGGACGCCCGGCACGCCTGGCTGGCCCTGGTCCTGCTCCGCCTGCGCATCCGTGACGACGCCTGGGCACGGATGGACCCCGACCACCGCGACGCCCACCGCCGCCTGTGGACCGACGTCGTGCGCCGCGCCCAGCCAGGCTACGTCGCGGCGCCCGCATCCCTGCTCGCGTTCACCGCCTGGCAGGGCGGCGACGGCTCCCTGGCCAACATTGCCCTGGACCGCGCGCTCGCCGACGATCCCGGCTACTCGATGGCGCTGCTGCTGCGCGACGCCATCGGATTAGGCGCTCCGCCGTCGCTGGCCCGCCTCCCGATGACACCCGAGCAAGTCGCCGACAGCTACGCCGAACCCGGTGACAGCAGCCAGGCCGACGCGAACACCCCAGGCGACTGACCGCCCTGCCCCGCGTGCGCGGCGGAGTACGGGTTCTGCGCCAGTCACTCCCGGTATTTCTGGGGGCTGCGGCTGCACCTGGTGTGCACGCTGACCGGGCTGCCGGTGCTGTTCGCGCTGGCCGGCGCGAAAAAGGATGAGCGCCAGACGCTGCTGGGGATGCTGGAGGCTGCCCGGGACGTGGTGAGCGAGCATCCGGGGCAGACGGTCATCGGTGACAAGAACTACTTCGGCCGGGACTTCGAGAACCAGCTCACCGAGCGTGAGCTGGTCCTGCTGCGGCCGGCCCGCAAGGGCGAGGCGAAACGGGCCGGGCAGCACCTGTTCAAGCCGCTTCGCCAGGTGATCGAGTCGGTCAACTGGACGTTCAAGGGGCAGCCCGGATCCTCGCACTGACCGCGGCGATCTGGCACAACGACAAGACCAGCCAGCCAGTCAAACGGTCGCTCACCGCATACGATCACTGACCGTCACACGAACCCCAGGAATCAACCATCTAGGCGGCGGGAACGCCGGGCGTGGTCGTGCCTGGCGGAAGACTCCCGGCTACTTATGAGCAGGCCGCAGACGCACACAGATCGCCCACTTCTGGACGTCACTGAGTGCCGAGCACTTATTGCTTGACGGCGTGCAGAACGGCGGCTACGGCACCGTCTCCCACCGTTTCCCCTGGACTCATCATGGTTACGTTGGGTGGCCATTGGGGTGGTAGC
>DATKRH010000227.1:0-4173 GCA_035532295.1 Streptosporangiaceae bacterium
CCACGGAAGCGCCGAACAGGGTCAGGGGAGCAGCAGTTCGACCTGGACAGAGGGGTAGCGGGCTGGCATCTTGCGGTCGAGGGTCGTCAGCGTGGCGCCGCTGGCCTGGGCGAAGGCTGCCAGGTAATCATCGGTCCACAGCTTGTGGCTCTTGTCATCACGCGCGGAGATCGCACGCCAGACCGCGTCCAGTTCGGCTGGTTCGTCTGCCCATAGAACGCGCTCGTCAGCCCAGAGCTGATCGTAGGCTCGCCACGCCTGGCTGCGGTCGATGGCATCGTCACCCATGACGGCAGGATTGGACAGCAGTCGGAGCAGTCCCATCTGCGTAACCCGGCAGAAAACGATGTCATCCGTCTCTTTGCCAAACCAGTCCGCCGCAACCGGATGGTTGACGTGCCGTCCCCAGACAGCGGCCAACCAGAGGCCAACGTCTACCAGTTTCACTGGGCGGCGTACCTCTCAACGTCCTCGGCATCGAACGCGTCCGCAATGTCCTCGTTGGTAATGAGGATTGCAGGCGTAGCATCCCGCGCGATCAGCGGTAGCGTCACGCGCCCCGTCTTCCCCTTTGACGTGGCGGGAGGGCCTACTTCATGCGCTACCGCCCGGGTGACGAGATCCTTGAGGCTTTCACCTCGCTCGGCGGCACGCGCCTTCGCCGCTCGCATCAGGGTTGGAGGCATGTCAATTGAGGTGCGCATAAAAACATATTAGCAGGTACTGAGGTCAGCCCCTGGCGTGGACCGTCACGGTGTAGCCGACCGGGATCGACACCGTGATGCTGTGGTCACCGTCCATTGTGATGGTGGCGTCCCCGAGCACGGCCCGCCGACCGGATACGGTCTCGGTGACTGGTGCGTCTCCCTCGATCAGCTCGTCCAGTGTGATGGTCTTGACGGGCCACGCCTCCCCTTGCCGCCAGGTCACGGGGGCATCGGCTCCCACCTGGCCGGCGAAGCGGGCGGAGGGCACCCCGTTGAAGCGGATCCGGTCGCTTGGGTAGTCGGGTGACTGGCACCAGGTCCAGGTTTTCCCGTTCTCGTCGGGGACGACATCGAAAGCTGCTGGCGTCTTGCCCTGGAGGTGCGCGAGTACCACTGCTATGCGGTCCGGGTCGAAGTCCATCTTGGTCGACCGGCCCCTGTAGGGGGACCAGTCGCCAAGGACAACGTCGGCGGCGGCGGAAGGATCAGCGAGGATCTCGTGGCCCCGCTGCGCGACGTTGACGACGAGGGCCAGGTCTCGCGGAGGCGTAGATGCGGTCATGGGCGCCCTCTCCCTATCGACGGTTGAACGACATTATATTACTACTCTCTGAAGAGTAGTTAAGAGACGTTGCGGCGAACCGTGCCGCCGGGCAGGCGATCCTGTCTGGAAGGACTACTTGTCCGTGGTCGTGTTGCGAGTCTTCGTCCTGGTGGGCTGGGCTGGGGCGATGGCGGTGAGCTTGTCGGTGAGGGCGCGGCGCTCGGCGCGCTCGGCATCCAGGGCGGCCTCGGCGCGCTCGGCGCGCGCGATGGCGGCGTCGGCAAGGGACCGGGCGGCGTCGATCTGCGCCTGGCAGGCTGCCTGGACGGACGTGATCTCGCGTGCGGCCTGCTCGCGCGCGGCTGTGAGTGCTTTATCGCTGGCTTGGCGAACTCCGGCCAGGTCGGCGGCCCGCGACCGCAGGTCGCGGGCCTCGGTGTCGGCATTTTCAGCGCGGGCCAGCGCGGCATCACGACTGGCGTCGGCGGCGTCTGCAGCCTCCCATGCGGCATAAGCGGCCTCAGCTGCTTCGGCGGCCTGCGCGGCCGCGGCGGCGCTTCTGCCTCGGCTCGTCGGCGGCCTGCCTCGGCCTCGGCCAGCGTCGCTGCGATCCGCCCGGGTTCGGCCGCGGCGACGTGGGCCGATGCGGCAGCGGCCAACCGGGACGCCTCGGACAGCATCTGCGCCAGCCGGGCGAAGGTGGCCTCCGTTCCGCTAGCCGGAGCCGGTGCCGACTCGGCTGCCTGGCCGCGCTGCGCGTTGTAGTGCCGGATACGGCAGTCCTTGCTGCAGAACTGCCGTGGCCTGCCTGGTCGGATGGCGGCAGCGGCCTGCCGCAGCCCGCGCGCTTGCACCGTCCGATGCTGTCGCCTGCGGGAACGCCGACGTCGGACGTCTCGGCCGTCGTTGTCATGGCGGATCCTCTCAGCGTATCCAGCTGCTCCAGGGCTTTCTCGGAGCCGATATCGCGGAACAGCGGGCGGAGGAGTGCAGAGGCGACCTCGCGGGGCTGCTCAAGGAGTTGGCGTGTGGTGGCCCGGCTGGTGGCGGCCAGCTGGTCGGTGTCGCACTCGCTGGTGCCCCAGGCGCTACTGCGGCGTCCGCGCATACGCGTCAGCTCGGCACCGACCAGCCAGTTGCCGGAGTAGCTGTGGGACTCCGCGATCCAGCCAATGAGCCGCACGAGGTCGAGCGTCTCCCACCACATATTCGCGTCGTAGATGACGCTGCCGCTGTGCAAGGTGCCGCCGGGGTAGCCCACCTGCATGCGCTCGGCGACTGCGGGGTGCCGCCCGTCCAGAAGGGACCCTGCCGCCATATCGGTGAAGCGCACCGTGCCGTCGTCGTCCAGGGCGAGCGCGCGTCGTGGCATGCCGAGCCGCCGGTCGGGCGGGCTCTGCGGGTAGTTGTAGAACCAGGCCCCGCGAGGACGCTGGCCCCTGCGGGTGTCGATCAAGCTGCCGAAGGCGATCTGCGCTGCGCCGTCGCTGCGCTGGCCGGTGTCTGCCCGCGCGATGGCGTTGTGCCATCCGTTGGCAGTCGTCATGAAGTGACGGTGGGCCGCTGGATCGCGGGTGTAGTCCAGCAGCATGCCGGGCCATCCCTGGGTCGGCACGGCGGTGAGATAGAAGTGGGCCGCCTCCGTGCCGGACTCCGGGTCCGCCGCGAGGGTGTCGGCCATCGCCGCCTCCAGGCGCTGGCCGACGCGTCCGCGGCGCAGAATGAGGCGCTCGACCTCATCGTCGGCCAGCTTGACCTTGCCAGTCTCGGACCGGCCGTAGTAGATCCTGCCGACCATGTGCGGGGCGTCGGGTGACTCGGCCACCTCGATCACCATCATCCCGTGGCCGGGATTGCCCGGATTGGTCAGCAGCGTCGGGGCGACGAGGAGCGGAGGGTCGACGAAGTCGCGGGCGACCTGGTCGACGGTCTGGTCAAGGTGGGCGGGAAGCGGCATGTCCACCACGGTGAAGGTGTGGCTGGCCTTGTCCTCTTCGACGCCGAAGACCAGGTAGCCGCCGCGCACGGCCAGGCTCGCAAGGTCACGCGCGAGTTCCTGGTGGACCTCTTTCTTCGGCTTGGCCTTCACGGGCGTCCCGTTCGCTGCCGGGCGTGCGTAGAGCTCCCTCTTGAAGTCCAGCCAGTGCCGCTCGGCTGGGAACACGCCGCCGTGGACAGCGTCGAGCAGGTCTGCGTAGTCAAGCGGGACTTCACGCTGCTGGTAGTTCATGGCCCTCCCTGTGGTGTGCTGGTGGCAGCCTGGCCAGGCTGGCCTTCCGGGGCGTCCTTGGTGTCGCCCTGCGAGTGCGGCTCGGCGTCACGGGCGGCGAGGTAGGCGGTCCAGTCGCGCCTGGCGATGTCGGCCCAGCGCACTGCGGTGTTGATGTGCAGGCCGAGCATGTCGGCCAGGATCGGGGGCGGGACGTCCTCCAGCAGCGCGATGAGGGCGGCGTTGCGTGCAGGACGGGCGTCGATTCCATGATCGAGTAGCTTGCGGCTGAACGCGGACTGGGCAGCTGGGCGACCGGGCACCAGTCCCGGGAAAAGCCATTGCGGGCGGGGGGTGGCGGTGCTGATCCTGGAATGCCGGGGCGGAGCGCCCGCAAGCTAGCGGAGGATCGCGGCCAGCTTCGGCGGGATCAGCAGCGGGGGCGAGCCGATGGCCAGGTGCGTCTGGCCATCGTGCTCGCGGAGGTGGTCGGTGCGGAGGTGCCAGCCGATGCGGAGGCGTTCATCTCCCACCTGCGGTCGTCCAACCGGAGCCGCCCGGTGGTGATGTCGACTGGCCGGGGCTATGAGACCCCGGAGACCCGCAACCGCTTCTGCGGAAGTCGGCGAGGGGATCCCGGAGCTACCCCGGAACCCCCTCGCCACCAGCCATTATGCGATTTCGGCGGTCAGGCCGAATGTTGCATCCGCCGC
>DATKRH010000228.1:0-16815 GCA_035532295.1 Streptosporangiaceae bacterium
AAATCGCCGAATCCTCTACCAATGAGTAACATCAAAATTCTTCACCCCGAGGTGCTCCGCAACGAAGAACTTTCTGCTGTGGGGCCATATATGGGAACTTCCTTCGGAGGGAAGATCAACAACTCCGCGAACCACCCGAGCGTTTCGCACAGCAACTTCCGGAGGTCTGAGTCTTTGCGCTGGACCGTCCAGGCGCGGAAGCCGAAAAGGTCACGAAGTCGATGACAGCGCACCCGGCGCGAGCCCTTGGGGCTCACTTCGATAGATCGCTGGATGGTAGCCGCGACGTCTTCCGGATCCCTTGCCCTCGGCATGACTCCCCCTCCACTTAGGTAACAGTCTGCATCTAGGTGATCACCAGCCTGCACTTCATGTGGCTGACTGGCACCGGCGATTCGGCTCTCCGACCGTTTGCCGACTCCGGCTATGCATCTAGTTCCGCCGATCTGCGTCGGTACCGGGTCGGCTGGCGAGATCGTCGGTGCTGCACCGAACAGGTTGTTCGGGGCAGCTCTGCAGGCCGCGCGGCTGCGCGACCCCGGCCGCGTCCGCCGCGATGCAGCTGGTCCACTGCCCGAAGACCGCGTCCATGCTGCCGTGCAGCATCGCCGGGATCGTCGTCGTGGGGTCGGTAATGGGCTTGATCGTCACGTGAAGCCCCTGCCGGGCGAACAGGCCCCGGTCCTGCGCGATATACAGCCCCGCGCTGCCCACCGCGGGAACCGCGCCGATCACCAGGTGCGTCTTCTCCAGGCCGCCCGCCCCTGGCGGCCTCGCCGGTCCCGCGCTGCCGCAGGCAGTAGCCAGCAGCAACGTGAGCACGCCGGCGACCGGCGCCAACAAGCGGCTGACGGCGGCGGGCCAGCGCCGGGTGAGTTCAGCAGGCATGCCATGGTGGTCGGCTGATACGCGCGGAACGCGCTGGTGTGCGTGCATTCCCCCCAGGGACAGGCAGCGGGGACGTGCAATGCCGGACGATGCCAGGTAAGCCGGGACCGGGGAACGCCCGCCGACCGCCGCCCAGTCGTTGCCGGCCGGTGCCAGTCCTGGCGGCAGGCGGAATCACCGGCGGTGCCGGCCTGTCGGGTGCGGGAATCACGTGCCGGAGTGCGGGCTGGCACGCGGTCACGGGTGTGCTACCGGGCGGGGATGACGCGGATGCCGCCGGGCAGGGTCAGGCCGGGCTGGCCGTGACGGGCAGCTGCCGCGGCGGTGTCGAGCAGGCCGAGCAGCGCGATCGACGGGGCCAGCCGCACCCGCCGCGAGGGCAGGTGCGCCCAGGCGGCCTGCTCCCCGGCAGGCAGCCGCGACGGCGGCGCCGGGATCCGGGCACCGCCGGCATGCCAGCGGATGACCGCCCCGGCCGCGCCGCCCCCGGGAGCGCCGGGAACCGGGGCGGGCTCGTTCCCGGTCCACGGGCAGCCGCCCGCCGCGGCCAGGAAATAGCACCGGTCCCCGGCGGTGATCACCGCCAGCGCCTGAGCCGGGTGCGGCAGCGCCGGCAGCCGCCGGACCTCATCGGGCCGGCCCCGCGAGTACAGCCACAGCGACACCGCCAGCATCCCCGCCGCCCGGGGCAGCTCCAGCGCCTCCAGCCCGTCCCCGGTGACCAGCTCCAGGCCCTCACCCGCCGGCTCCGCCGCCCAGCCCAGCTCCCGGTACCCCGCCCGCCAGCGCCTCCGCCGCCTGGCCCGAGGAAACCTGCTGCCGCGCCCGCCGGACCACCCCCAGCCCGGTGCCCGGCACCGCGTCCGGCAGCCCCGCGTCCTCCGGCAGCCCGGCGGCCTGGCGGCGCTCAGCGGACCTGACCTGATCGAAGGACCGGGCGAACGACCGGCCGGTCTTCAGCACCCGATCACAGCGAGCCCAGAACTCCCAGCTACCCGGATCCGACGTCTGCGACCACACGCGAGGTGAACCCATCCATCAGGGGTACCTGCCCCGCGATCCGGCAGACTGCTGATGCTACGAATGTGACGCCCATCCGGGACACGAGCCAAGCCTCCGCGATCGGTCCCCCGGGGAGCGCTCCGGTGATCAGTGCCTCGCCGGGCTGGTGGCCCGTCCGATCTCCCGCGGTCACCAGGGTTTGCGCGCAAGAATGACGGCCATGCTCGCGGTAAGCCTCTCGATCATCGCCATTGTCATGAGCGCTGCCTCGCTGGGCTGGCAGGTGATCACATGGCAGAAGGGCGGCCCGGTGGTGGACGTGACCGTCTCGACGTCGATGCCCACCTACGGTGACCGCGTCGGCGACCCGCACGTCACGGTGACCGCCATGTACACCGGAAGGTCGCCCGTGACCGTGAACGGCTGGGGCCTGCGGTGCCCGGACGGCCAGAACATGGTCATGATCAACAACCTCGCGTGGTCCACCCCCCTGCCGCACCGACTGGAGCCGGCCGCCGACGGGAAGTGGCACATCCTTACCGAGGACGTCAGGAAGCAGTGCGAGGCGCGCGGCATCAGGTACCAGGATCTGGTCGCCTACGTGAACCTGGCCGACGGCCGGACCGCGGATGCGGGGAAGCGCGGAATCAACTGGACCTGACCAGCGAGGTCGCGGCCTGGCTTGAGAACCTCCAGGCCACCGACGCCAAGAGCGCCGGCCTGGCCGACGACGCGATCTACGCGCTGAGCCGCACGGGACCCGCTCCCGGCCGACCGCTCGCCGGCACCATCACCGCCTCCAAGATCAAGAACTTAAAGGAGCTGCGCCTGGTTCCAGCGGCACCAGCGAGATCCGCATCCTGTTCGTCTCTGGCCCGTGGCGTTCAGCGATTCTCCTGGTCGCCGATGACAAGTCCGGCAAGTGGAACCGGTGGTATGCCGAGGCGATTCCGCACGCCGAACAGCTCTATGAGATCTACCTGAAAGAACGGGCGGAAGAGGAGACAGCGCGATGAGCAGCTACACCGAATGGGACCGCGCCGCCTACATCGAGCGCACCGGCGGCGAGGAGGAAGCCGAGCGGCGGCGCAAGGCGCTGATGGCCCGCCAAAGCGGCCAGCGGCTCGCCGAAGAACGCAAGCGGCACGGCCTCACCCAGGCCCAGGTCGCCCAGGCCATGGGCGTCACCCCCGGGCGGGTGTCCCAGATCGAACGCGGCGAACTGGCCACCATCGACGCGGTCGCCCGCTACATCGAAGCACTCGGCGGACGGCTGGACCTCATCGCCAGCTTCGGCGACCACACCCTGACAGTCACCACAACAGAAGCAGCGTAACCCCCTACCGGGCTCGGGCCAGCCTTGCGTCCCGCCGGTCGATTTCCGCTGTTGCAGGAATGACTCCCTATCCTCCAGGGATCAGAGCCTCCAAGATCCCTGGGGCGGTCCACCCGCTGACAGCCCGCACCAACCGGGTAATTGGCGGCCGGGCGCCGTCGGACTACTTGGAGCGGCTTGCCAACAGTGCCAAGGTCGACAGGGACACGATCAGCAAGCACGTCTCCACCCACCTGGCCGACGCGGGCGTGATGGCCCAGGATGATTTCGAGGCGTTCTTCGCCGCCCGGGCGCGAGCGCTCCTTGACCAGATCGCCTCAGCCACCGGCAAGGCCATCGACGATCTGGACCTGACGAACGCGGCCGACACCGAGGGGCCGGAAGCGGCCGACGACACCGACGACCTCTGATATTGCCCTGTTGGGCACGCCGGCCCCGCCCTCCTTATTTAGGGTTGTATGGTAACCCTAAATAAGGAGGCGCGATGTCAAGTGTTATCCGGTGCCACTGGCCAGGCAACTCCGACGCGCCTTCGCGACGCGGACGAGAACCGTGCGAGTACGAGGCATATAGCCCTGATCCCCTCGCGGACAGGAAGGTAACGCTTGACGGCGATGTGGCGGCAGACGTCACCGACGCCGAAGCCGCGATCAACAGGCTGAACACGGAAGCGTCAGCGCTAGCGGACACCGAGACACTGGCCCGCCTCTTGCTGCGCGCCGAATCTGTTGCCTCATCCCGCATCGAAGGCCTGGAGATCGGCGCCAGGAAACTGCTTCGCGCAGAGCTAGCACAGGAGCTCGGCGAGCGGGCTCTTGACGTCACCGCTGAAGAAGTTCTCGGCAACATCGAAGCCATGAACGGCGCGGTCAGCGAGATCGGCCCTGGCGATCAGATCACGGTGGATACGATGCTCAGGTTCCACCGTCGCCTGATGGTCAGCTCCCGAGACCGAGGACATGCCGGGAAGCTGCGGGAGAAGCAGAACTGGATCGGCGGCAGCGCCTACAACCCCTGCACGGCAGCGTTCGTGCCGCCGCCACCGGAACTTGTGCAGGACCTGCTCACAGATCTGTGCTCCTTCTGCAACGGCGAGTCGCTGCCTGCCGTGGCACAAGCTGCTCTCGCCCATGCCCAGTTCGAGACGATTCACCCGTTCGCCGACGGCAACGGGCGGACCGGCCGCGGGCTGATCCACCTCGTGCTCCGCCGGCGCGGGCTGGCAACGCGCGTACTGCCTCCCATCTCCCTGGTCCTGGCGACCTGGGCCAGTGATTACGTGGACGGTCTGGCCGCCACGCGCTATCACGGTCCGGCAACGGGGAAGGAAGCACACGAGGGCCTCAACCTGTGGATTGGCAGATTCGCTGGTGCGTGCACACGCGCAGTCGACGACGCGGCATCTTTCGAGCAACGCGTCCAGCAAATCCAGGACAGGTGGCGAGCGCAACTGGGACGTGTCCGCAGCGGATCGGCCACGGACCTGCTCCTCCGTTCGCTGCCGGGAGCACCCGTGCTTACCGTCAACGGCGCCGCAGAGCTGATAAACCGTAGCTTCCCGCAGACCAACGAAGCCATAGCGCGGCTCACCGAGGCAGGCGCGCTGTCCCAGGTGACTGTCGGCAAGCGGAATCGCGCCTTCGAAGCCAAGGAAATCATCAACGCGTTCACCGATCTGGAACGGCAGCTCGCCAGCCCTGGAGGTGATACCCGCAGTTCGGAGCCGAGCAGGGCGGTACCACCCCGGCGCCCGCACAACTTATCAAGCCTTAAGCGCTAACCCTTAACAAGGATCTTGCTTGTTAAGGGTTAGCTTCCCTCGTCGGCCTCAGAAGAGAGGCATGTCGCCGGAGGCACCCGCGGAGCGCTCCTCCGGAACGTCCTGGCGTGTAGTCCGGCTTCCTGCCCGGCGGCATACCGGGTGCGGTTGAGCCCCAGAAGGCGGCCGAGGATCTCCGTCGCGCCAGTGGGCCGACGGTGCAACGGGCGCCCTGACGAGTCTCCCCTGCGGGCTGACCAGCTCAGGCAACCGCACACATATGCACGGTGCGGAGCGCCAGTCAGGCAGGCTCGGGTGTTCAGTGACCGCGGCGAACGGCGACTGTACTGGCTGTGCGTGGCGGAAACGGACGGTGAGAGATGCGGTTGGCGGCAGCCTTTCCCTGACCAGCAGGGAACGCGGAACCACCTCGCCGCACCCGGAATGACCGGACTACGTAGCCAGCTCAGTCCGCCGCCGGCGCTAACGCCGCGTCCAGCTTGGCGATGAACGATGTCTTGCGGCGTTGCCGTTGCCGCAGTTCGTCCAGGTAGGTGGTGAAGCCCTCCTCGTCGCCCGCGCGCTGGTAGTCGTCCCGGAGCCGCTTGAGGGCCTTGATCGCCTTGGGGTAGCGGTACTTGTCGCTCGTCCGCTCGACACCCATCTCGATCAGGTCCCGCAACGGGCCGATCACGTCGGCGGGGTGGCCGGGTTCCCGCAGCCCGATCAGCTCCAGCCACTGCTGTTCCGGCACCTGTCCCGGTGCGGCTACCGCGGTCGTCCATGCCTCGTCGGGCAAGTCCTCGCCGATGAGCACGCTGATCAGCTCCCGCACGTAGAACTGCTTAACCTGGGCCCGGTCGCGCAGGTATTCCAGCGCCCATTCCCGGAGCCCGGGCCACTGGCCGGCACGTTCGGCCGTATCCCGCAGCCGGGAGTAATCCTGGTGCAGCGTGCGCCGCTCGAACTCCGCACGGTGGACGGAAACGGCCCCTTCGCCACGCCCGCTCGCCAGCAGCAGCCCGGCGAGCTGGTCACGCAAGCCGTCAGCCCAGTAACCCGCAGGATCCTCGGCCAGGCCACGGCGCGCTCATCGCTCCGCGTCGGCGCCCCGCCCCGCGTCCCGGAGCACCGTGACGATCTCGCCGTACTGCCGGGCGCCATGCAGGTTCTCGGCCAGCACCGCGACGTGCGCGTCGACGTCACCCGAAAGCGCGGCCAGCTGCTGCCGCAGGAACTTGATGCCGATCGCCGCCCACGAGTCAGGATCGGCGGCGATACGGCGTTCCGTCACCAGCCTGGCGACCTCGTCCAGCCCGGCCGCGAGCTGCTTGGGGTCCGGAGGAGCAGCGCGGCAGGCGCGTGCGTACAAGGCGGTCAGCATCCGCAGGTCACCGCCGATGATGCCCGAGGAATCGTCCATGTGCAGCATCGCGGCGGTGACCCGCTCCACCGCACGCCGCGCCAGCGGCACGGCGTGCGGTGCACCGCCGGACTCGATCATGTCCGCGATCGCGCCCGCGCCACGTACCCATCCAATCGCAGATGAAAATGGCCCTGGCCCTGAACGGGCCGTGGCGCCTCCCCTGCCCCTAAGGTTGTCCCATGCTGGAGGCCGCCGCCGGGAATGCAGAACTCACCGGTCAGATCCGCTCATTCCTGGCATGGGTCGGTCCGGGACGCAAGCTCACCCAGACCGGGCGCATCGGCCTGGCGGACGCCCGCCATCTCGTGGAGCTGCTCGGTACCGGCGACACGATCGACCCGGAAATCGGCGGCCGGGTCCTCAAGACAAGATCCAGCGAGGATCTCGCTCATCTCAACCGGATCGTGCAGTGGGCGAAGGCCGCGCGCCTGGTACGGGTCAGCGGCACCAAGCTGATGGCGGTCAAGAAGAACGCCGCGCTCGCGGAGCGGCCGCTCGACCTGGTCCTGGCCCTGCTGGAGGCCTATCCCCGGCTCGGCGGCCCGCTGTTCCCGCGGAACACCTGGCGCCAGTCCCTCGTCGGCGACGAGTTCACCGACATCAGCCGGGAGCTGACCACCAGGCTGCTCCGCAGCGCTGGGTCCTGCCCGCTCGACGAGCTCAGCGACATCGCCTACCACGCGATCGAGGCCCGGTACATGCTGACCGGCCTCACCGCGCTCCAGCACGACTCACTGCGGCGCGTGATCGCGGTAGACGTCACGATCGCGATGGCCGCTCTCCACGTTCTCGGTGTCGTGGTGCTCGACCGCGAGGCCGATTCCGCCGGACTCACCGATCTGGGCCGGCATGCGATCCGCCGTGTCCGCGGCATGGCACAGCCAGGCGGTCCCGTGCTCCAGGTACGGGTTACGCTCGCCGGCGTGGACGGCCCGCCGGTGCGGCGGCAGGCTCGAGACGCTCGACGAGAAGCAGTTCCGGATCGGTGACCTGGTGAAGACGGGGGACCTAGCCGGTTACGAGTACGACTTCGGCGACGGCTGGGAACACGAGCTTGCCGTCGAGGCCAGCGCCACGGCAGATGCGGCCGCGGCGTACCCGGAGTGCACCGCGCGTTCGGCACGCATTTCCCAGCGCCGAGACAGCATGGGAAAGCACGAACTTCGCCGCCTCCAGCGGATCCTCGGACCGGAAACTACCCTCGGCGTGCCGGGCGAGGTCGATCATCAGCTCCATGGCCCGCTCGCCGGGGGCGGTGTCCTCAGCGTGCAGCGCCAGCTGAGCATCTGTGGCGAGCTGCCGGAACGTCACCCGCCATTTCGTCCGCTCGGTACGCGATACCCGGCGGTCACCGGCGATGTACGCGCCTGACCTGGCCAGCTCGACGAACTGGGAGACTTCCGCGAGCACGAGCGCCGGATCCGGCGGTGTGGCGGCATCGTGCTTGCGCCGCCGCCGCTCCGGCGGGTCCAGTTCTCCCTCGATCCGCTCTCGCGCCGCCGCCGTGCCGCGCCAGTACAGGTTCTAGAGGATCTTGCCGAGCTGTTCAGCGTCCAGCGGCGCGAGCTTGGCGAAGAACTCTTCCCGGCTCATCCGATTCTGCGCCATGGCACCCGATCGTAGCGACCGATGCCGGCGTTCCCGCGGAAGCACGATACAGAAGGCCAGCGCACTATTACCAGATAGGCGCGCACGCGCAGGGTGTCAAGCGACGCAGCCACCAGCAGAGCACATAACGACTACGTATGTGGCCTGTCGTTAATGACGGTCACCGAGCGTGTGCGTCCTATGTGACGCCGTTGCGTAGGCCATGCCAGCAGGCACCTCGTCCGCCAACGGGCGGCTGTTACTGCGTTGTCATCGTCTCTGTGGCAGCGGCGAGCTGCCCGGCCCGGCCCGGTCACCAGGCGCCCCCACCGCTCGCTGCGCCCGAACTGCCGGGCCACCTCCGACCCAGCCGGCAGCGACCCATCCGGCCGCCGGTTAGCCAGCGCCCACTGCCATGCCCGCCGCTGCAGCACCCTGCGCCCTGCCCACCCCCGGCAGCCGCAAGCACAGCCACAGCTTCCGGCCCGGCAGCAGCAGATACCGAGACGGGGACAGCGTCGTCCCGCGGCAGGCCGTCCTCCTGCGGGGCCCGCGATGAGTTCCTCGGCGAGTTCTTCCCCGGCGCGGAGGACAAGGCCGCCAGCGCGGCCGGGATGGAGCAGCTGCGTGCCGAGCAGCGGGCCTGGCGTCTGGCTGAAATGCGCCGCCGCCTCGGCTGACCCACCCGCAGCACACGACGGCCCGGCCAATCCCGCGGCAAGCGGCTGCCGTCCCTGCCCGCCCTCACCGGCAGCGCGCCCTTCGCCCCGGTCACCGTCCACCGCTACGGCAAGACCGCCGCCGTGCAGGCCGCCGCCATCCAGTGCTTGTGGTATGGCGTCTTCGGGGCCCCGGCTCTTCGACCGCAACCAGGCGATCACTGCCCTGACGGTTACCGAGCTCCTGGAGACCGGACGGGACTGCGACGACACGCTTGTGCGGGCACTGCGTGAGGATCTGGAATGATGGACCGGCTCATCAGGGTCACCACCAGCACTTGCCGTGGCCACTGTACCGGCGGTCGCCGTGGTCCTCTGGCCGGTCGCCGTGCCCGGAGTCAGGACGCGGGGTTCTGGCAGGAGATCGTCGCGCGGACGGATGCGCGCGCCGAGTGGAAAATGGCGTCGGCACCGAGGCATCCACCGTTAGCCGGCGCGATGACGTCCGTGTAAACCGCGACCTGTTTTATGAGGGGGTTGGCGAACGAGGCCAGCCTTCCATCAGATGCCTGGATCGTCACCTGGCCGAGCATGGAAGGTTGCCCTGGGTAGAGGTAGATCCGCGCCCAGCCGGCCGCGCACCTGGCCGAGTAGATCATTTCCAGTGCCCCGATCTGCTGGCCGTGAAGCATGACCGGCGATTTGTCTACCAGCCGGGCATCCTTCACACAGCCGGCGGCGATCGGATCTGCCCCGTCAGCGGATCGCTTCACGCTGGTCTTGGCAGCCGTTGCGCTCTTGGGTGTCCTGGCCTGGTCTGTCCGCTGGCCATGCTGGATCGCCGCCCCGAGTACGGTTCCCGCCGCCAGCAGGACGCAGGCACCGGCCGCGATCACGGCAGGGCGGCGCAGGTCACTGAGTAAGGCCGCCCTCCGGGCTGGTTCTGGTGCGGGGGCCGTGGCCCGCCCGGCGGTGCTGGCCGCTGCCGCCTCGTGCAGCAGGGTGATCCATTCGCCGGGCTGGGCGCCGCAGCCGGTAACAAACGCCCGCAGGATGGCCTCGCTTGGCAGCCTCTTCCCCCTCGTAGCCTCGGCGAGCGCGGACGAGGAGTAGTGGGCGATCTTCGCAAGCTGACGAAAAGACGGGGAACCCGCCTGAATGCGCAATTCACGCAGGCGTGCGGCGAAGTCCATCACAGGGTCGCCGGCGCGCGGCCCATGAGGGGATTGATCGCCCGTCTGTCTGCTCATGATGAGAGTATTGCACCCGTTCCCAAGCGTCCGTCAATGTCCGGAAAAGCGACGTGGACGCGCTGATCAGGCGCTATGGACACGGTCCGGACAGGTGGCCACTACCGGCCGCGCCGCACGGCTGGTAGCTCTTGACCAGCGGCAAGCAGGTCGCGCCACCCAGCGCCGGTGGCGGGACGGCTGGCTGTGCAGGTCCTCTGACTGGTCGGCCGGCACCTTCGAGCCACACAGATCACCTTGTCCCTGCCAGCTCAGTGGAGGCGCAATGCTCAAACCGGTCGCGTGTCTAGTTTGGCTGGTGCTGCGGTTGCAGTGCTGCGTGCCCCGCCGGGTTGCTGATCTGATGGCTGCGCGTCGGCGGCAAGGCTGGCCTCGGAGCTTCGCCGTGCTGGTGGCAGGGGTGACGGCAGCGGCCATCGCCACACCGTGGCGGCGGCTACCGGCCAAAGGACGTCAGCGGCCGTCGGCCACAGGACTTTCGTGGGTTCGAGGTCACCGGCTTACCGGATCATTGTCCGCAACGCCGACGGGCTGGACCGAACTCAGTTGGCCTAGGCCGACCGGACCGGTGTCGTGCCAGCGCACACGACGGGGTGGCATCGAGATGGCGCGTAACGGGCGCGGATTCCGGCGCATCACGATGGCAGCGGCCCTGGCGGCTGCGATGACTTCGGTCGCCGCCGGGCCGGCTATGGCCTCGCAGGCGGCCAGCACAGTCCCCGCGGCGGCGGAGGCGCCCGCCGTGGTTGGCAACGACTGGTCTGGCGAACCGCTGCTGCTCATCCACGGCTTCACCGACACCTGCCAGGACGCATGGCAGACTCCGGCGGGCTCCAGCCAGCCCGGTGACACGACTGCCCTCACCTACCTGGGCAGCACGTTCAGCCAGATCGACCAGGTCGGCTATTACACCGTCACCGCCAGCGACGGAACCAGCGACCCATCTTCGTGCTCGGAGGACATCAACCAACTGACAGACCCCGGCATGACCAACTGCAACAGCCTGCCGGATGTCGTGGGGAACGAGAGCGCCAGCCAGTACGGCACCTACAACGACCATATCGACCGGCTGGCCTGCCTGCTCGCGTGGTATATCTACGACACCTATACCGCACCCTCGTCGGGATCCCCGCAAGCGGTCAACGTGCTTGCGCACAGCATGGGCGGCCTGATCATCCAGGACGCGATCGGCGCAACCTCCGCGCACGTGGCGGACTTCCCGCCGCATCCCCTACGCGTGCTGCGCGTCGTCACCGTGGCGACCCCGCACGGTGGCATCGGGTACCCCTACTACCAGGCTGCCGTCTCCGCAGGCAACAGCGGCAACGAGCTCACCGACATGGGCGTCAGCAGTTCCTTCCTGGCCACCCTCGCCGGGTACGGCAAGCCGCAAGGCGCGGGCGGGACGTTCTGGGGCCTGGTCGGCGGGTCGGATTCGGCGTACCTCTACCAGGGCGGGTGCCCCGACCCGCCGAACGGTGACCCGGTCGGCGGCGGGAACATCGATTCGTGCGCCGCCTATACCTTCGGGGACTCGCAGCCGGACGGCGACGGCGTCGTTCCCTCGGTGAGCCAGATGGGCATGCGGGCGGATGTCAAGGTCCTCTACGGGATCGCGGACGGAGAAGGCTCCGGCGGCGGTGCGGCGGTGGCGGATGCCGGCACCCAGTACGAGCACGAGGTCAACACCCCGGCGATTGCGGGGAACCTGTCCGCGCCGTTCTACCTGAACGACGGCCGCAGCGGAACGACCAAGGCATTCACCTGCACCAGCAACTGCACTGCGACATCGGACTACTCGGACATTAATTTCGCGGCCCCGGCCACCGTGCCCTATTCGCTGGCGGAGATCACCAGCCTGCTCCAGACGGCGGTCGTCAAGGACATCTCCGGGGGCGGGCAGTTCGGCCAGGAGTGGCAGGCGGCAGGAGGTGCGGGCGGCGCCCTCGGCGAGCCCCTCGGGGGCTACTACACCGTCTCGGGCGGCCAGCAACAGGACTTTCAGCACGGCACGATCTACTGGTCATCGCTGTACGGAACGCACGCCATCTACGGCCCGGCGTACACCGATTACGCCGGGCTGGGCGGCCCGGCGTCAGCGCTCGGGTTCCCGAACAGCGACGGGATCAGCGAGCCGAGCGGCGGGCTGGCCTGGTCCTTCCCGGGTACTAACTGCGGCGCCACCGGGATCATCGGCTCCGGCGCCACGATCATGACTGGCGGGCCGACCGACGTGCCCGGCGAGGTGAGCCCGGCCAGTGAGATCCAGGGCTGCATCTACCAGGCCTACGACATCCTTTACAACGGCCCGAGCGGTGTTCTCGGCTACCCCGCGACCGACGAAGGGCCAATGGGTACCGGCAGGGTGAACTACTTCACTGGCGGCACCGCCAAGCCGGGATGCTCGACGGGCACCGAACCCGCCGACGGCATCAGCACGGCCGCGATCTATTGGGACGGCACCGGGCATGACGTGACCGGCTGCATCTTCGCCGAGTATCACTCGGTGGGTGAGGCGGCCGGTGAGCTCGGTTTCCCGACCGACGACGCCTATGCGTTCAATGGCGGCCACCAGCAGGACTTCCAGAACGGCTACATCTTCGACATCAACGGGAAGGCTACGGTAACGCTTGTGCCGGGCGGCCGCTGGGTCGTCGGGCATGCGCAGCACGCCGTGAATGACTATCCGTACGAGACGTTGGGCCAGTTCGAGCATCAGAACGAGGGCACTGACGCGTGGAACGAGTACTACGGGCAATGTGACTCGTTCGCCGCATGGAAGGTGTACGAGAACCTCTACGGCAATACGGGGGAACCGAGCATCCGGCCATCCATCGTGCCGGCCCCCGACTGGACGCCGCCCGATCCGTCGATCAGCCCGGTGAACCAGAACACCTGGGGCAACGCCGACAACTGGGACGTGAAGTGGAAAGCGCTCGGCTATGCGGTCGACACGGTTCCGGTGCCTGGCTCCATCGCGTACTGGCCGAACGCCACGACCGACCCGCAGGACGGGCATCCAGCCGACCCGGTGCACGGCATGGGGGAATTCGGTCACGTCGGCTACGTGACCGACGTGTACCCCGACGGGTCGATCACTGTCGAGGGCTACAACCTGCGGCTGAACGGCGAATACTCGACGATTCACATGGCCTACGGGCAGTCCGCGACCGACACGAGCTCCAACCAGGGCGCTTTCACGGTGCCGTGGCCGAAGTACTTCATTCACGTCGCGGACGGCCCGGCTCCCGGTGAGTCCTCACCACCCGAGCCTGCCAACGGGACCGGCGCCTGGGGCTACTCCACCCAGGTGACGGTGATCGGGCCGGGGTCGCCGTCCAGCCAGTTCTCCACCGCCAACGTCTGGTATTCCGACGCCGGGCACGGCGAGATCGGCACCGAGCTGTGGACGCACACCAACGGCCCGGCGGCGGCCTCGACGGCGACATGGGCCCCGGCAGGGCTGGCCGCCAGCACCTGCTACCAGGTCGACGCGTTCGTGCCGGACAACTACTCCGACAACCCGACCGCTATCTACACGATCAGTGACGCCACCGGGACGTCCTACGCCGCCGTCAACGAGAACGTGCAAACCAACGACTGGTCCGAGCTGGGCGTGTTCAAAACCAACGGGAGCGGCACCGGGCTGAGCGTGGAACTCGACGACCGCGGCGTCACCGGGCTGTACGTGGCCGCCGACGCCATGCGATTCTGGAAACAGGCCAGCTGCGCCGGGGAGGGCGACGTCTCCCCGATCTTCATGCCCTCGTCCTATTTCGGCACCTGGTCGATCAAGTCCGGGCACGGATTCTTCGGTAGCGAGCATTACATCACCACCACCGGCACCTCCACGTCCGACCACAGCGCGAACTGGACACCCAGCCACCTGATCGCCTACGGCTGCTACGACGTGTCGCTCTACGTCCCGGACAACTTCTCCGACAACCCGGGCGCGCTGTACTTCACCAATGACGCCAACTATGGGGTCTTCTACCCGCAAATCGACGAGAACGGCTACACCAACCAGTTCGTGTGGATCGCCACCTTCCAGGCCTACGGCGACGGCACCTTGCCGACCGAACTGTTCAACGAGGGACCATCCGGGGACTACGTCGCCGCCGACGCGATCGCCTACGTCCTCAACCCGCATTGCCTGGCCGAAAACGGTGGCGTGAACGCGTTCGGAAGCACCTACACCTCGTCGATCATCGGGCCCGGCTCAGGGCCGCCCGGCTTCACCACCACCAATGACTGGTACCTGCAGGCCGGCCACGGCTACGCCAACCACGAACTGTGGACCCACACCAACGGCTCCACGCCGGTGTCCACGGCCACCTGGGTCTTCTACGGGACCGCGAACGCGTGCTACACCGCCAACGCATACATCCCGGACAACTACGCCAACAACACCAGCGCCGCCTACACCATCAGTACCCAAAGGGGCAATATCGGCACAACGATCAACCAGGCAAACAGCACCGGCTGGACACAGGTCCCGGGCAACCCCAAGATCACCACCGGCGGTAACGGGCAGATCACGGTGACGCTCAACGACACCGGGCCCACCGGCACCTACACAGCCGCCGACGCCATCTCCTTCATCCAGACCGGCTGCTGACCCCGGCCCCGGCCGGAGGTGACCAGCACAAGCGGAGGAACCAGACAATGAGCCACGACGCCGCCAGGCTGCGCGGCACCTGGATGATCGGACCACCGCACTCGCGTCCCTGCTCTCCGCCATGGCACTGATGGCCGTGCCCGGCATCGCGCACGCGGACCAGCCGCCGCCGTGCTACGGCTCCAGTTGCAACGGCAAGGACCCGCAGGCACTGGGCTGCGCCGGCTCCTTCGCCTACACCGTCGCCTCGCTCAACATCGACAGCGGCGCGGTAACCATAGCCTTGCGCTACTCCGGCTGGTGCCACTCCAACTGGGCCACGGCCTACGTGCACAATGTCCTGCCTGCGGACGGCGGCGAATTCTGGGTGCAGAACGCCAACAGTGACGCCCAGTACTACGGGTTCGACACCCTCAACGGCACGGGAAGCTACCAGCATGGTCAACCGGGCTCCCGCTCGCCCGGTCCTGCGTCAACGACGACATTTCCTACCCCGATTCCCGCCACCCAGGATGCACCGGCTGGTACTGATGCCACCGGCCCCCGCCCGCTGCGGGCCTGCCCGCACACCGTCACCTCGCGTCAGGAGTTCCCATGCGCACACGTACCCGTTGGTTGTCCGGCTTGGTGCTGGTCGGCCTCATGGCCGTGGTCCCGCTTGCCCCGGCGTCGGCGGCCACCGCCCATGCCCGGACGCCGCAACTCGGCTCGAACCAGGGCATTGTCGATGCCACCAGCGGCCTGAACGTCCGTGGCATCAATGTCGGCCAGTACCCGTCGACGAACCTGCCCATCGTCGGGCACCTTTCCTACAACCAGGTCGTCACGATCCGCTGCTACTACGTCGGCCAGACGATCACCGGACCATACGGCCCGACCGACATCTGGGACTCCATCATCGGCTACCAGACGAACAACTACGACGGCATCGCCTCCGACGCCTGGATTTACACCGGCAGCAACACCCCCAAGGTGCCCGCCTGTGGCGGTCCCTGACCTGGCGCCGCCGCGGGGCCCGCAACGCTAGCTGCGCCGGGCCGACTGCCGGAGGAGGGTCCTGGGACCCCGTCGCGGCCGGCCCGGCACCGCCTGCCTTAACGAACAGGAGCGCAATGTCATACATCATCAAAAGAACCAGGATGTTGCGGCGGCTGGCCATTCCGCTCGCCGCGCTCGGGCTTGCCCTGGGCCTGGCCGCGCCTGCGTCGGCCGCGACCGTCAGCCCGGTCAACACGACCTACGACCGCCCAGGAATCGCCCTCGTACCCGGCGGCACCTTCGAAGTTGCGTGGGCGGGCACCGACGCCAACGGCATGATCAACGGCGCCCAGATCAACCAGAACGGCACCATCATCAACGGCACGAAATGGACCGACGGGTCAAGTGCCACCTACCAGGGCACCGGCGCGGCGATCTCCTTCGATCCGTCCCTCGACTTCTCCCTGATCGCATGGACGGACATGAACAAAACCGTGCACGTCGCCCTTGACACCGGCGGCGGGGTCGCCTGCGAAAGCACCTCCTTCGGGTCATCCGTCGACACCCCCTACCTCACCGTCGCCGCAGACGGCACGATGTACCTGACAACGGTCAACGCCAGCGGCGTCATGCACGTCACCGAGGTCGACAACAACGGCTGCGTCCTGGAAGGCGGTCTCGGCGGCCCGGGCACCCTGTCAGCCGGCCCCTCCACGACCATCTCCGGCAACACCAGTTACAACGGGCCAACGCTGGTGGACCTGAACGCGAGCGGCACCCCCAACCTGTGGCTCATCTGGGCAGGCACCAACAGCGCGCACAACATCAACATCGCCAAGTTCACGCCCGGCAACGGGTCCCTGGGCACCAAATACGTGGAAACCAACCACGCGACGACCACCGATATGGGCTCCACCACATACATCGCGGGCGGATCGTTCTTCACCTACTGCGGCACCAACAACGTCGTCTACGGACAGTACTTCTTCGGAAATGGCCCGCAGAGCGAAATCGCCATCGGCGGCTCATGTGCCATTTACACCAACCACGCCGGGTTCGTCAACGGCGGGGTGGATATCACATGGGACTCTGGCATCTCGGCCTTCGTCTATATCTTCCCGAACAAGGGCAACCAAGACCTGATCCTTGACACCTACTGACGGTCCAGGCACAGTGGAAGGCCCGCTACGCCGCCCGCGCCGGCGTCGAGGGCACCATGCGCCAGGCCACCCGCGTCACCGGAATCCGCCGGGCCCGCTACCTCGGCCTGCCCAGGACCCAGCTCGAGCACAACATCGCCGCCGCCGCGATC
>DATKRH010000229.1:0-2334 GCA_035532295.1 Streptosporangiaceae bacterium
GTGCGATGGGCGTGCGCTCGCGCAAGTTCGCCACCCCTGACCGCTACTCGTGGAGGGCCACGGCGTCCGCGTCCGCGACGCCGGCGGCCGATGGCTGATCGACGCGCGGTCCAGCCTGCGAACGGTGACGCTCGGGGAGCCGCAGCCCGCCGCTTGGCTATGCGGGCCGGGTACCTGCTGGCGGCGTTGCCTGCGTCAGGTGGTCTTGCTGTGCCCGGCCGGCGGGATGGTGCTCGCCGGCTGGCCCGGGAGCGCCAGGAGGCGGGCGGTGGCCAGCTTCATCTGATGGTCGGTCAGGGCGGGCTCGGGCAGCGGGTGGGCGCGCTCGGCGCGGTAGGCGTCCAGCATCAGGTGAAGGTGCCGCCGCCACGCGCGGGGTGCCACGCCGTAGGTTGCCCCGATGATCCGGCTGTGGGACCACAGCAGGACGAACATGTCATTGAGGACGAGATCGGCCCGTACGGCCCCGTGTTCCTGGGCGCGGGTGAGCAGGCTCCTCCACAGGTGGTGGATGCGGGCTCGCACATGCGCGGCGTCCCCGGTGGCCGGCCGGTCGGCCGAGGCCAGCTCGTTGAATCCGAGGTCTCCGGCCTGCAGGCCGCACAGGGTCTCCAGGAACAGCACGAATCCTTCCCAGGCATCCTCACAGGCCAGCGCCTGCTCGCCGGTGTCCGCGACGATACGCAGCTTGTCGGCGAACACCGCGACCAGGAGATCGTCTCTGGTCGGGAAGTGCCGGTAGAGGGTGCCGATGGCCACGCCCGCCGCGCGGGCCACCTGCTGCAGGGAGGCGTTCAGCCCGTGCTCGGCGAACGTTTCACGGGCCGCGGCCAGCAGGGCCTCGCGGTTGCGCAGGCCGTCGCTGCGCAGCGCGCGCGGTGTTCCCGGGCTGGCGCTCATGCCGCTACCATAACAAACGGAGGGGGGCCTCATGTTAGCTGATATGCTCATCCCCGGCCCAGGGCGACTCCCGCCGCCCGCTGACGACAGGACCTGCCAGTCATGACCACAGATCCCGCCCCGCGGCCAGCCGGCGTACTGCGCTACCGCACGTTCGGCCGCCTGACCGGCCTGCGGGTATCGGAACTTGCCCTGGGCACGGCGATCTTCGGCTCCGGGCCCGGCGCCCGGGCCGAGCCGGCCCGGGCCCGCGCTATCTTCGAGGCCTTCGCCGAGGCTGGGGGCACGTTCCTGGATACCGCCGATGCCTACCAGGGCGGCAGCGCCGAGGAACTGACCGGCGAGTTCCTGGCCGGGCGCCGCGACGACTTCGTCCTCGCCACCAAGTACACCCGCGGTGCCGTACCGGGCGCTGGCGTCAGCGCCACCGGGAACAGCAGGCGCATCGCGGTCCGGTCGCTGGAGGCCAGCCTGAGGCGGCTGCGCACCGATCACGTGGACCTGTACTGGGTGCACCTGCCGGACGCCGTCACCCCGGTGGAGGAGATCCTGGCCACCTTCGACGACCTGGTGCGCGCCGGGAAAATCCTCTATGGCGGCCTGTCGAACTTCCCGGCATGGCGGGTCGCCGCCGCCGCGACCACCGCGCGGCTGCGCGGCAGTAGCTCCCTGGTGGGCGTCCAGTACGAATACAGCCTGGTCAACCGCGCTGCCGACCAGGAACTGCTGCCCGCCGCCGAGGCATTCGGGCTCGGCGCCTGCCTGTACGCCCCGCTGGGCGGCGGCCTGCTCACCGGCAAATACCGCCGCGGCACCGGCGGACGGCTCGCCGCGTGGGGCCGCGGCGTCCGCACCGAGGACACCGCCCAGCACACGGCCATCCTGGACACCGTCCTCGCCATAGCCGGGCAGGCCGGCGCCACGGCCGGGCAAGTAGCCATCGCCTGGCTGACGGAGCGGGCAGCCCGCTCCGCTACCGCGCTGGTGCCCGTCATCGGCCCCCGTACTACCGGGCAGCTCCACGACTACCTCACCGCGCTCGAGCTGACCCTGAGCCCGGCGCAGTACGACCAGCTGACCGAGGTCAGCGCCATCACGCACGACGAGGACCAGTCATTCGCGTTCGGCCCGGACGCCCACCGGTTCCGCCGGCAGCCAGTGCCAGTGATCTAATCCCCGCATCCCCGTGGCATACCCGCCGGATGATCGCCCGGCACCAGATCAGCCCGATCTGCGTGCCGCGCTCGACCAGCGCCGGCGATCCGCCACCCGCCCAGATCGGCGGTTACCTGAAGTCCTCGTCCATATCCCAGCGTGACCTGAGCGTTTGCGTCGTGGACATGTAGCTGATGAAGGTTGTTGACGGCCTGATTACCTGAGCGTCCTGGCTGGGTGTCCGGCCGCGATCTTTCGTGATGTCCGCTGCCTGGCGGT
>DATKRH010000230.1:0-16549 GCA_035532295.1 Streptosporangiaceae bacterium
CTACCGAACCATACCGGTAAGGCAGGATGACATCGATAACAACTTGTGACGTATTTGGGCCGGGTTCGCTATGCGCGCACCCATACGCTGCGGGCAACCCGCCAGTAGGGCTCTACGCCCGAGCATGGCATGGCGCCACGCGGCGGGCAGACAGAGAGGCGGCGAGCGATGACTCGACTGCATACAGGCAAGGGTGGTGGCGCGTGGATGGCCCGCAGGCCGTCCCGCCACCGCCCCGAGAGCGAGGGGAACCAATGAGATTCGCCCGTCCGGCCATGAAGGCCGCGGCGCTCACCGTGGTAGGCGTGACAGCGATAGCCGCCTGCGGTGGCAGCAGTGGCAGTAAGGGTTCCACCAGCACTGGCACGACCGTTCCCGGCGGACTCGGCTCGATTCCCGCCGCGAGTGGCAAGGCGCACGCCGCCACGATTACCTGGGCGATGTCGCCGGGCGCCGTGCCGAACTACATCCTGCCGATCGACACCTCCGGCAGCAACTCGGTTTATAACGCCTTCACCTTCCAGTTCGAGATGTACCGGCCGCTGTACTGGACGGTGAACGGGGTCGAGCCCGAGGTCGTCCCGTCCATGAGCCTGGCCAAGAACCCGGTCTGGTCCAACAACGACAAGACCGCCACGATCACGATGAACAGCAACTACAAATGGTCGGACGGCACGCCGGTCACCGCTCAGGACCTGCTGTTCACGATCGATGAGATCAAGGCCGCGCTCAAGGAGTCGCCGTCGAACTGGTCAGGCTACGTTCCCGGCTTCTTCCCCTCGGACCTGGTCAGCGCCACCACCAACGGCACGAGCACGCTGGTCCTCAACCTGACCAAGCCGGTCAACCCGACCTGGTTCCAGGAGGACATCATCGGGTCCGTCGTGCCGATGCCGGCCCAGGCGTGGGCGAAGTCCTCGACGAGCGGCAAGACGCTGGACTTCACCAACGCGGCGAACGCCAAGAAGATCTATGACTTCCTGGCGGCTCAGAACAAGTCCGTGACCACCTACGCGAGCAACCCGCTGTGGGGGACGGTCGACGGCCCGTACAAGCTGACCGCCTTCAACGCCACCACGGGCGCGTTTACGATGGCGCCGAACACCAGCTATGACGGCCCGCACGTCACGCCGATGTCCACCTTCCAGGGTGTCCCGTTCACCTCGGAAGCCGCCGAGTTCAACGCGGTGAAGGCGGGTTCCATCGACGTCGGCTTCATCCCGCAGACCGACGTGGCCCAGATCCCGCAGGTGAAGAACTCCGGCTACAACGTCTTCGGTGAGCCGGACTTCGGCATGGAGTTCGTGAACTACAACTTCAAGGACAAGACCGGGAACTTTAACTCCATCATCAGCCAGCTCTACTTCCGGCAGGCGATGGCACACCTGGAGGACCAGTCGGGCTACGTCAAGGCCTTCTTCGGCGGCGCGGGCGGCGAGGCTTACGGGACCATCCCGGCCTTCCCGCGCAGTCCGTTCCTGCCCTCCAACGCCGCGAGCAACCCGTATCCCTTCAGCGTGGCGACGGCAGTGAGCCTGCTGAAGGCGCACGGCTGGAAGATCAACGCGGGCGGCACGGACACGTGCGCGAGCGCGGGCTCCGGGCCGAGCCAGTGCGGCGCGGGCATCCCCGCGGGCACGCCCCTGTCGTTCAACCTGATCTACAACTCGGGTACCTCGATCATCACCGAGCAGGACACCGACCTCGCCTCGAAGGCGAAGCAGGCCGGCATCCACATCACCCTGCAGTCGAGCAACTTCAACTACATGATCTCCAACTACATCGACCCCGCCGTCCCGGCCAACGAGAACAAGTGGGCCATGATGGACTTCGGCGGCGAGACCGACTCCACCTATCCGACCTCATTCGGGCTGTTCAACACCGGTGGCTCCGGCCAGGTCGGTGACTACAGCAACCCGACGGCGGACCAGCTGATCCAGGCCTCCATCTCCAGCCCCGACCCGGCCGCGGTGAAGGCCGAGGCCGCGTTCCTCACGGCGAACCAGCCGGTTCTGTTCCAGCCCAACCCCGACATCATCTGGGCCTGGAAGAACGCCATTGCCGGCGCGCCGACCTCGTTCGAGAGCCTGACCCAGTACTACGCGAACCCGGAGTTCTGGTACTCCAAGAAGTAGCTACATCGGTGCACATCGGTGTCGTGACGCTGTTATCACGACATCGCCGCTGGACCCTGCTGGCCTCGGGTGATACACCGGAGGCCAGCAGGGCCGTGGCTACTGGGTAGTGGGGCCAAGGCATTGTGAGAAGAGGACACGGGCTGTGACCGCTTACCTGAGCCGCAGAATCGGGACTTCCATCCTGGTCTTGATCGGTGTCTCGATCTTCATCTTCGGCCTGCTGCACCTGATCTTCCCGTCGCCGGCCATCGTCGTGCTCGGCGTCAAGGCGAACCGGGTGTCGATCGAGGCCTGGAACAAGTCGCACGGGTTCGACCGGCCCTGGTTTGTGCAGTACCTGAGCTACATGAACGGGCTGATCCACGGCAACCTCGGTTACTCCTACAAGCTCAACCAGAGCGTCACGGCACTCTTCCAGGAGCGCTGGGCGCGCAGTGCCTACCTCTCGCTGATCTCGCTGATCTTCGCGGTGCTGATCGCGATTCCGCTGGGGATCTTCCAGGCTGTCCGCCGCAACAGCGTCGGCGATAACGTGCTGACCAGCCTGGCCTTCGTCACCTACGCGATGCCGGTCTTCTTCCTCGGGCTGATCCTGATCCAGGTCTTCGCCCTGTCCCTGCCGATCCTGGGCTTCGAGGCCAGCCAGTCGACGTCGCTGCTGACGGTCGTCGGCGACTGGCACGACATGACGCTGCCGATCGCGACGCTCACGCTCGTCACGGTGGCGTCGTTCTCCCGGTACATGCGCTCCACCTCGATCGACACGCTGGCGCAGGACTACATCAAGGCCGCGCGGGCCAAGGGCCTGCCGGAGCGGCTGGTGCTGCTGCGCCACCTCGTGCGCAACGCCAGCCTGCCCATGGTCACGCTGATCGGCCTGACCATCCCGACGCTGCTGGCGGGCAACCTCATCACCGAGACCCTGTTCAACTACCAGGGACTCGGGCTGCTGTTCTACAACAGCCTGGGCAACGAGGACTACAACGTGATGCTGGCCTACACGCTCATCGGCGCGGTGCTCACGATCGTCGGCAACCTGGTGGCCGACATGGCGCTGACCGTCGCCGACCCCCGCATCCGGCTGGCTTAGGACACAGGAGGCATCGTGTCGAACACCTCATCGCTCGCGCCGCTGGATGTCACGCCCGCCACCCCCGAGGGTGGCGAGGTCGGCCCGGTGCAGACCGGCTGGCGGCTGGCCCTGCGCGAGTTCGCGCAGAACCGGCTGGCGGTCATCGGCCTGGGCATCATCGCCTTCTTCGTGCTGTTCTGCTTCGTCGGCCCGCTCTTTTACCACGGCAACGTCCTGAGCAGCAACCTCGAGACCACCAACCTTCCCCCCGGCTCCGGTCACCCGGCCGGCACCGACAACCAGGGCTTTGACGAGCTGGCCCTGCTGATGCAGGGCGGGCAGGCCGCCCTGGAGGTCGGGTTCTTCGCCGCCGCGGTCGGCATCGGGATCGGCACGCTGTGGGGCGCGATCGCCGGGCTGACCGGCGGGATCCTCGACTCCACGATGATGCGCGTGGTGGACATCTTCCTGTCGATCCCGTTCCTGTTCATCGTGCTGATCGTCGCCGTCCGGTACGGCGCGAGCGTCCTCAGTCTCAGCCTGATCATCGGCGGCTTCACCTGGCTGGTCCCAGCACGGCTGGTGCGCGGGGAGGTGCTGACGCTGCGCGTGCGGGACTTCGTCTCGGCCGCCCGGGCTGCGGGATCGGGCCGATGGCGGCTGATCAACCGGCACCTGATCCCCAATGCGCTCGGCACCATCATCGTCAACGTGACGTTCCAGGTCGCGGACGCCATCCTCACCATCGCCGCCCTCGGTTTCCTCGGCTTCGGCCTGCACTACCCGCACCAGGACTGGGGCGACATGCTCTCCAACGGCACCCAGTACCTGCAGGACGGCTACTGGTGGCTGATCTACCCGGTCGGCGCCTGCATCGTCCTGGTCGTGATGGCCTGCAACCTGGTCGGCGACGCCATGCGCGACTCGCTGGACGTGCGGCTGCGCCGCCGATGACGGCGCATCAAACAGCAGCGCAGCAAACAGCAGCGCAGCAAACCCCGCCGCTGCGGACGCGCCCGAGCCGCTGAACCGAGGAGTCCCCCCGCATGTCCCCTGTCCTGGAGATCGACAACCTCTCCACGCACATCCAGCTGACCAGGTCCGTGGTGCAGGCCGTCGGGAATGTCGACCTCCGGATCGACCAGGGCGAGACGCTCGGCCTGGTGGGCGAGTCGGGCTGCGGCAAGTCGATGACCGGCCTGTCGATCATGGGCCTGCTGCCGCCCGGCGGCAGCATCGTGAGCGGTTCCATCAAGCTCGCGGGCCGCGAGCTCACCACCCTGGCCGACGGTGACCTGCGCAAGATCCGCGGCAACGAGATCGCGATGATCTTTCAGGACCCGCTGACCTCGCTGGACCCGACCAAGACGATCGGCTATCAGGTCGCCGAGCCCGTTCGGCTGCACCGCGGCGCCAGCAGGAAGGAGGCGCTCGACCGCGCCGCCGAGGTGCTGGGCCTGGTCGGCCTGCCGCGACCCAAGGAACGGCTGTCCGATTACCCGCATCAGCTGTCCGGCGGCCTGCGGCAGCGCGTGATGATCGCGATGGCGCTGTCCTGCGAGCCTAAGCTGCTGATCGCCGACGAGCCCACGACGGCGCTGGACGTGACCATCCAGGCCCAGATCCTTGCCCTGCTCGATGACCTGAAGTCGCGCCTGGGCATGGCGATGCTGCTGATCACCCACGACATGGGCGTGATCGCGGGACATGCGGACCGGGTCAACGTGATGTACGCCGGCCGCCTGGTCGAGGAGACCGACACCGAGACGCTGTTCGAGCACATGCACCACCCGTACACCCAGGCGCTGCTGGCCTCCATCCCGCGGCTCGACCAGGATGCCGCCCAGCGGCTGGCGAACATCCCCGGCATCCCGCCCGACCTGTCCAGCCCGCCGGCCGGCTGCCGGTTCGCCGCGCGGTGCAGCCGGGCGAGCGACAAGTGCCGCACCGACGAGCCGCCGCTCGCCGGGCAGACCCTCGAGCACCGGTTCTCCTGCTGGCATCCGGTCGACGGGCCGCTCGTCCTGCGGGCGACCAATGGCTCCGGGACAGGGGCCGGCTCCGGGACAGGGGCCGGCGAAGCCGCGGGCCTCACGGCGACCGCCCGGCCGGCGACCGCCCGGCCGGTGGCCGAGTCCGGGCCCGGCTCCACGCAGCCCGCCGGCGCGGTCGCGACGGGCGGTCCGCTGCTGGAGGTCCGCGCCCTCGTCAAGGAGTTCCCCGTCACCGCCGGCGCGATCCTGCAGCGGAAGGTGGGCAGCGTCCACGCGGTGTCCGACGTCTCCTTCACCGTCGAGGAGGGCCAGACCTTCGGCCTCGTCGGCGAGTCGGGCTGCGGCAAGACGACGATCGGCCGGGTCGTGGTCGCGCTGGAGCAGCCCAACAGCGGCAGCGTGCTGCTGAACGGCCGTGACGTCTCCGCCATGCACGGCGGCGAGCTGCGCAAGTTCCGCCGCGACCTGCAGCTGATGTTCCAGGATCCGTACTCCTCGCTGGACCCCCGGATGCGCGTGGGCGCCATTATCGGTGAGCCGATGGCCATTCAGAAGATCGGCAGCCGCAAGGACCAGCGAAAGCGCGTCGGCGAACTGCTGGACGAGGTCGGCCTGCCGCGCAACGCCGTCGAGCGCTACCCGCATGAGTTCTCGGGCGGCCAGCGGCAGCGCATCGGGCTGGCCCGCGCGCTCACCCTCAACCCGCGGGTCATCGTGGCCGACGAGCCGGTGAGCGCCCTGGACGTCTCCATCCGGGCGCAGGTGCTCAACCTGATGAAGCGGCTGCAGGCCGACCACGGGCTGACTTTCGTGGTGATCTCGCACGACCTCGCGGTGGTCAAGTACATGGCCGACAAGATCGGCGTCATGTACCTCGGGAAGATGGTGGAGCTCGGCTCGGGCGAGGACATCTACCAGCGAGCCGCTCATCCGTACACGGCCGGCCTGATCGCCACCATCCCGGTGCCCGAGCCGGCCATCGCCCGGGCGACCGCGAAGGTGGGCATCAAGGGCGAGCTGCCCAGCCCGATCAACCCGCCGTCGGGCTGCAGGTTCCGGACCAGGTGCCCGTTCGCGCAGGAGCTGTGCGCGCACGACGAGCCGCAACTGCGGGCCTTCGGGCCCGGTCACGTGGCGGCCTGCCATTTCCCGCTGCAGAGCTACGCGCCGCCGGGAACGCCGGCCGGCTCGGCGAGCGAGGAGCCCGGTTCCAGCGGCGAGGTGCTGGCCCGGCCGTAACCCGCCGGCTGCGCGGGCGCGCGGCGCACCCCATAGAGTCATCGGGTGACCCTGGTTCTGGTGGTACGTCATGGCCTGACGGCCTCGACGGGAACGGCGCTGACCGGGTGGACGCCTGGCATCTCCCTGGACGACCGGGGCCGGGCGCAGGCGAACGCGCTCGGAGCCCGGCTCGGCGGCGTACCGATCGACGCCATTGTCAGCAGCCCCCTCGATCGCTGCCGGGAGACCGCCGAGGCGATCGCCAATGCCCGCGCGGGGCCGCCGCTGACCGTCCAGATCGATGAGCGGGTCGGTGAGTGTCACTACGGCGACTGGACGGGCCAGCCCCTCAAGCGGCTGACCAAGGATCCGCTCTGGCGGGTCGTTCAGGCCCACCCGAGCGCGGTGCGCTTCCCCGGCAAAGACGGCGAGTCGATGCGCGACATGCAGGACCGGGCCGTCAGCGCCGTGCGGGACTGGAACGAGCGCCTAGGCGGCGGCGCCGTCTACGTCATCTGCTCGCACGGCGATGTGATCAAGTCGATCCTCACCGATAGCCTAGGCATGCACCTGGACATGTGCCAGCGCATCCAGGTGGATCCATGCTCGCTCAGCGTGATTCGTTACACGCCGTTGCGTCCATTCGTGCTGCGGATGAACGATACCGGCGGGGACGTGAGCAGCCTGAAGAGACCAAGCAAGGAGTCGTCCGGCGCGTCAGCCCGGCACGAGGAGGACGCGCAGGTAGGCGGCGGCGCGGGAGGATAGGTTCATGCCGGTCTATTCGTACGATCCGCCGGAGCGGTTCATCGCCGGCACCGTCGGTCAGCCAGGAGAACGATCGTTCTACCTGCAGGCCAGCGGTGGTGGCAGGACGACCAGCGTTGCCCTGGAGAAGGGTCAGGTCAGCCAGCTGGCTGAGCGGCTGGACGAGCTTCTCGATGAAGTGCTGCGGCGCACCAGCGGGACCGCGGCCGTGCCCGCGGCGGCGCCGGCCGCGCTGGCCGACGACCGTCCGCTGGAACTGCCGCTGATGGAGGAGTTCCGCGTCGGCGCGATCGCGCTGGCCTGGGACCATGACGGCGACCGCGTTATCATCGAGGCCCAGGAAGAGACCGACGAGCCGGTCGAGCCGCTGGCGGATGACGTCCCCGAGGACGGTCCCGCCGTGCTGCGGGTCCGCATCTCGGCCGCGGCCGCCCGGGCGTTCTCGCGGCGCGCGCTCCAGGTGGTCGGCCAGGGACGGCCGCCGTGCCCGCTGTGTGGGCTGCCGCTCGACCCGGCCGGGCATATCTGCCCCCGGCAGAACGGGCACCGGGCAGGGCATGGCTGATCCGTCCGCGAGCAGGCGGGCTGAGCGCGGCGAGCAGCCGCCGCGGGCTGCCGGCGGCGAGCAGGCCGCGCTCGACCTGCTGACGAACGGCACCCTGGAGGTGGCGGGCCGGCTCGTCGATGCCTCCAACCTCACCATGTACTGCACTGTCAGCGGCGACGCGGGCGAGGCGGGCTGCGTGTACAAGCCGGTGGCGGGGGAGCGGCCGCTCTGGGACTTCCCGGAGGGCACGCTGGCGGGGCGGGAAGTCGCCGCCTATGAGGTATCCCGCGCGGCCGGCTGGAACGTCGTCCCGCCCACGGTGTACCGGGATGGCCCGTTCGGGCCCGGCATGTGCCAGCTGTGGATCGACATCGACGACTCCGTGGACCTGGTCGCGCTGGCGCGCAGCACCGACCACACTGGCCTGCGTCAGATGGCGGTCTTCGACGCGGTCGTGAACAACGCCGACCGCAAGATCGGTCATCTGCTCCCGGCCCCGGACCAGCAGCTGTATGGCTGCGATCACGGCGTCTGCTTCGGCGCGGAGTACAAGCTCCGGACCGTGCTGTGGCAGTGGCGCGGGAAGCGGCTGCCGGGCAAGGCGGTGGCCGCCCTGGAAAGAGTTAACGGGATGCTGGAACCCGGCGGTGAGCTCGCCGGCCGGCTGTCGCGCTGGCTGGAACCCGAGGAGCTGGACGCGACCCGGGCACGCGTCGAGCTGCTGATCGAGCACAAGGTGCACCCGTACCCGCCGGCGGGCTGGCCAGCCGTGCCCTGGCCGCCTTTCTAGCTATCTGGTGACTAGCGCCTACCGGCCGCCGTGCTCGCCGCGGTCGCCGCGGCGACGCAGGTATCGCTCGAACTCGCGGGCGATGGCGTCGCCGCTGGCTTCCGGCAGGTCGGTCGCGTCCTTCGCCTCTTCCAGGGCCCGCACGTAGTCGGCGACCTCGGAGTCCTGCTCGGCGAGCTCATCGACCCCGCGCTCCCAGGCCCGGGCCTCATCGGGCAGGTCCGACAGCGGCAGCGAGATATCCAGAATGTCCTCAACGCCGTGCAGCAGCGCGAGGGTCGCCTTGGGACTGGGCGGCTGAGCCACGTAGTGCGGGACAGCCGCCCAGAGCGAGACGGCCGGGATCCCGGCGCTCTCGCAGGCGTGCTGTAGCACGCCCACGATCCCGGTCGGGCCCTTGTAGTCCACCGGCTCCACGTGCAGCCGGGCCGCCAGGTCGACGTCGGAGGCGCCGGCGCTGACCGGCACGGGCCTGGTGTGCGGGGAATCGGCCAGCAGCGCGCCGAGCAGGATCACGATCTCGACGTTCAGCTCGGCGAAGGCGGTCACCAGCTCATTGCTGAAGCCGCGCCAGCGCATGTTGGGCTCGATGCCGTGCACCAGGACGAGATCGCGGCCCAGCCCCGCGGGCTGGGCGACGCTCAGCCGGGTGGTCGGCCAGACGAGCCGGTCGGTCTGGCCGTCGGTCACCTCCATCACGGGCCGGGTGACCTGAAAGTCATAAAAGTCCTCGGGATCGACCTGGCCGATGGCCTTGGTATCCCACGCGGTGCTGAGGTGATTGATCGCTCCGGTCGCCGCCTCACCCGCGTCGTTCCAGCCCTCGAATGCGGCAATCAGCGCTGGTGCGGTGAGCTTGCCAATGGCATCGAGCTCGATCGCCCGCACCCCCCTCCGCAGCCGCCTGACCGTCAGGCGAATGGTCTCAGCCTACGTGCCCGGCTGGGACTGCTGCCGGGCCAGGTCGCCTGACTCCGGGACCTGCCGGAACCGACCACATCCTGCCTTCCGGCGCGGCACCCATGTTAGGGCCACGGCGGCCAGCGCGGGAAAGCCGACCCCGGCCAGGATCGGCGCCCCGGGCCAAATTCAGCGGCGCTCCAGAGGAGCTGTCTTAAGATGGGTGGACCATGTCACAAACCGTCCCGCCCTCCGGGCCCGCGTCATCCCCGCTTCGAGCCCTGCGGGCGGCGCTCGCGGAGCGCGTCATCGTGGCCGACGGGGCCATGGGCACGATGCTGCAGGGCAGCCCGCTCACCCTGGACGACTTCGAGGGTCACGAGGGCTGCAACGAGGTCCTGAACGTTAGCCGCCCGGACATAGTGACGGGGATCCACCAGAGCTACCTGGAGGCCGGAGCCGACTGCATTTCGACCAATACATTCGGCGCTAATCTCGGCAATCTCGGCGAGTACGACATCGCCGACCGGATCGGTGAGCTCGCGGACAGCGCCGCGCGCCTGGCCCGGCAGGCGGCCGACGCCTGGGCGAGCCCGGACCGGCCGCGCTGGGTGCTGGGCTCCCTCGGGCCTGGGACCAAGCTGCCCACGCTCGGACATGCCTCCTTCGCCCGGCTGCGGGACACCTATCAGGAGGCGGCCGCCGGCCTGCTAGCCGGCGGCGCGGACGCGCTGATCGTCGAGACCTGCCAGGACCTGCTGCAGGGGAAGGCCGCCATCATCGGCGCCCGCCGCGCCATGAGCGCGGCTAGCGACGCCGCCGCTGCCGCCGGCCTTGACCGGCCGGACATCCTGCTGATCGCCCAGGTGACGATCGAGACCACCGGCTCGATGCTGCTGGGCAGCGAGATCGGGGCGGCGCTGACCGCGCTCGAGCCGCTCGGCATCGACATGATCGGACTCAACTGCGCGACCGGGCCCGCCGAGATGAGCGAGCACCTGCGTTACCTCGCCGCCCATTCGCGGCTGCCGCTGTCCTGCATGCCCAACGCCGGGCTGCCCGAGCTGACCTCGGACGGCGCCTACTATCCGGTCCAGCCCGACGAGCTGGCCAGCGCCCATGAAACGTTCGTTCGCGAGTTCGGGCTGGCCATGGTCGGCGGCTGCTGCGGCACCACCCCCGAGCACATCACGGAGCTGGCCCGGCGGCTGCGCGGCCGGCCGCTGACCCCCCGGCGCCCGCGGCCCGAGGCGGGCGTGGCCTCGCTGTACCAGCACGTGCCGTTCCGCCAGGACACCGCGTTCCTGGCCATCGGCGAGCGGACGAACGCCAACGGCTCCAAGGCATTCCGCGACGCCATGCTGGCGGAGCGCTACGAGGACTGCGTGGAGATCGCCCGGGCGCAGACCAGGGACGGCGCGCACCTGCTGGATGTTTGCGTGGACTATGTCGGCCGGGACGGCGCCGCCGACATGGCGCAGGTCGTCAGCCGGCTCGCGACGGCCGCCACGCTCCCGCTGGTCCTCGACTCCACCGAGCCGGACGTGATCCGGGCGGGCCTGGAGCTGCTCGGCGGCCGCGCGGTAGTGAACTCGGTCAACTACGAGGACGGCGACGGCCCCGACTCGCGCATCGCCAGGATCATGCCGCTGATCCGCGAGCACGGCGCGGCGGTCGTCGCGCTCACCATCGACGAGCAGGGCCAGGCGCGCACCGCCGACTGGAAGGTCCAGGTCGCCACCCGGCTGATCGAGGACCTGACGGGCAACTGGGGCATGCGCGTCAGCGACATCCTGGTGGACTGCCTGACCTTCCCCATCGCGACCGGTCAGGAGGAGACGCGGCGAGACGGCATCGAGACGATCGAGGCCATCCGCGAGCTGAAGCGGCGGTACCCGGACGTCCAGACCACCCTCGGCGTGTCGAACGTGTCCTTCGGACTGAATCCGGCCGCGCGGGCCGTGCTGAACTCGGTGTTCCTGGCCGAGTGCGTGCGGGCCGGCCTGGACTCGGCGATCGTGCACGCCTCCCGGATCATGCCCATCGCCCGGATTCCCGAGGACCAGCTGCAGGTGGCGCTCGACCTCGTCTACGACCGGCGCCGGGACGGCTATGACCCGCTCAGCAGGCTCCTGGAGCTGTTCGACGGCGTCGACGCCGCGGCGGTCAAGGCGAGCCGGGCCGCGGAGCTAGCCGAGCTGCCCCTCTGGGAGCGGCTCAAGCGCCGGATCATCGACGGCGAGAAGATCGGGCTGGCAGCCGACCTGGACGAGGGGCTCGCCGCCCGGCCGGCCCTGCAGATCGTCAATGACGTCCTGCTGGACGGGATGAGGACGGTCGGTGAGCTGTTCGGCTCGGGCCAGATGCAGCTGCCGTTCGTGCTCCAGTCCGCCGAGGTCATGAAGGCCGCCGTCGCCTATCTCGAGCCGCACATGGAGCGCTCGGGCGAGGACGGCAAGGGCCGGATCGTGCTCGCGACCGTCAAGGGAGACGTGCACGACATCGGCAAGAACCTGGTCGACATCATCTTGTCCAACAATGGCTACGACGTCGTCAACATCGGCATCAAGCAGCCGATCTCGGCGATTCTCGAGGCGGCCACCGAGAACCGCGCCGATGTCATTGGCATGTCCGGGCTACTGGTGAAGTCCACCGTGGTCATGCGCGACAACCTGACCGAGCTCAACTCCCGTCAGCAGGCCAAGCGCTGGCCGGTGCTGCTGGGCGGGGCCGCGCTGACCCGGGGCTATGTCGAGCAGGACCTGGCGGGAATGTTCGAGGGCGAGGTGCGGTACGCCCGCGACGCGTTCGAGGGCCTGCGGCTGATGGACGCGTTCATGGCGGTCAAGCGTGGCGAGCAGGGCGCGACACTGCCCGCGCTGCGCACGCGGCGGGTGAGGACCGGGGCGCAGCTGCGGGTCACCGAGCCCGACGCCATGCCGGCCCGCTCCGACGTGGCCGCCGACAACCCGGTGCCCGTGCCGCCGTTCCTCGGCGAGCGGGTCGTCAAGGGCATCCAGCTCGGCGACTACGCGGCCTTCCTCGACGAGCGCGCGACCTTCATGGGCCAGTGGGGGCTCAAGCCCGCACGCAGCGCGGGCGGGCTCAGCTACGAGGAGCTCGTCGAGACGGAGGGACGCCCCCGGCTGCGCAGCTGGCTAGAGCGGATCCAGACCGAGGGCCTGCTGGAGGCCGGCGTCGTCTACGGCTACTTTCCGGCGGTCAGCGAGGGCGACGACCTCGTTATCCTTGATAAGAACGGATCCGAGCGGGAGCGCTTCACGTTCCCGCGGCAGCGGCACGACCGACACCTATGCCTGGCCGACTTCTTCCGGTCCCGCGCGTCAGGGGAGACCGACGTTGCCGGGTTCCAGCTGGTCACGGTGGGCTCGCGGATCAGCGAGGCGACCGCCGAGCTGTTCGCCAAGAACGCCTATCGCGACTACCTGGAGCTGCACGGCCTGTCCGTGCAGCTGGCCGAGGCCCTGGCCGAGTACTGGCACCAGCGGGTCCGCGGCGAGCTGGGCTTCGGCGGCGACGACCCCAGCGACCTGGATGATCTGCTGAAGGTGCGCTACCGGGGCTGCCGCTACGCGTTCGGTTATCCGGCCTGCCCCGACCTCGAGGACCGGGCCAAGGTGATGCGGCTGCTGGCCCCCGAGCGCATTGGCGTGACCTTGTCGGAGGAATTCCAGCTGGCGCCCGAGCAGTCCACCGATGCCCTGATCGTGCATCATCCCGAGGCGAAGTATTTCAGCGCCTGACATGCGGTCCATTCCAGCTGAACCTGCCGGGCCCTCCCGCGCCGACCTGATGGGGGTCCTGTTCGACATGGACGGGCTGCTGGTCGATTCCGAACCGCTCTGGTTCGAGGTCGAAAGCTCCGTGATGGCCCGGCTCGGCGGCTCCTGGGATGCCGCCGATCAGCAGGCCCTCGTCGGCGGCTCGCTGGCGCGGAGCCTGGACTACCTGCTGGCCAAGGCCGCCCGGCCGGTAGCGCGCGAGATCGTCGCGGGCTGGATGCTGGGCGGCATGGTGGAGCTGGTGAGCTCCCGGATGCTGTCGGTCATGCCGGGCGCCCGTGAGCTCCTTAACGAGGTAGCCGAGGCGGGCGTGCCGTACGCGCTGGTGACCTCGTCGGAACGGCCGGTCATGGAGGCCGTGCTGGACCAGTTGGACGTGCGGTTCCCGGTGACCGTGTGCGGGGACGACGTCAGCAACAGCAAGCCGGACCCCGAGCCTTACCTGATGGCCGCGGCCAAGCTCGGGGCCGATCCGCGGCACTGCGTGGCGATCGAGGACTCCCCGAACGGGGTGGCGTCCGCGGAGGCCGCGGGCTGCCTGATGATCGCGGTGCCGAGCATGGTGCCGATCCCCGCGGAGAACGGGCGGCTGGTGGTGGGGTCGCTGCGGGAGGTGAGCCTCGACCGGCTATATGACCTGGCCGCGACGCGCTGAGGGCTTGGTACGTGGCGGCCCGCGGCTCCGGCCGGGCCGGTCGGGCCAGGCGCGAGATGTGCGACGATGGAGTGAGCACGCCTTTGGGTGGCGCGCACCGGCGGGCCCCCACGAGGGGAGGCGCTCATGAGTGTCTGGAATAGTATCGGCGGCGCGGTTTGCGTCGCGATCACCGCTGTTGGATTGGTCCTGAGCTGGCGGATCTGGCGTAACGGCGGCGCGAGCCGCGGGATGCGAGCGGCCGCCTGGTCGCTGATTCCGCTCGCCGTCTACCTCACTAGCGCGGTCCTGCTGATCGGCCGCCTGGTGTCGGCCGTCGTCCGCTTCGCCGGGGCCTTTGTCTTCTCGCCTAAGTCGTGGGCGGGTGTGGCCGTGCTGGGCGTCATCGCGGTGCTGTTCCTGGCGTCCGGCGGGCCGCCCTTGATGAACTGGCGGAAGGCCCGGGAGCGGCGGAAGCTGGCCAAGGCCCGGGCGCGGGCCGGCGACTCCGGTGACGCGCGGCAGGCCGTTGCGGTCGGTAGCCGCACGGAGCCGATGGGTACCGCCCCGGCGCAGCGCGCGAAGGCACCGGCCCGGATGTCGGGGTCGGGGTCAGGGTCGGGCGCGGCTGATGACGACATGTCCGATGTGCAGGAGATTCTCCGCCGACGCGGCATCAAGTAGGCGCCGCGCGGGCGTCCCGCTGGCTGCCGCAGGCGGTCGCAATAGCTAGGTTTTCGAAGGAAGCAGGAGGCGGCTGATTGCCCGGGCGTGCGAGCCCGGGCGGCCGCCGGGCCGGCGCGTCGGAAAGGACTTGATCCGCGCCCTCAGCGGCATTCGCCGCGCCCAGCGAGGGGAGCCGCTGGTTCAGTTGCTGGCGGCGAGGCTGGCGCGGAGATCGGGAAGGGTGAACAGGTCGGTGCCCGCGCGCAGGTGGCCGAGGAGACGCTGGGCGAGGGTGTCTGGCTTGAGGTTGATTCCTGCTAGTGCCCGGGCGGTCAGCCACCACGCCAGGACAGCATGAGCCAGCCCGGCGGCGGCGTGCTCATCGTGGCGGGTCCGGGGTGACGATCCGGACGCTGAGCACGGTGTCGCGGATTCTCGGGCGGGTCACTGGCCGGCCGCCAGCTGGTCGAGGAGCTGCAGGGCGGCGGCCTTGCATTCGAGGCTGCCGCGCGGTGCGCGGGCGGCCAGGTTGCGGTTACCGGTGACCTCGGTGCCGGTCACCGGTTCACGTCCGCGCCGATCGAGTCGTCAGGCCACGGCTCGTTTCTGACACTCGCATCGCCGCTGTCAGATTCGACATGGCGTTCGTCATGGCGTATGACCTGCACTTCTGACGGTTCTGACGGTTCTGGCACAGGCGTGTAGAGGCCGCGAGCGCGCTTCTCGATCCGGCCGGATTCGGTGAGCCGCTTGAGGTACTGGTAGACGTCGTTCCCGAAGCGCTTCACCAGGTCACGGGCGTAGATCCCGTCGGGCCGCTCCCGGACTGCTGCGAGGACCTGGGCCGACGTATCACTGAGCGACCGGGAAGCCTCGCGACGGCGTGCTGCCGAGGCCGCGGCGCCGAGGTCGGCGCCGTCGAGCTGCCAGGCCATGCCGTCCTGGATGGTGAGCCCGTACTCGTTCTCGGGAACGTCGCGGCCGGTGATCTTGAGTGATCCCTCGGCGGACTGGCGCTTGCGGGCCAGCACCGCGATCGTGTCGGCGGCGCCGGCCAGCCCGTGCGTGCCGGACACGGAGTCAACGAAGTCCTCGGCGCTGGCCTTGCGGTCGTGGTGGTTGACGACGACGGCGAGGCCCGGATGGGCATCGGCGAGTGCCTTGAGCGCTGAGCCGATCCGCTAGTCCCGCTGGTACGCGGACTCGCCTTGCATGGCGGGCGGCATGACCTTGCCGAGTGTGTCGATGACCACCAGGCCGGTTGCGGGGGTGCGCCGCAGCCATGCCCTGATGGTGTCGACCACCAGGCCGCTTTCGAGACGGGTCTGGTAGCTGAACAGTGCCGGGATCTGGCTGCCGTCGCCGAGTAGCTTCTGGCAGCGGTCCTGCATGCGCCGGTCGCTGTCTTCCAGCGCCAGGTAGAGCACGGGCCGCGGCTCGCCTGCCGCGATGTGCCCGAGCGCCAGGCCGCCGGACGCGGCAGCCAGGAGCAGGCTGAGCACCAGCCAGGACTTGCCGATCTTCGGCGCGCCGATCACGAGCGTCGACGAATGTCTTCCCTCGGGCAGCTCCCGGTCAGCGAGCACGCCCCGGCAGACCTCGACCTGGCCGCCCGTGGAGCGCATCTCCTTGTCGCCCGCCCGGGACACTCTGGCGTAGATGTCGATCGGCCTGGCGGCCCCGTCCTGGTCCTGCCGCGGTGCTCTCATGCCTGTACTCCCCGCTGGCCGCACCTACACCACCGAACCCGACATCTACCCCGCCGGGCCGCAGCGCCTGCTAGCCGCCCAGTGCCATCGCGATCGCGGTCCGGACGTCCCGTGCCTCCCGCACGTCGGCCAGCGCTGCGCCACCGGAGCCGGCTTCTCGCGGCGACCCGCCCGCTGGCGGGAAGCCCGAGCCCGGCGGCACGATCGCCCGCCGGAAGCCCAGGCGCTGGGCCTCGGCGAGCCTGCGCTGCACCCCCGTGACGCGGCGGATCTCCCCGGCCAGGCCGACCTCGCCGATGGCGACGAC
>DATKRH010000231.1:0-39924 GCA_035532295.1 Streptosporangiaceae bacterium
CGTACTGGGTGGGCCTGGGAGGACTTGAACCTCCGACCTCTTCCTTATCAGGGAAGCGCTCTAACCGAGCTGAGCTACAGGCCCTACGCGTGCGGACAAAATCTGTCAAGCACGCCGAGCTAGGCTACCGCACACCGGGACCAGACGCTTAGTCGGTCTCCTTAAGCGTGACCTCAATTCCGCCCGCCAGCATGGTGACGAGGTTGTACAGGACGGAGCCGATGGTCGCCAGAGCCGTGATCAGGATGACGTTCACAGCGCCGATCAGCATCGTGTAGCCCAGCACCCGGGACGCCGAGAACCAGGTCGCGGCGTTGGTGCCGGACCGGGCCTTGCTGGCGGTGACCAGGCCCACGGTCTGCTCGATGCTGGTGAAGACGCCGATCTTCTGCAGCACGAAGTACGTCAGGGCCACGGCGACGAAGAGGATGACCCAGCCCACCAGCGAGATCATGAAGCTGAACTTCATCACCGACCAGGGCTCGATCCTGGCGATCGCCAGCTGAGCCTTGCGGCTGGCCGGTCCGCCCTGGGCCGGAAAGCCGGCCGGCATCGGACGCTGACCGCTGACGCCCGGCTGCGGCCTCGGGGCCTTACCGAGCCGGGCAGGCCGGGGCCGCGACTTGGTCGGGCTCGAGAACGGCGCAGTAGCCTGCGGCCCACGAGGAGAATCTGACGGGACGTACGGAGCTGACATAAGGGGGGCTCCCGCGACTGAGGCGGCTGCGCCGGCGGTCGAGACCATCGCCGGGCCCTGGCTGGCATCCGGCGAAGGCCGGCCTGCCGAGGCGCTGGACCCGCTGCTGAAGGCGGTAGACCCGCCATTGCTGAATGAGCCGTTTCCGGACCAGTCGTCGCCCGGCGTCCGTGGCTCCCAGGGATCCTGGTCACCCGCCCCGGCCGGGGCCGGGTCAGATGTGGATGATCTGCTGTGGCCGGGCTCCGAGGCTTCGCTGGCCACCGTGGAACCGGCGCCGTACAGCGGTGGAGCGGTCTTCACGCCAACGGCCGGACTGACGTCCGGTACGGAACCGGTGCTGTCAGGACTGCCGTCCGCCAGCCAGTCTTCTGGCTCCGAGCGGTTCTCCACCCCGTCCTCCTCCGAGCCGTTTCCTGTATCGAGGTTATCCCCGGGATGCGGGCTCTGCTCGCCGGACGTCTTACCGCTGTCTGCGGGGACATTAGTAAGACGCCCGAATGTACCGGTTCGTTGCATCTTCCGGCTCACGGCATCTCCCTAACCCCCGCAGCTCACTATCCCCGGAACTGTCGCCCTGTTAAGGTCACTTCCGGCACGATACACTCCGCCCAGCTTGACCTGCGGCTACAGTTACCTGTCCGTATCCTCGGATGGTCCGCCCTGACCTGGGGACTCATCGCCATCATCAACCGGATCCGGGACGACGTCCGCCGCCTCTGAATCGCTACTGCCCGCGAGGGCGGCCGCAGAACCATCCGCGGCGCCGTCGAGCTCATCTGGCCCGACATCCTCCGCATCCTCCGCATCCTCGCCGAGGCTGCCGTTCACCATCGACTCGGCGTTACGGGCCATGGCCACCAGGCGCTGCCCGCTGGCCAGGTTCACCAGCCGCACGCCCATGGTCTGCCGACCCGACTGCTTGATCTCGCCGGCCGAGGTCCTGATCACCCCGCCGGCGGAGGTGATGGCGAAGACCTCATCTTCAGGATGCACCATCAGGGCGCCCACCAGCTCGCCGCGGGCCTCCACGATCCTCGCGGTCAGCACCCCGCGACCGCCCCGGCCCTGCACGGGATACTGGTCGGCGGGCGTCCGCTTCGCGTAACCGCCGCCCGTGGCGACCAGCACATCAGCGCCCTCGCTGACGACGTACATGCCCAGCAGGCGGTCGTCGTCGGTGAACCGCATGCCGATCACGCCGGACGTGGCCCGGCCCATCGGCCGCAGCGCCTCGTCGTCGGCGTGGAACCTGATGGCCTGGGCGTGCGTGCTGACCAGCAGGAGGTCATCCTGCGCCGACACCAGGCGGGCCGAGATGACCTCGTCGTCCTCGCGCAGGTTGATCGCGATGATGCCGCCGGAACGGGGGGAGTCGAAGTCCGTCAGGCGTGACTTCTTCACCAGGCCCGAGGACGTGGCGAGGACCAGGTACGGCGCGACGTCGTAGTCGCGCAGCGCGAGCACCTGGGCGATCCGCTCGTCCGGCTGGAACGCCAGCAGGTTCGCCACGTGCTGGCCCCGGGCATCGCGCTGCGCGTCCGGAAGCTCGTAGGACTTGGCCCGGTACACCCGGCCCTTGTTCGTGAAGAACAAGATCCAGTGGTGCGTCGTCGTCACGAAGAAGTGGTCGACGATGTCGTCGGTGCGCAGCTGTGCGCCCCGCACGCCCTTGCCGCCGCGCCGCTGCGCCCGGTACAGATCGGTCTTGGTGCGCTTGGCATAGCCGCCGCGAGTGATCGTGACGACCACGTCCTCCTCGGCGATCAGGTCCTCGATCGACATGTCACCGTCGTAGGCGATGATCTCGGTTCGCCGGTCGTCGCCGAACTTAGCGGTGATCTCGCCCAGCTCCGTGGCGACTATCTGCCGCTGCCGCTCCGGCGAGGCCAGGATGGCCTCGTAGTCGCGGATGTGCGCCATCAGCTCCTCGTACTCGTCGATGAGCTGCTGGCGCTCCAGCGCGGCAAGCTTGCGCAGCTGCATGTCGAGGATGGCCCTGGCCTGGATCTCGTCGATCTCCAGGAGCTCCATCAGGCCCTGCTGCGCGGCCACGGCGGAGTCGCTGGCCCGGATCAGGGCGATCACCGCGTCGATCCGGTCGATGGCCTTCAGCAGGGCACTCAGGATGTGCGCGCGCTCCTGCGCCTTGCGCAGCAGGTAACGGGTCCGCCGGACGATGACCTCGATCTGGTGCGCGACCCAGTACCTGATCATCTGGTCCAGCCGCAGGGTGCGCGGCACCCCGTCGACCAGGGCCAGCATGTTCGCGCCGAAGGTGTCCTGCAGCTGAGTGTGCTTGTAGAGGTTGTTCAGCACGACCTTGGCGACGGCGTCGCGCTTCAGCACGATCACCAGGCGCTGCCCGGCCCGGTTGCTGCTCTCGTCGCGCACGTCGGCGATGCCGGCCAGGCGGCCCTCACGAACCAGCTCAGCGATCTTCAGGGCCAGGTTGTCGGGGTTGACCTGGAACGGCAGCTCGGTGGCGACCAGGCAGATCCGGCCCTTGCGGTCCTCCTCCACCTCGACGACGGCGCGCATGGTGATCGAGCCGCGGCCGGTGGTGTAGGCGTCCCGGATGCCGCGGCGGCCGACGATCTGGGCGGCCGTGGGGAAGTCCGGGCCCTTGATCCGCTCCATCAGCGCCTCGAGGAGCTCGTCATCGGTAGCCTCGTAGTTCTCGAGGAACCACTGGGCGCCGGCGGCCACCTCGCGCAGGTTATGCGGCGGGATCTTCGTGGCCATCCCGACCGCGATCCCTTCCGAGCCGTTAACCAGCAGGTTGGGGAACCTGGCGGGCAGCACGACCGGCTCGGCGGACCGGCCGTCGTAGTTCGGCCGGAAATCGACGGTCTCCTTGTCGATGTCCCGCAGCATCTCCATGGCCAGCGGGGCCAGCCGGCACTCGGTGTAGCGGTGCGCGGCCGCCGGGTCGTTGCCGGGCGAGCCGAAGTTGCCCTGCGGGTCGATGAGCGGCATGCGCATGGCCCACGACTGGGCCAGCCGGACCAGCGCGTCGTAGATGGCCGAGTCGCCATGCGGGTGGTAGTTTCCCATCACCTCGCCGATGACCCGGGCGCACTTGAAGTAGCCGCGGTCCGGCCGGTACCCGCCGTCGTACATCGCATACAGGATCCGCGTGTGGACAGGCTTGAGCCCGTCCCGCACGTCAGGCAGCGCGCGGCCGACGATGACCGACATCGCGTAGTCGATGTAGCTGCGCTGCATCTCGACCTGGATGTCGACCGGCTCGGTGCGATGCCCCTCCGAGGGAGCGTCGGGCGTGCTCACGTCGGGCACTTTCCATCCCTTTCCTTGCTAGCCCGGGGGGTAACCCCCGGACCCCCAGACCGGGGGGCGACGCCCCCCGGACCCCTCTGCCGTCCGCTCGGACCAGCGAAAGGCGCTGGGCCTCGCGGGCGGCACCTTCGAAGCCGCGCGTTGGCGGGACCGCTACTCCGTGCGTTGGCGGGACCGCTCGTCCGCCTCCTAAATGTCGAGGAACCGGACGTCCTTGGCGTTGCGCTGGATGAACGCGCGCCTGGCCTCGACGTCCTCGCCCATCAGCACGCTGAACAGCTCGTCGGCCTGGGCCGCGTCATCCACGGTGATCTGCCGCAGCAGGCGGGTGGCCGGGTCCATCGTGGTCTCCCACAGCTCGGTCGCGTTCATCTCGCCGAGACCCTTGAACCGCTGCACGCCGTCGCGCGGCCGCGGGTCCTTGCGGCCCTCGGCGATCCCGGCGTCGACCACAGCGTCCCGCTCCCGGTCGGAGTAGGCGTAGCCGGGCAGCACGCCGCGGCCCTCCCACTTGATCTTGTAGAGCGGCGGCTGGGCCAGGTAGACGTGCCCGGCCTCGATCAGCGGCTTCATGAACCGGAACAGCAGCGTCAGCAGCAGCGTGGTGATGTGCTGGCCGTCGACGTCGGCGTCGGCCATCAGGATGATCCGGTGGTAGCGCAGCTTGGCGATGTCGAACTCGTCGTGGATCCCGGTGCCCAGCGCCGTGATCATCGCCTGGACCTCGTTGTTCTTGAGCACCCGGTCGATCCGGGCCTTCTCGACGTTGAGGATCTTGCCGCGAATCGGCAGGATGGCCTGGAAATGCGGGTCCCGGCCGCCCTTGGCCGAGCCGCCCGCCGAGTCGCCCTCGACCACGTAGATCTCGCACTGCGAAGGGTCGCCGGACTGGCAGTCGGCCAGCTTGCCGGGCAGGCCCGAGCCGCCCATCAGGCTCTTGCGGGTCAGGTCGCGGGCCTGCCGGGCCGCGATCCGCGCCCGTGCGGCCTGCGTGGACTTGATGATGATGGCCTTGGCCTCACCGGGGTTGCGCTCGAACCAGTCCCGCAGGTGCTCGTTGCACACGCGCTGGACGAACGACTTGGCCTCGGTGTTGCCGAGCTTGGTCTTGGTCTGGCCCTCGAACTGGGGCTCGGCCAGCTTCACGTGGATGATGGCCGTCAGGCCCTCGCGGACGTCATCGCCGGTGAGGTTGTCGTCCTTCTCCCGGATCAGCTTCTGCTCCCGGGCGTACCGGTTGACGATGGTGGTCAGCGCCGAGCGGAAACCCTCCTCGTGCGTGCCGCCCTCGGCCGTGTTGATCGTGTTGGCGAAGGTGTGCACCGACTCGGAGAAGGCCCCGGTCCACTGCATCGCGACCTCGGCCGAGATCCCGGCCGCCTCCTCGCCGAACTCGATCACCGATTCATGGACCGGGTCCTTGGAGGCATTGAGATAACGCACGAAGTCGGCGATACCGCCCTCGTACTGGTAACGGACCACGGTCGGCTCGCCGACGATGTGCTCGGGCCGCTCGTCGGTGATCGTGATCGCGAGCCCGCGGTTGAGGAAGGCCATCTCCTGCAGGCGGCGGGACAGCGTCTCGAACGACCAGTCCGTGGTCTCGAAAATGTCGGAGTCCGGCCAGAAGGTGATGGTCGTCCCGGTCTGGTCGGTCGCGCCGGCCCGCGACACCGGGCCGACCGGCTCGCTGACCGCGTACGACTGGTGCCAGAAGTGGCCGTCGCGGCGGACCTCGACCTCCAGCCGGGCCGACAGGGCGTTCACGACCGACACGCCGACTCCGTGCAGGCCGCCGGAGACGGCATACGACTTGCTGTCGAACTTCCCGCCCGCGTGCAGGGTGGTCAGCACGATCTCCAGCGCCGGGCGGTTCTCGATCGGGTGGTTGTCGACCGGGATGCCGCGGCCGTTGTCGTCCACCCGGACGCCGCCGTCAGCCAGCAGGGTGACCTCTATATGGTCGCAGTAGCCCGCCAGCGCCTCGTCCACGGCGTTATCGACGACCTCTTGGACCAGATGATGCAGTCCGCGCTCGCCCGTCGAGCCGATGTACATACCCGGGCGCTTACGGACAGCCTCCAGGCCCTCCAAAACCGTGATGGAACGCGCGTCATAGGACAAAGTTGAAGCTCCTCCTGGACCAGGCAAACACCAGGCAAACGCCGGACCCCGTGATGCGTCCGCCCAGGTGCGCATCATTATTTTACCTGGGCGAACCGTCAGGCTCAGCCGTACGTGTCACGTGGGCCGCGACTGCCGCGTACCCTCCACTCCCCGGGCCGTCGCGGAGCGCTCGCCGGCCCGCGGACCTTGACCCGGCGCACGGCGCCATCGCCCAGTTCCACGTTGAGCCTGCGCACCAGCTGACCGGCCAGCAGCCGCAGCTGGGTGGCCCAGGCGGTGGAGTCGGCCGTTACCGTCAGCTCCCCGTCGGTGAGCGTCTCGGGCGTGGTGTGCGCGGCCAGGTCCGCTCCGACGATCTGCGCCCACCGGCCGAACACCGAGCCGGTGGCGGCGGCCAGGGCCCAGCCCTGATCGCTGATCAGGCCGTCGAGGGCGGCGGTCAGCGGCTGCGGGTCCTCGCGGCGCTCCCGGCGGCCCGAGCGCGACGAGGGGCCGCCGGCGGGGTTTCGTTCCGTCCGGGCTCTGTTCGGCGCGGCGGGCCGGTTTCCCCGGGCCAGGGCATCCGCCTTCACCGCGGCCAGGGCGTCGCGGGCCAGCCGCGCCCGGTCGGCGCCGGCCTGCGGGGCCGTGCCCGCCTTCGGGGCCGCGCCCGCCTGCGGGGCCGCCACGTCTTCAGCCATCGGTGATCACCCCGCCTGTCACGGTAAACCGGCGGCCCGACAGTTCCGCCGGGACGTCGGCGCCGACCGCGGCGGTCACCAGCACCTGGTCGGCCCCGGCGACCAGCTCAGCCAGGCGGCCCCGGCGGCCGGCGTCCAGCTCGGCGAAGACGTCATCGAGGATCAGCACCGGGTCCTCGCCGGCCGCCCGCAGCACCTCGAACGCGGCCAGGCGCAGCGCCAGCGCCATCGACCAGGATTCGCCGTGGCTGGCGTAGCCGCGGGCCGGAAGCTCGCCAATCCGCAGGTCCAGCTCATCTCGGTGCGGCCCCACCAGGCAGACGGCGCGCTCCAGTTCGGCCCGCCGACTGCGCTCCAGCGCCTCGCGCATCGCGGTCGCGAGCTTTTCCTGCTCGGATGCGGGCTCCTCGTCGGCCGGAAACGACGGCCGGTAGGCCATCGCCGTGTCCAGGGCCGCTCCCGACACGGCGCTGTAGGCCGCGGCCACCAGGGGACGGATCGACTGGACCAGTTCCAGCCGGCCCGCGGTGAGCTCCGCGCCGACCGCGATCAGCTGGTCATCCCACACCTCGAGGCCGCGCGGCACGCCGCCGCCCCTGCCCCTGGCCGACTTGAGCAACGCCGACCGCTGCCGGACCACGCGCTCATAGTCCGACCGGATCCCGGCATACCGCGGCCTGGTGGCGACCAGCAGGTCGTCCAGGTACCGTCGCCGCTGATCCGGGTCGCCCTTGACGACCGCGAGGTCCTCGGGCGCGAACAGCACGCAGCGCAGCACGCCCAGGGCCGCGCGGGGCCGCGGCAGCGGCGCGCGGTTGAGCCGGACGCGGTTCGCCCGGCCGGGATTGACCTCGATTTCCACCAGGTTGTCGCGACCGCCGCCGGTAACGACCGCGCGGATGATGGCCCGCTGCGCACCGTGGCGCACCAGCGGCGCGTCGGCGGCGACCCGGTGGCTGGCAAAGGTCGCCACGTAACAGGCAGCCTCGACGAGATTGGTCTTGCCCTGGCCGTTCGAGCCGGTGAAGGTCGTCACGCCCGGCTCCAGCCGCACATCAGCCGCCGCATAGGAGCGGAAATCGGTCAGCGCCAGCCGGGTCAGGTGCACGCCTGCTGAGGGTAGCGGCTCGCCCTACCACTCACCACCGGGCCACTCACCACCGGGCCGCTCACCACCGGGCCGCTAACCACCAAGGCGGATCGGCATCAGCAGGTACCGGTAGTCCGCGTGGCCGTCGGGGCCGGGCTTGCCGGTGATGAGCGCCGGCTTGCCGGGCTCGGTGAAGGAGATCCGGACAATGTCGGAGTCGATCGCGGTCAGGCCGTCGAGCAGGTAGGCCGGATTGAACGCGATCGCCAGGTCGTCCCCGTCAAAGCTCGCCTCCAGGACTTCCTGAGCCTGCGCCTCGTCGCCGGTGCCGGCCTCGAGCACGAGCTGTCCAGAGCTGAACGCGAGCCGGACGGCGGTGTTCCGCTCGGCGACCAGCGCCACCCGTTTCACGGCCTCGGCCAGGACGCTGGTGGACAGCTCCGCGGTGGTCTGCAGGCTAGTCGGCAGCAGCGCCTGGTAGCGGGGGAACTCGCCGCCCAGAAGCCGGGTCGTGGTGCGTCGGCCGGCGCCCTCGAAGCCGATCATGCCGTCACCGCCCTGGCCGTCCTCGCCGGGCAGCGCCAGCGCGATCGACACCTCGGCGCCGGCGGTCAGCGCCCGCGCCGTCTCGCTGAGCGCCCGGGCCGGAACGAGTACCGCGGCGGACTCGTCGGCCCGTTGCGGATTCCAGCGCAGTTCCCGGACCGCCAGCCGGTAGCGATCGGTGGAGATCAGGGTGAGCGTGTCGCCCTCGATCTCGATCCGCACGCCGGTCAGGGCCGGCAGGGTGTCATCGCGGCCGGCCGCGATGGCCGACTGGCTGACCGCCGTCGCGAAGGTGTCGCTGCCGACCGAGCCGGCCGCCGGCGGCATCTCCGGCAGCGCCGGGTACTCGTCCTCCGGCATGGTCAGCAGGTTGAAGGTGGCGCTGCCGCAGGTGAGAACGGCCCGGCCGGAGTCAGCGGTGATCTGCACCGGACGAGCCGGCAGGCTCCGGCTGATCTCGGCCAGCAGGCGGCCCGAGACCAGCGCGGAACCCTCCTCCTGGGTGGTGACCGGGACCGTCGCCTGGGCGGACACGTCGTAGTCGAAACTGGACAGGGTGAGGTCGGCCCCGGCATGCAGGCGGATGCCCGCCAGGACCGGGACCGTGGGCCGGGCGGGGAGGGCTCGCGCCGTCCAAGCCACTGCCTCGGCCAGCACGTCGCGTTCGAGGACGATCTTCACCTGACGCCGCCTCCTGATCTGCGGTCTGCTCGGCAGGGGCCGGAATGCTCCACGCCGGAACTCTGTGCGCCGGGGCGCTCGGGCTGTGGGCCGGTGCTTGCCTGCTTGGTACGTGGATTGTCTGATAGATAGAGGAACGTAGTCGTCATAGGGTCTGTGGATCCCGGGGACAACCACGGTCTGGCCAGGTCAGCACGGCGAGTCGCATCCACAGCCGGTGCGCCAGCCCGGGTACAGGCGGTGGTGTCGCTGTGGACACGCGGGCGTTGCCCGCCGGACAGCACCGCGTTACCCCCGGGTTGAGCGGAATTATCCGCCGGCTGTCCCAAGCTCATCCACAGCTTCATCCACAGCCTGTGTGCGCTGTATGTTCGATCCGACCGAAATCTGTAGCGGTGAGAGCGCGATGAGTAGTAGTAGCTGGTCAGAACGTTTCGGCGGCAGCCTGTGGATAGAGCGGTCACTGCGCGATCACCCCGACAGCGCCTGCTGCTTGATCCGGTTGGTGAGCTCGGTGACCTGGTTATAGATCGAGCGGCGCTCGGCCATGAGGGAGCGGATCTTGCGGTCGGCATGCATCACCGTCGTATGGTCGCGGCCGCCGAACTGCTGGCCGATCTTCGGCAGTGACAGGTCGGTGAGCTCGCGGCAGAGGTACATGGCGATCTGCCGCGCCGTGACGAGCACCCGGGACCGCGACGTGCCGCACAGGTCGTCGATGGACAGCCCGAAGTAGGACGCGGTCTGGCCCATGATGGTGGCCGCGGTGATCTCGGGCCCGTGCGCCTCGGGGATCAGGTCCTTGAGCACGAACTCGGCTAGCTGCAGGTCGACGCTCTGCCGGTTCAGGCTGGCGAAGGCGGTGACCCGGATGAGCGCGCCCTCTAGCTCGCGGATGTTGGTGGAGATGCGGCTCGCGATGTATTCCAGGGCCTCGGGCGGCGCGTTCAGCCGGTCCTGCACCGCCTTCTTGCGCAGGATCGCGATGCGGGTCTCGAGCTCGGGCGGCTGCACGTCGGTGAGCAGTCCCCACTCGAAGCGGCTGCGCAGTCGGTCCTCCAGGGTCACGAGGCGCTTAGGTGCGCGGTCGCTGGAGATCACGATCTGCTTGCTCGCGTTGTGCAGCGTGTTGAAGGTGTGGAAGAACTCCTCCTGAGTTCCTTCCTTGTTCTCCAGGAACTGGATGTCGTCCACCAGCAGCACGTCGACATCGCGATACCGGCGGCGGAAACCGTCCTGCTTGCCGTCCCGGATCATGTTGATGAAGTCATTGGTGAACTCTTCCGAGCTCACGTACCGCACCTTGAGCCCCTGATACAGGCTCTGGGCGTAGTGACCGATCGCATGGAGCAGGTGCGTCTTGCCCAGGCCGGAGTCACCGTAGATGAACAGCGGGTTGTAGGCCTTGGCGGGTGCCTCCGCGACGGCGACGGCGGCCGCGTGGGCGAACCGGTTGCTGGAGCCGATCACGAAGGTCTCGAAGGTGTACTTCGGGTTCAGCCTGGCCTGGGCCGGGCGCGGCACGCCCTGCCCGCCGCCCTGCCCGCCGCCCTGAGCTCCGGTCAGCGACGGAATGCCGCCCGGACCCGGCCGGTGGTCCTCGAGGTCGCCGGCCCGCCCCAGGCGCGACCGCTGGTCGCCCAGGCCGGGCTGCATCTGCGGCCGCAGCCCGGCGCCGGGGAAGGTGGCTTCCGGATGCGGGCCGCCGTTGTGCTCAGGTCCGCCGGTCCGGTGGTCGGGGGTCCGGTGGTCGGGGGTCCGGTGGTCGAGGGTGGCGTGGTCGGGGGTGGCGAGGCTGGTGCCGCGTCCGTCGGCGGCGTCGCCGTCACCGGTAGTAGCGGGACCGGCCAGGCCCCCGGGATCGACCGCGAGGCCGCGCGCGGCGGCTGCGACGGTGCCCTCGCCGGACTCCCCGGGACGGCGGTGCTGGCCCGGTTCCGGGCGGCGCCCCGAGAGTGCCATCGCTCTCGTGCCTGCCGCAGCCGCGGGGTCAACGGTCACCGCGAGCTGGATGCTGCGGTCCAGCTCCCTGGATAGCGCGTTCGTGATCAGAGCCCGCAGCCGCGTCTCCAGCTGCTCCTTGACGAAGTCGTTCGGCGCCGCGATGAGCGCGGTGTTCTCGACCAGGCCCAGCGGCCGGGTGAGCTGGAGCCATGCTCGCTGGTGCGGCTCGATCTGCATGTCGGCAAGATCGGCCAGGGACCGGGCCCAGACATCTGCGAGGTCGTCATCTTTCACTAGCAACTCACCTCGCGCCCCCACATATATTCAACAGGTTTTTCCACAGCATGTGCACGTTGCAAAGGTGCGCCGCCGCAGCAGGCTATGCGCCCGTCCGAGCGGACGTGGCTGAGGCCACGGGGCACATGACAGCCCCCGCGCCCGGCCCCACTATCCACAGCCTAGGGCCGCCTTTCCCGGCTCGGTTGGCAAACGGCCAGGGTCATAGTTGGGCATGGGGGCGGGGAAGGCAAGCTGGCGCCGGGCCGGGCGGCCCGGCCAGTTTGACCCGTGCTCCCGGTGCGCGTACCGTTTGTTAGCCCGGTTAGTCCCGAGCGGGTGAAGGCTGACCTTATCCCGGCTCGGGCCTGGCCCTGGCGAGTAAGCAAGCCCAGATTTGATCCGCAGCACAGATACCCGCAGCACCTGGAGTTCTGGTGAGTAAGCGTACGTTCCAGCCGAACAATCGTCGCCGTGCCAAGACGCATGGCTTCCGGCTGCGCATGCGCACCCGGGCAGGCCGGGCGGTCCTCGCCGCGAGGCGGCGGAAGGGCCGCGCGCGCGTCAGCGTCTGACTCGCGTCGGCCCGGGGTGGTGACCGCCGATGCTTCCCGCGGCCGCCCGGCTGCGGCGCAGCGCGGAGTTCTCCGCTGTCGTCCGTGGCGGTAGTCGTGCCGGTAAGCCCCTGATATCGGGGCACCTGCTGGTTCGCCCGGTGCAAGAGCCGGCGAGAGTCGGCTTCATCGTGAGCCGCGCTGTGGGCAATGCTGTGGTGCGAAACCGGGTGCTCCGGCGGCTGAGGCATCTGGCCCGTGGTCAGCTGGCATCGCTTCCGGGAGGTAGCCTGCTTGTGTTGCGCGCTAATCCCGGTGCCGCGACGGCACGCCAGGAGGATCTCGCCGCCGAACTCGACCTGGTAATCGCAGCACTGCTCCGGCGGCAAGATAGGGCACTGTGTCGGTGACCAGCACAGGCAGCACAGGCAGCACAAGCGCTGGCAGTCGCCAGGCGCCAGGTCGGCAGTCCCCTGCGGCCTGGGTGCTGGTATGGCTAGTGACGGGATACCGGTACCTGATCAGCCCGCTGCTGCCGCCATCGTGCCGTTTCTACCCGTCCTGCAGCGCGTACGCGCTGGAGGCAGTGCAGGTGCACGGCGCCCTGCGTGGTTCCTGGCTGGCGGTGCGGCGGCTCAGCCGCTGTCACCCGTTCCATGCCGGGGGCCTGGATCCGGTGCCACCCGCCAAGTCGGCCCGGGGCCGGGCAGTTGGCTGCGCGGACGGCGCGGGCCAGGACTTTTCTGAACAGAGCGCAAGGGAGCTGGCTGGTGGGTAATCCACTGAACGCCCTGTACCAGGCCGTTGGCTGGGTGGTCACGAAGATCTACGAGGGGCTGAGCCCGGTCTTCGGCGCGACCAGCGGATGGACCTGGGCGCTGACGATCATCATCCTCGTGGTCGCGATGCGCCTGATCATGGTGCCGCTGTTCATCAAGCAGATGCACACCACCAGGGCCATGACGTCCCTGCAGCCGCAGATGGCGGAGCTCCGCAAGCGCTACAAGAACGACAAGCAGACGCTCAACCAAGAGACGATGAAGCTCTACCAGGAGGCGGGTGTCAACCCGCTGATGGGGTGCCTCCCGGTCGTCGCCCAGCTGCCGTTGTTCTTCTCCCTGTTCAGCGTCCTGAGGGCGATCGCCGAGTGGACGCCGGGTCAGGTCCCGAAGTACGGCATGCCGCTGGAGATGGTTCGCAGCGCGAAGCAAGCCAAGATCCTGGGCGTCAACATCGCCGACAAGGTCCTGTTCACGCACGGCCTGCAGGTGCCATTTCACGCCAAGGCCGTCATCGTCCTCGCGGTCCTGGTCAGCATGGTGACGACCTACCTGACCGTGCGGCAGAGCATGAAGCGCGGCATGATGCCGACCGCGACGCCCGACAACCCAATGGGCCAGTCGCAGAAGTACATGGCCTACATCATGCCTTTCTTCGCGCTGACGGGTCTGTACTGGCCGTTCGGGCTCGTTCTGTACTGGGTGACCACCAACTTGTGGACTCTGGGCCAGCAGTGGGCCCTGTTCAAGCGCTACCCCTACACTCCGCCGTCCGCGGTGGTCGCGGACGGGCCCGCCCCCGCGGTGGGCGGTGCCGGGGCTAGGACGCTCGCGCCCAAGGCATCCAAGACGGCCGCGACTCCCCGGCCGGGCACCAAGGCGGCGGCCAACGGGGCCGGCTCGGGCCCGGGCAAGGCTGCCAAGCCCCAGGCTGCCAAGCCCCAGGGCGGTGCCGCCGCGGGCGGCGCGCCCGGCGGCGGGATACTCCGCAAGCTGGGCCGGGGTCGTGCCGAGCCTGAGCCGCAGCAGGAGGAGCCCGAAGTTAAGCTCGTGAGGCAGCAGCGGCAGCGGCAGTCTCGCAGTAAGCGGTCTGGCAAGCGCTGACGCGGTCGCCGGTCGGCCTGGGTACGGACAGTGTCGTGCTGGGCGGACCGGGCCATGCCCGGCGGCTGCGCGCGGAGGTGGCCAGCACATGGAGAAGCGGATCTTAGGAGGGCCTGGCGTGAGGCAAGGGGAGAACGTGGTGGCCGAGCCCGACGAGGAGCGGCACGCGCCCAGTCAGCAGGAGCTGCCGGGCGACGAGGCCGCAGGCCAGCCAGCTGAGCCTGGCGACGTGATGGTCGCAGAGGCTTCGGCCGCGGGCGAGGAGTCCGGCGCGGACGACGAGTCCGGCGACGCGCCGCGGGATGACGCGGAGGCCGCGAGCGGCCCGAGCCTCGCCGAGCTCGAGGCCGAGAGCGAGATAGCGGCCGACTACATCGAGGGCCTGTTGGATGTCGCCGACCTGGACGGCGACATCGACATGGACGTCGAGGGTGAGCGGGCGTTCGTCTCGGTAGTCGGCGCCACCCTGGATGAGCTTGTCGGCTCGCGCGGTGAGGTCCTGGAGGCACTTCAGGAGCTGACCCGTCTGGCGGTGCACCGCCAGACGGGCGTTCGCACCCGGATGATGCTCGACGTCGGGGGGTATCGGCGCCGGCGGCGCAGCGAACTGGCCGAGACGGGCAAGGACGCCGCAGACGAGGTCAAGCGGACCGGCCAGCCCAAGCGGCTGTGGGCCATGAATCCGTTTGAGCGCAAGATCGTGCACGACGCGGTCGCGGCGGCCGGCTTGCGCAGCGAGTCCGAGGGCGAGGAGCCCGACCGCCGGGTCGTCGTCCTGCCCGCTGGCTGACGTTCCCGAGCGGAGCAGATGGTGCCGGAGGTAGCCTCACCGGGTTTGGCTGGGTTGTTCGGCGACGCGCTGCCGACCGTGGCGCGCTACGCCGACCTGCTGACGGGCCCCGGTGTTGACCGCGGGCTAGTCGGTCCGGCCGAGGCCGCGCGCATCTGGGACCGGCACATCCTCAACTGCGCGGCGGTAGCCGACCTGGTGCCCGCCCGGTGCACGCTTATCGACCTGGGCTCAGGTGCCGGCCTGCCGGGGATCGTGCTGTCGATGCTGCGGCCGGAGGCGGACGTGACGCTGGTGGAGCCCATGGCTCGCCGGGTGGCGTTCCTGCTCGAATGCGTGGACACGCTCGGGCTCGCGCGAGTGCGCGTGGTGCGCGGGCGGGCCGAGGACCTGGCGGGCCAGGTGGCCGCGGACATCGTGACCGCTCGCGCCGTCGCGCCCCTCGGAAGGCTGGCCGGGTGGGCCGCTGGCCTTTGCCGGCCGGGGGGAACGGTGCTGGCGATCAAGGGCGCTGGCGCGAGGGACGAGGTAGCCGAGGCGAGGACGGTGCTGCGGCGCCTGCGGGTCAGCGACCTGGCTGTTCTTGAGGTCGGTGGCGGGAAGGTCGATCCGCCTGTCACAGTGGTGAGGTTCGTGGCACCCGCGCGACAGCGCGGGGCCGCCGCGGGCAGGAGTCCGCGGGCGGGTGACAGGCATTCGGGCCGGAGGACCTCCGGACGCGCTGCCTCCGGCGGGCCGGGCGGTTCAGGGCGAAGCCGGGAGCCGGAAAAGGGACGGGGCGACGGCTAAGCACGGGCATATGAGGCATGGGCATGTTAAGCACGACATGTTAGGCACGGGCAAGTCGCGAGGGGCGGCGTGCGGTCGGTTCGGTTCGGATCCATGATGGAGATAGCGGCGTGCGCCCGGTTGCGGCCGGCCCTGTGGCACGGCTGGATGCGCTGGATGCGCTGGATGCGCGCTGGATGAGGTGAACTGCTGATGATGGCGGCCATAGCCGGCCTTGGCTGGCCACGTCGGGCAAGCCTGGCCGCGCTGCCGACGGCTCAGGCGGGTATCGGCGAACTGCCGGTGGCTGGCACGGTGACCGTCGGACTGGGCTGGCCGGAGCTGCCCGGTGTGAGGAATCCGGCGGCCGGGGTGGCGCAGCCGTCGGCCCGGCTCCGGAAGATCCTGGCGGTGGTTTCACGTGAAACAAGGTCACCGAGAACGACCGTGACAGGGGTGTCACCGACCCCAGGTGCCCAGGGCTCGCCCGCTGGTAATGCGATAACGAACGCGGCCTGGGCAGGCGAACCTGTCGCAATGCCTGTCGTAACGGGGATGGCGCGGGACCAGGCCGTCGCTACGGCGGCGACGGGCGGCCAGCAGCCGACGGAAGCCGCAGGTGTAGTAGCCGCGGGTGTAGTAGATGACGAATCTGGCGAGAGTGAGGATGACGTGGCCATTGCGGCTGGACCGGGCGGCTCGGCTGACACGCCGATCGCGAGGGCGGCACAGGCGGCCGTAGTGGCGAGGTCGGGTGGCCAGCAGTGGCCCCGTCCTGGCTCCTGCCGGATCATGACGATCGCTAACCAGAAGGGCGGCGTCGGGAAGACCACCACGGCCGTGAACCTGGCGGCGAGCCTGGCCATGCACGGAGCGCGGGTCCTGGTGGTCGACCTTGACCCCCAGGGCAACGCGTCCACGGCGCTGGACGTGGATCATCATTCCGGCGTCGGCTCTGTCTACAACGTGCTGGTCGAGGGGCAGCCGCTGTCCACGGTGGTCTGCCGGGTGGGAGGGTTCCAGCACCTGTACTGCGCGCCGGCGACCATCGACCTGGCCGGAGCGGAGATCGAACTGGTGCCGCTAGCGGCCCGCGAGTCGCGGCTGGCCAGGGCGGTGGCCCAGTACGACGCTTCCGAGCTGGACTACATCCTCATCGACTGCCCGCCCTCGCTCGGCCTGCTGACCGTCAACGCGCTGGTGGCCGCCCCCGAGGTACTGATCCCCATTCAGTGCGAGTACTACGCGCTGGAGGGACTCGAGCAGTTGCTGCGCACGGTCGAACTGGTCAAGAGCCACCTCAATCCGGGTCTGACGGTCACGACCATCGTGCTGACGATGTACGACGCGCGGACGAGGCTGGCCGCCCAGGTCGCCGACGAGGTTCGCCAGCACTTCGGCGACGTGGTCCTGACCTCCGTGATTCCGCGCAGCGTCCGGGTCTCGGAGGCGCCCAGTTACGGGCAGTCGGTGATGACCTACGACCCAGGCTCCAGTGGCGCCCAGGCGTACATGGAGGCGGCACGGGAGCTGGCCTTCCGCGATGGCCAGCTAGCCGCTAGCTAGCGCGGAGAGGCGCGGGCTAGGGCGCCCGCCACCGGCAGAGCCTTCCTGGCCAGCGGGCAGGGGGCTGTCGGCAGGGCGGCCGTCTGGCCGGGCCGCCGGGTCTGGCAGCCCCCTCGCCGAGATTCTGTTCGCTGCGCCTGAACTAGCTGACAGGATGGTGTCGCGCGCACGGACGGCGGCCGGGCTGGGAGGTGAGCTGGGAGGCGTTCCCGCGCCCAGCCAGTATTCGGGTCGTCCTGCGCCAGGCGTGGCGTGGCGCGAGGCAAGGAGAGACGATGCCGCAACCTAAGCGAGGGCTCGGTAAGGGGCTCGGGGCACTGATCCCCACGGCGCCGCCGCCGCTGTCGTCGGCATCGGCGGCGGGCGACCTGGCTGATTTCGCGCATCTCGCGGGTCAGCAGGCGGAGCCGGTGGCGGGCGCCTACTTCGAGGAAGTCCCGGTCACGGCCATTACGCCCAATCCGCGGCAGCCCCGGCAGGCATTCGATGAGGATCTCCTGGCGGAACTCGCGGATTCGATCCGGATCGTGGGCCTGCTGCAGCCCGTGGTCGTTCGCAAGGTCGACCAGGGTCGCTATGAGATTGTCATGGGCGAGCGACGGTGGCGTGCCTGCCAGCTGGCGGAGCTTGAGTTTGTGCCAGCCATCGTCAGGGAGACCTCGGACACCGACCTGCTTCGCGACGCACTGATAGAGAACCTGCATCGGGAGCAGCTCAACCCGCTCGAGGAGGCGGCCGCCTACCAGCAACTGCTGGAGGACTTCTCCGCGACCCACGACGAGCTTGCCCGGCGCGTGGGCCGGTCCCGGCCGCACATCTCGAACACGATCAGGCTGCTGAACCTGCCTGCGGCGGTGCAGAAGCGGGTCGCGGCCGGCGTGCTGAGCGCCGGACACGCACGGGCCCTGCTGTCGGTGGACAATGCCGCGACGCAGGAGCACCTGGCGCACCGCATCGTGGCCGAAGGGCTGTCGGTCCGGGCCGTAGAGGAGATCGTGACGCTGGGCACGTCCGGCAACCAGGCAGCCCCTTCGGCGCGGAAGCGGCCGGGCAGGGTGCCAGTCGCACCTGCGCTCAAGGACCTGGCCGACAAGCTTTCCGATGTCTTCGAAACCCGGGTCAAGGTCGAGCTCGGGCAGCGTAAGGGCAAGATCGTGGTCGAATTCGCGTCGCTCGATGACCTGGAGCGCATTGTCAAGAGCATGTCACCGGGCATCACCCGTGGCCGGGGAGCCTGAAAGCCCCGGTGCCCTGCCGGCGGCGGCCCAACTGTGGTGTCGCCGGGCACCGACGCTGACCTCGCCCGGTTGTTTCACGTGAAACAACGCCGACTGCCGCCTAGGAACTCGTCAGGAGACGGCGTGACCGCGCTTCGCGGTCTCCTGGATGGCCGCGATAAAGGCGTCTACGTCTGCCTCGGTCGTGTCGAACGCGGTCATCCAGCGGGCCACGTTCTGACCGTCACCGAGGTCGGCCCAGACATGGAAGTTCCAGTCCTGCCGCAGCGAGCTGATCTGCTCCGCGGGCAGGGCCGCGAAGACGGCGTTGGCCTCGGTCGGATAGGCGATCTGGAGCCCCGGAATGCCGGTGACCCCGTCCGCCAGCCGCCGTGCCATGCGATTGGCGTTGCTGGCGTTTTGCAGCCACAGCTCGTCATCGAGCAGTGCGACGAACTGAGCCGCCAGGAAGCGCATCTTGGACGCGAGCTGCATCAGCTGCATTCGGTGGAACGGCACGGCTGCCGCGAGGGCCTCGTTCATCACGATCAGCGCCTCGGCGCCGAGTGCGCCATTCTTCGTGCCGCCGAAGCTGAGCACGTCCGCACAGGCCGCCAGCTCAGCCAGCGTGCAGCCCAGGTAGGCCGCGGCGTTGGCTAGCCGTGCGCCGTCCACGTACAGCAGCAGGTCGTGCGCGTCGCAGAACTCGCGGATCGCCCGCAACTGGTCGAGCGTGTAGCAGGTCCCGACCTCGGTCACCTGCGCGATCTCCACCGCGCGTGGCTGAACGCGGTGCGAGTTACCGCGGCCCGCCAGTCGGCTGGCGATCAGGTCAGGCGTCAGCCTGCCGTCAGCCGTCGGGACCGTCAGCAGCTTGCTGCCAACTGCCCGCTCGGTGGCTCCGCACTCGTCCTCGCTCAGATGAGCCGACTCGGCGCAGATAACGGCCTCGTAGGGCCGGAGCAGCAGGCTCATCCCGAGCACATTAGCGGCGGTGCCGCCGAAGACGAGGAATGCGGCCGCCGCGCCGAAAGCCTCGCGCAGGCGGCCGACCGCGACCTTGGTCAGCGGGTCGTCGCCGTAAGCTGTCGCGTCCCCGGCGTTCGCCTCCGTCACGGCCCTGAGAACTGCCGGGTGGGCGCCAGCGTGGTTGTCGCTGCCAAAGCTCTTGCGCTGCGGGCTCGTCACGAGGTGAGCCTAGCGACCGCCGGGCGGGCCACGGTAGGCGGCGCGGGCCGGCCGGGTGGTGCCAGTGCGTAAGGCGGGCAGCGCCTGCGCGTAAGGGCGGCAGCGCCTTGCACGCCGGGCCTGATGGCCGGCACATCCATGGGAATCAGACCGGGCCATGATGGGTACGATGTCCCCCGTGGCCAGGTGCGGCGGGAGTCGCGGAACCTGGTCACGGGCCATGCTGCTGTGGCCGCGCAGCATCCATCGAGTTCGACCATAGGGGTGCCACGTGTCGCGTCGTCTTGCGAGCATCACGCTGGATAATCTCGATGACCTCACGCCCAGATGCCGTCGCTGCATCTTCTGGGAGCTCGATCCGGTCAGCCAGGCGCGGGCGCTGGAAGAGGGCGATCCCGCGCTGGAGAAAGAGTCCTGGATCTCCTCGGTCCTGCTGGAATGGGGGAGCTGCGGGAAGATCATCTACGTGGACGGCGTTCCGTCTGGCCACATGATGTACGCGCCGCCGCAGTACGTGCCCCGATCCGTGGCCTTTCCGACGAGCCCGGTCAGCGCGGACGCGGTCCTGCTCATGACGGCGCACGTGCTCTCGGAGTTCTCCGGGGGCGGCCTGGGCCGGATGCTCGTCCAGGGCCTGGCGAAGGATCTGACCAGGCGCGGCATTAAGGCGATTGAGGCGTTCGGCGACCTTAAGTGGTCAGGTCCGTCCTGCGTGGTCCCGGCCGACTACCTGCTCGCCGTCGGATTTAAGACGGTACGCCCGCACGCCCGTTACCCGCGACTCCGGCTCGAGCTCAAGACCGCGCTGTCCTGGCGTGAGGACGTCGAAGTGGCCCTGGAGCGGCTGCTTGGCTCTATGTCCCCCGAACGCGCCCTGCGTCTGGCCTAGAAAGCACTCCGGGGTGAAACGCCCTGGGTGAAAACACCCTGGGTACGAATCCAGATTCTCATCGTGGCCGTCACCGGGGACGGTAATCAGTTATGGCGCGGCGAAACGCGCGGCCACATGATAACGGCCCCGTTCCTCGCCGGGCGAGGAACGGGGCCGATCTGGCTTTCCGGCCTAGATAAAGTCGGCGAGCTCGCGGAGCAGGGCAGACTTGGGCTTGGCCCCCACGATCTCCTTGACGACCTCGCCACCCTTGAAGACGCTGAGCGTCGGGATGTTCATGATCCCGTACCGCTGGGTGACCGCCGGGTTCTCGTCGACGTTGAGCTTGACCACATCAATCTTGTCGCCATGCTCGCTGGCGATCTCCTCCAGCACGGGACTGACCTGCCGGCACGGCCCGCACCACTCGGCCCAGTAGTCAACGATGACCGGCTTGTCGTTCTTGAGAACGTCGACCTCGAAGGTCGCGTCGGTCACGGTCTTGGTTGCGCCCACGTTCAGGACTTCCTTCCCTCATAGGTGCACGCCGGTGATGGCGCGCTTGGCGCGGATCTAGGCCTCGTGGTCAGCCAGCCACCGCTCCGCGTCGAGCGCGGCGGCGCAGCCAGTCCCGGCGGCGGTCACTGCCTGCCGGTAGATGTGGTCCACCACGTCGCCGGCGGCGAATACGCCGTCGATGGCGGTGTGCGAGGTCGGGTGCTCGACCAGGAGGTAGCCCTCGGGGTTCACCGGAAGTTGCCCGGTAAACAGCTCGCTGCGCGGGTCATGGCCAATGGCCACGAACATGCCCGTCACCGGCAGCACGCTCTCCTCGCCGGTCTTGAGGTTGCGCAGCCGCAGCCCGGACACCCGGTCCTGGCCCAGTACCTCGGCCACCTCGCTGTCCCAGGCGAACTTGATCTTGGGATTGGCCAGCGCGCGATGCTGCATGATCTTGGACGCGCGCAGCTTGTCCCGGCGGTGCACGACGGTAACGCTCCGGGCGAACCGCGTCAGGAAGGTCGCCTCCTCGATGGCGGAGTCGCCGCCGCCGACCACGGCGATATCGGTGTCCCGGAAGAAGAACCCATCACAGGTGGCGCACCAGGACACGCCGTGCCCGGCCAGCCGCTTCTCGCCAGGGACGCCCAGCTCGCGGTAGCTCGACCCGGTCGCGATGATGACCGTCCTGGCCAGGTACGTGTCCTCGCCGACCCGGACCACCTTGGGCGTGGCCGCGAGATCGACCTCGGTGACGTCCTCCGGTACCAGCACGGCGCCGAACCGCTCGGCCTGCTTGCGGAGGTTATCCATCAGCTCCGGCCCGAGCACGCCGTCCGGGAAGCCAGGGAAGTTCTCGACTTCGGTGGTGTTCATCAGGGCACCGCCGGAGGTGACCGAGCCCTCGAACAACAGCGGGTTCAGCTTGCCCCGGGCCGCGTACAGCGCCGCCGTGTAGCCGGCCGGCCCCGACCCGATGATGATGACGTCCCGAACCTCGGTCACTGGCTTTCCTGCCCCTCTTGGTTGCAACGGCGTCAACCGATCCTAGGGCCGGGAGATTCCCGCGGAGAGCACCTCAGTGACCGGGGAGTGGCTGCCGGGCGAGGATGTCGCTCGCTGACCGCGAGCAACCCGGGCCAACTACCCATACCTGCGCCGCGGAGGGGCTCTGCGCGGCTGTGACGATGACCGTGGCGGGCGCTCCGCCGAACCGGGCGACATCGACGAGCAGGACAAGCCGGCCGGCCGCTACGCGGCTGACACAGCCCCCGAGCTGGGTGAGCTGAGCCGGGCCGAAGGTGGCACGGATCTGTGGGACGGTTCCGCCCTGGGTTCCGCGCTGGGTGGCCCCTGCCGCGTTGGCTTCCGCCAGGGCGGCCGATACCTGCTGAGCTAGGCGCGCGGCCTGGTAGTTCGTCGTCGTCCGCACCGGCCTGATGGTGGCGGTATGGCCCGCGTGCCGGTACTGCACCAGTGGCTCGGAAGCGGGCGCGCCGGCCGCGCCGGGCATCATCGGGCCGGCTGCCGGGGCCCGGCCGGCGGCCGAGTGGACCGAGCCTCCGGCCACCGCGGCGGAGGATGCGGAAGACGCGGAGGATGCGGAGGATGCCTCCGAGTTCCGCGGGCCGACCAGGCGGCTCACGGCTTCGTAGCCGCCGGCGATGACGACGAGCACTGCGGCTGCCGCCAGTATCCGCCGGGCGGGGAAGGGCAGCGGTGCCCGCCGGCGCGCCTGGTCGCCATGTCCAGGCTGCCCTGGGCTGCTGGCCCGCATCGACGGCGAGCCCGCGGCCCGGTGCGCCGACTCCGTAGCCAGCGCCGTCTCGATCCTGGCCGCGAGGTGCGCGGGGATCGGCGGTACTTCCGCCGCGGCCAGCAGGGCGGGAACCTCAGTCAAGGCGGCGCTGACCTCCTGGCAGCGAGCGCAGCCTTCCAGGTGCGCGGCTACCCGCCTGGCCGCCGCGGGGCGCAGGTCCCCGTCGCGGAGCCGGGCCAGGTTCTCGGCGCTGACGTGGCGCGTCATGACTGGTCGCTACCCCCCTCCTGCGAAGGTTCGACGCGCCGGGCCACTGATCGGTTCCGTCGCCCCCGGACGGAATCGTCCCCGCCGGGCTGCTGGCGCAGATGGGCCAGGTGCGGCAGCAGGCGGGCCCGGCCCCGGGAGCAGCGGCTCTTGACCGTGCCCGGGGACACGCCCAGGACCGCGGCTGCGTCGACGATCGGGTATCCGAGCATGTCCACCAGCACGAGGGCCGCCTGCTGATCGGGCGGTAGCATCCGCAGCGCGGACATCACGTCCAGCGAGGTGTCACTGTCAGCCGACGGGTCCGGCCGGTCCCGGGCGACTATTAGGTTCTCCAGCGCCTGCTGGTCTCCTCCGCCGGTCGCCGGACGGGCGGCCTTGCGCCGCAGTCGGTCCAGGCAGGCGTTGACGACGATCCGGTGCAGCCAGGTCGTCACCGCCGAGTCGCCGCGGAAGCTGCCCGCTCGCCGGAACGCCGAGATCATGGCGTCCTGCAGCGCGTCGGCGGCCTCTTCCGGGTCACCGAGGGTCCGGATAGCGACGGCCCAGAGCCGGTCCCGGTGACGGCGGAATAGCTGCCCGAACGCCTCCGGGTCCCCGGCGATGTGCTGCCGGAGCAACTCGGCATCCGGCAGTTCCGGGGGTTGCGGCTGTTCCGGGGGTTGCGGAGTTCCGGTCCGGGCACCGCCCGCATCGTGGCGTTCCGTCGCTCCTCCCCTCCCGGCTCGCGCCGTAGCGGGGTGGCCCGGCTAGCTCGGCGCGACTGCGCCCTGGACGATGATAGTGAAAATCTGGGCCGTATAGTGGCCGCCGCTGGCCAGCGGCATCTTGGTAAACCAAATCACCACGTATTGCCCGGTTGCCTGGCCGCTCGTGGTGAAGGTGTACGTGCCGCCGACGTTGTTGGCGCTGGCTACGGTGGCCATGGAGTTGAGGTTGGCCGCGCTGCGGGTGGCCGAGTTGCCCATCTTGACCTGCACGTCCGCGCCCGCGGCGCTGCCAAATTTCACGGTGATGGAGTGCATCTTGATGACGTGGCCCATGTCCAGGATCAGGCCCGTGCCCGCTTTCAGGTTGCCGAGCTGGGCAGTGGCATATTCCTGGGAACTCCAGCCCTGCGCATTGCCGTTGAGCACGTTCTCGGCCTGACTGGTGTTCTCGTCGCCGCTGTCGGCCAGGTTGAGGGCGTCGAAGCCCTGAGCCGAGGCCGGGGTCAGCCGGGTGAACTGCGCCGCAGGCGGCGGAGAACTCGAGTGGCGGCTCTGGGCCTGCACCGGAGCGGGAGTCTTGTGCCAGAACGGGTAAGTCGCGGCGCCGAGGCCCACCACCACGACAAGCGCCAGCACCGTGATGACGGCCACCCGGGCCCTCGATCCCGCGCGCCGTGGCGGCGGCCGCCAGTCCTGCGGTGGTCCGGCCGGGGCTCTCTCTGCGCTCCAGTTACCGTTCGCCTGCTGCTGCCGCGGTCTGGCCATGGACCTCGGCGCAGCGTCGGGCGGCCTGGCGGGTGGCACCTCCTCGGGCGGAAGCTCCGCCGCCAGCGCGCCAGCGAGCTGTCCGGGCGTCTCCAGCGCGGGTCCGGCGCGGCCCGGCATCTGCATGGCCCGGCAGGTCACGTCGTCCAGCATCGCCGGAACGCCGGCCCGGATCTGCCGCGGCCTGCGCGGCTGGCCGTCGGCGAACGGCGCTGACGGCAGCGCCGGATAGTCCGGGCCCGGCCACAGGCCGGTCATTGCCGCATATAGCAGCCGCCCCAGTCCGTGCGTGTCGGCCAGGGCGGGGTCCTCCGCCGTCGTCCCGGACAGCGCCGCGTCAACGCCGATCCCGGTCACCTTGACGCCGCCGCCCGAGGTCCAGCGCAGCGACTCGGGCGTCAGGCACAGGTGCGGCAGGCCGGCCGCGTGGGCGACGGACAGGGCCGCCGCGGCCTCCGCGATGATCCGGGCGCCCGCGACCGGATCGATGGGGCCGTTGGCGAGCAGGTCGTCCAGCGTCTCCCCGGCGGCCCACTCCATCACGATGTAGGCGTTGTCCCAGTCGTCTTCCACGTCGAAGACCTGCGCCAGCCGGGCGTCGGTCAGCCTGCTCGCGGCCCTCGCCGCGGTCAGCACCTCCCGGACGCGCGGAAAACCGGCCGCGAAGGTGACGACGGTCACGGCGCGCGCGAGTGTCTCGTCGATCGCTTTCCAGGCAGCCCAGCCACTAGCTGCGGCGACCCTGTCCTCAAGACGGTAACGGCCGCCGAGCCTGGTGCCCGGTTCAGAAGTGAACGTACTCATACGTGGCGACTCAAGGGCCGGCCGACCCTTGACTCCCTCCGGGGCCGTAAGTGAACAACAGGACGAGATAAGACAATGATGCTCTACAGCATGCTAGGCGGCGCGCGAACCGCCGGCAGTCCTGTACACCGCGGCTTCGCAAACCGTTATCCCCGCGATACTTGCTCCAGGATGTCACGTCGCCGACGGGGTCCGGCCAGTGCGGCGCTGGCGCGCCGGGCAGTCGCTGGCCCGGCGGCGTCCGCCTAGCGCCGGAAACGGCTGGTCACCGACTCGGTCAGGTCAGCTAGTTCCTGCACGCGGAATGCCTTGGCGAACAACACGTACAGCAGCAGTCCGCCGGCGCCGGCCAGCGCGACGGTGATCACCGCGCTGAGATGTCCGGGCGGCAGAACGACGCCGACGGTCACGGAGACGGCGAGCGCGAAGAGTGCGGGCGGGATAGCGGCCGCGTGCATCCGGACGAGGCTGCGGGTGACGGCCCGGCCGTCGAGGCCGCCGATCCGGCGGCCGAGCACGCGCGAGGCCAGCATCATGCCCACCACATTCGCCAGTCCGAACCCGACTCCGAGGCCCGCCACGACCTGGCCGGGAGGCAGGACCTCCTGCGCGATGACATTGGCCGCGATGTTCATGACCATGGCCGCCACGCCGATGAGCGCCGGGGTGCGGCTGTCGTGCATCGCATAGAACACCCGCAGTTGCAGCTGGAAGAACATGTAGGGCAGCAGCCCGAGGCAGAAGACGGCGAAGACCTCACCCAGGTAACGCGCGTCGGCGATGCTGGTGGAGCCGTAGGCCAGGAACGTCTCGGCCAGCGCCGGCCCGAGGGCGGCCAGCATGAGAGCAGACGGCACCACGATGACCGACGAGAGCCGGACGCCCGCCGAGAAGTCGTCCCGGACCAGGCCGACCTTCCGCTCTGCCGCGTGGGCGCTCATCCGCGGCAGTAGCGCTGTGATGACCGAGATGCCCACGATGGCGTACGGCATCTGGAAAAGCTGCCAGGCGTAGGTGTACGGGGTGAAGCCCGCGCCGTAGCTCACGCCTGCCTTGACGGCCGCCACGCCGGCGGTGTTCGCGACGCGGGTCGTCACGAGGAACGCGACCTGGGTCGTGGCGATGTAGCCGAACATCCAGCCGGCCATCTGGCCGATTTCGGTCACCTCGGCGCGGCGGAAGTCGAATCGCGGCCGCCACCGGAAGCCGACCCGGCGCAGCGACGGGACCAGGGCCGCGGTCTGCGCCACGATGCCGAGCGTCGTGCCCAGTCCCAGCAGCGCGGTCTGGGTCCCGGTGATGGTCTGCGGGCTAGCGTCGAATCCCGCGACGGCGATGAACATCAGGAGGACGACGATCACGACGACGTTGTTGACGACGGGCGTCCACATCGGCGCGGCGAAGCTACCGCGGGCGTTCAGGATGGCGCTGGCCAGCGAGCTGATCCCGTAGAAGAAGATCTGTGGGATGAAGAAGTAGGCGAAGATCACCATCAGGTGCAGGTCCTGGCCGCTGATGTCGCCCTTGTACAGGTTGACGAGCAGCGCCGCGGCCGCCGTCGCCACTACGGTGAGGACCAGGAGCGCGACCGTGACCAGGGTAAACATCCGCTGGTCGTAGGCCTCGCCGCGGTCGGCGTCCCGCTTGGCGGCGTTCACGAGCAGCGGCACGATGACGCTGGCCAGGATGCCGCCGATGACCAGGTTGTAGACGGCGTTCGGCAGCGTGTTGGCGTTGTTGTAAGCGTTGGCGAGCGCGAAGGCGCCCAGAGCGTAGGCCTGCACCAGGGTCCGCAGCAGCCCGCTGCCGCGCGAGGCGAGCGTCCCGACGGCCATGACGCCGCTGGAGCGCATGATGCTGGCCCCGGCCTGATGGGGATCGGCCGGGCTGGCCTGGGCCCGGCTGGGCCTGGCTGGGCCTGTCCGGGTCCGGCCGTGCCTGCTCCGCCCGTGTCTGCTCTGCCCGTGTCTGCTCTGCCCGCGTCCGGCCTGCCCGCGTCCGGCCTGGTCCGGCCGTGTCTGGTCGGCCCGTGTCTGGCCGGCCTCGGGGGCGCTGTACTCGGAAGCGCTGTACCCGGGGGCGCTGTACCCGGAAGTACGGGGCCCGCCTGCCGGCAGTTGGGTGGAGTAGCCGTACCTGTCAGGCCCCTGGCCGGTGCCGGAGTGGCCGTACTCGGGCTCGCCGACGGCAACGTAGCCGCGCGCCGGGTCCGCATAAGGCCTGGCTAGGCCTCTTGGCGCGGCCCGGTCCGGAGAGCTGGGGCCAGAGCCGCTGTCAGCGGCGCTGTGCCCAGCCTGGGACCCGGGCGTAGTCATCCGCGTCCTCCGTCAGAACGTGGTCGGTGCCGGCCTCACCGGACTCGGCGCGGTCAGGACCGACGTTATCGGGTTCATCCAATTGCTCGTACCCGCCTGCGGCGGTTCCGGCCGGCGCGTCCTGTTCGGCGGCCCCTTCCGGTCCAGGCCCTTCCGGTCCAGGCCCTTCCGTTCCAGGCCCGGGCGGGACCCGGCCGCGGCGGACGGCCCGCATCGCCGAGGTAACGACGAAAACGCCCAGCGCCAGGGCCAGGACGGTGAGCCCGAGCGTGCCGAAGTGCGTGGCCTGAACGGTCAAGATGATGGGCGCCCCCGGCAGCGGCTGGCCATCGGGGGCGAGCAGCCTCAGGTTGATGGTCGTCGAGCCGATGGCCGCCGCCCGAACCTTCACCTTCTCCGTGATGATGGTGTCGGCGGGCACCTCGATGATTCCCGGCCTGGTGATCACCGTGAATCCCCTGTTGGCGGACTGGCTGACGTTGAGCTGTACCCGGACCTTCACGGGATAACGAAGCCGGTTGTCGATGGGCACCGGGACGAGCCCGGTCTGGCCACCGAGGGTGACCCGGCCGGAGCCGATGACGGACACGCTGCTCCCCTGGCGGGTGACGTAGTCCGTGACCCTGCTGAGCATCGATCGCGCGCGCCGCTGTCCCAGGGAGTCGGTGCGCCAGGCCGACGACTCGATACCGGCGATGGCCCGGTACAGCTGCGGGCTCGGGCTCGTCCGGATGCTCTGCACCATCTGGACGCCGAGGTCGGCCGCCTGGACGCCGCGCAGCAGCGATCGGCTGAGCAACTGCGAGCCAATGGCGTCAGGGTCGCTCCGCGTCACCTGTCCCGACGCGTGGGTGTCGGCGGCGAGGCTGCCAGCGCTGACGGGCGACAGCCACGGCGCGCTGGTCGTGTCGGTCAGCAGGGCCTCGGCGAGACCAGCCGGCGGATTCCACCGCCGCGGGGGCGCGACGACTATGGCCCGGGGCAGGCTGGGTGCTTGCGCCGCGATCAGCGCGGTCTCCGCGAGGAAGCGCTGCTGGGTCGCGAACGTGGCGCCCGGCGGGTCCGAGAGCGCGGAGACCGAGCCGAGCACCTGGGTCAGGGTGGCGTCGGCGAGCAGGACATGCATGTTGCCGCCCTCGCCGTCCGCCGTGGAGGCCACCGCACTCGGCGTGTACAGCTGCGCCGCCGTCGGCGGCATGGCCGAGGTGCTGAGCACTACCGTCCGGATGCCGTCCAGCGCGGCCAGGTTCTCCAGCATCGCGTAATTGGCCTGCCCGTCGGCGGGCCAGGCCGCGGCGCTCGTCAGGCCCGCCGCTGACTGATGGCCGGACGCCGGGGTGGTCGGGATGACGCTCCGCCCCAGGATTTCCGCCGCCACCGCGCGCCCGTCACCGAAGGCCCGGTGCACGTCGCCGTAGAGGTTCTCCCGAGTCAGCGCGGCTATGTCCACGTCCGCGTACGGCGTGACGAACGCCGGCTGGCCGGACACGGCCGATCGCAGCTGGGTCAGCCAGGCGGCAGCCCGTGCGCTGGCCGGGTGCGTGGTGGCCTGCCGGCAGTTACCATTCGCGCCCGCGGAGTAGGTGTGCGTCCCGTTGGGGGCCGTCATGATCTTGGCGCTCAACAGCAGCGCCGGATCGAGGACCCAGGTCAGGTGGGCCGCCCGGCCGGCGGCCGAGCTTCCCGCGCGCAGTAGTCCGGCCAGCCGTCCCTCGCTGCCCAGGCTCGCGGCCAGCTTGTCATTCAGCAGCCCAGGGCACGGACCCTGGTCGGGGACGTCGATCAGCGGCCAGACCCAGGAAATGTCCTCCCGCGGGCGCACCGCGCCCCTGGCCGTCGGCCAGAACGGCAGGAAGGTGCGGCTGATGCCGAGCTCGGTCCCCGCCGCGCCGGTGGCCTGCGCGGCCAGCGGGTAGACGCCGAAGACCGTCAGATGGACCTCATTGACGGGCAGAACCGCCGTCCACCTGGTGGTGGTGCCCGGCCGCAGCGTCCGCCGGATCGTCGCGACCGCCCCCGGCTCGGGCGAGTCCGCGGTCAGGTCGTTGCCGCTGGCGTATTGCTGGAGCTGATCCCGGTACGAGAACCCCGTGCTGGAGGAGCGAAGCTGGATCTTGAGGCCGCTGAGCGCGGCCGGGGAGGCGTTGGTCACCAGCCCCTGGACGGTTATCTTCTGCCCGGGCCTCGCGAACGACGGGCTGACGGAGGTGATGGCCACCGACACCGGCGATCCGGCTGCCTGCCGCGCTTGACCTGAGCTGATCTGACTTGCGCTGATCTGACTCGCGCTGGCCGCCGCAGGCCCGGATAGTGCGGCGGGCAGCGCGAGCGCGGCCAGGACGCCGACCGCCAGCGTCAGTCGCGTTGCTGCCGCGCGGCGAGATGGCATGGCCGAAATGCTATTGCCGTCGGGCGGGTGCGTCGGGCAGTCTGACGCGTAGCCGATCGCAGCCGCGCGCCGCCGCGAGAACGTCCTGCATGTACCTCTCCGGCCTCCCCGGCTTTCGCCAGCTCATGGTCAGGACCTACCCTCAATGCCCGTGCCCGATTCAGCGCCGATGAGCAAACAGCAGCTGCAGGCAGCCGCCGCACTGCTCGCTACTGTATCTCCGCTCGCTGATGAGCTCGGGGGCCTGTTTGCCCGCCGGGGACATGAGCTTGCCCTGGTAGGGGGCCCGGTGCGGGATGTGTTCCTCGGCCGCCGGTCCGATGACCTGGATCTCACGACCGACGCCACGCCGCAGCAGGTGCTGGAGCTCACCCGCGGCTGGGCCGATCAGGTCTGGACCATCGGGATAGATTTCGGCACCGTCGGGATGATTAAGGGCGGCGTGGTCTTCGAGATCACGACCTACCGGAGCGAGAACTACACCCGTGGCTCGCGTAAGCCAGACGTTGAATACGGCGCGTCGCTGGAGGACGACCTGTCCCGGCGCGACTTCACCGTGAACGCGATGGCCGCGCGGCTGCCCGGCTACCAGCTGGTCGACCCCTTCGGCGGGCTGTCCGACCTGAGGGCACGAGCACTGCGGACGCCCGCGACCCCGGAGGCGTCCTTCGATGCCGATCCGCTGCGCATCCTGCGCGCGGCCAGGTTCGTCGCCCAGCTGGGCTTCACCCCGCGCCCCGAGCTGCGCGCCGCCATGACCGCCCTGGCTCCGCGGCTGGCGATCGTTTCGGCTGAAAGGATCTCGGCGGAGCTAGCCAAGCTCGTCCTGTCGCCGCTGCCAGGCGGCCCGTCCGCGGGGATCAGGCTGCTGGTCGACACCGGCGTCGCTGATCAGGTGCTGCCGGAGATCCCGAAGCTGCGACTGGAGACCGACGAGCACTTCCGGCACAAGGACGTGTACCAGCACTCGCTGACGGTGCTGGACCAGGCCATCGAGCTGGAGGAGCGATATCACCTGCGGGAGGACCTGGTCCTGCGGCTGGCCGCGCTGCTGCACGACATCGGCAAGCCGAAGACCCGGTCCCGCCTGCCGGGCAACCGGGTGGCGTTCCATCACCACGAGGTGGTCGGCGCGAAGCTGGCCCGCAAACGGCTCAGTGAGCTGCGCTTCCCCAAGGATGTCGTCGCGAATGTCTCCCGGCTCGTCGAGCTGCACCTGCGGTTCCACGGGTACGGGACGGGCGAGTGGACTGACTCGGCGGTGCGCCGGTACGTCACCGACGCCGGGCCGCTGCTATCCCGGCTGCACGCGCTGACCAGGGCCGACTGCACCACCCGGAACCAGGCCAAGGCGCAGCGGCTGGCCCGCGCCTACGACGGCCTGGAGGACCGGATCGCGGAGCTGGCCGAGCGCGAGGAGCTGGCGGCCATCCGGCCGGACCTGGACGGCAACGACATCATGGCCATCCTGGGGGTGCCGCCGGGGCCGGTGGTCGGCCGCGCTTACGCCTACCTGCTGGAACTACGCCTGGAGCATGGCCCGCTCGGCCGGGAACGCGCGACTCAGGAGCTGCTGGGCTGGGCCGCGGGGGCGGGGCTGCCGCCTGGTTCCGGCGCGGCCGAGCCGGAGGCCCCCGAGTCGCCGGCGGGCGACTGACGGCTGAGCAGCCAGTAGGCGCCGGCCGCCACCAGGTAGCCGACCGTCACGAGCGTCAGCATCGGGTAGGACCGGCCGCTCGGGGGCATGAAAGCCGCGCTGAGCGCCGCGCCGAGAACGAAGGCGGCGTTGTAGAGCATGTCGTTAACGGAGAAGACGCGACCGCGGAAGTCGTCGTCGACCTCCTGCTGCAGGATCGTGGTGGTGCAGATGGACACCCCCTGCGCGACCACGCCGAGCAGGAACCCGACCGCCAGGAACCCCGGCTGCCGGAAGCCGGTGCCCAGCGCGCCGGTCGCGATGCCGCCGCCCGCCAGCAGGGTCGTGATCCAGGCGGCCTTCGTCATGCGCCGGGCCGCGACGGGGGTCACCACCGCGGCGGTCCCGTAGCCAAGCGCGGAGGCCACGATGATCACCAGGTAGTGCCCGAGCGCCGCGTTGCCGCCGTCGCCGCGGTAGAAGAAGTTGCGGTACAGCAGGACCGACATCAGCAGCATGATTCCGTACAGGAACCGGTGGCTGGCCGTCGCGGCCAGGGCGGCGCCGGCGCGACGTCGTCGCGCCAGGTGGCCGACGCCGGCCCGCAGGCCCCGCAGCACGTTCGCCAGGTCGGTTCCGAGACCGTCGGGGGCGGTGCCATCCGCCATGGCGGACGGGCCGAGCAGGCTGCGCGGCATGCGCGTGGCCAGCAGTCCGGCGCCCAGGTAGCACAGTCCGCCGACCATGAGCGTGGCGGCCGAGCCGATCTGGCCGCCGCCCGTGACCAGGTGCACGCCGACCCCGGCGATCCCGCCGATAAAGGCCACGATCGTCCCCGACGTCGGCGCGACCGAGTTCGCCATGACCAGCTTGTCCGAGCTGACGACGTGCGGCAGCGCGGCCGAGAGCGCGGACAGGAAGAACCTGTTCACGCCGAGCACCAGCAGCGCCGCGATATAGAGCGGCAGCCCTAGCGCGCCGGCGGCCACGAAGGCCGCGGCCAGCACTACGAAGGCAAATCGCAGCAGCGCGGACCAGACGAGGATCTGCCGCCGTGACCAGCGGTCGATGAAGACCCCGGCGAACGGTCCCACGAGTGAGTAAGGGAGGTAGAGCACGGCGAAGGCCGCCGCCGCGGCGGCGGGGTTGGGAAAGCTGGTGGCGTTGAAGAACACGTACGCGCCCAGCCCGGCGTTGAAGACCCCGTCTCCGGCCTGGGAAACCAGCCGGGTGGCGAACAACTGGCGGAAGTCGTACTCGGCCAGCACGGCTCGTAGATCGGTGAGGAAGGATGACCGCGGGCGCGTGCCGCGCATCCCCTTCTGGCTGGGGACCCGGCCAGTCGAGTTACCCGCCTGAAGGGACACGACAACCAGCCTACGGGGGGCTAGGCACGCGCGAGCGACGGCCACCCGCAGCCCTCGAACCACAACGACGTGGCCGGGCCGCTACTGCCGTTCCGCGGCAACTCCGGCCCAGCCACGACGTTGCCCCGCGGCGCGGGGTCTAGCGCTCGACCTCGCCGCGGATGAACTGGCCGACGGCGTCGCGGGCTTCATCGTCGCTGTACTGTTCCGGCGGCGACTTCATGAAGTAGGACGAGGCCGACAAGAGCGGGCCGCCGATGCCGCGGTCCTGGGCGATCTTCGCCGCGCGCACGGCGTCGATGATGACGCCGGCGGAGTTGGGCGAGTCCCAGACCTCGAGCTTGTACTCCAGGTTCAGCGGGGTGTCGCCGAAGGACTTGCCCTCGAGGCGGACGTAGGCCCACTTGCGGTCGTCCAGCCACGGCACGTGGTCCGACGGGCCGATGTGCACGTCGGCCCTGGCCATCTCGTGCGGGATCTGGGAGGTGACCGACTGGGTCTTGGAGATCTTCTTCGACTGCAGGCGCTTGCGCTCCAGCATGTTCATGAAGTCCATGTTGCCGCCGAAGTTCAGCTGGTAGGTGCGCAGCAGTTCGACGCCGCGGTCCTCGAACAGCTTGGCCATGACCCGGTGCGTGATGGTGGCGCCGACCTGGGACTTGATGTCGTCCCCCACGATCGGGACGCCGGCATCGGTGAACTTCTTCGCCCAGACCGGGTCGGAGGCGATGAACACCGGGAGGGCGTTCACGAAGGCCACCTTCGCGTCGATCGCGCACTGCGCGTAGAAGCGGTCCGCCTGCTCCGAGCCGACCGGCAGATAGGACACGAGCACGTCGACCCGCGCGGCCTTGAGGGCCTCGACGACGTCCGCTGGCTGCTCGTCCGACTCGGTGATGATTTCCTGGTAATACTCGCCCAGGCCGTCCATGGTCGGACCGCGCTGCACGGTCACGCCCGTCGGCGCCACATCGCAGATCTTGATGGTGTTGTTCTCGCTGGCGACGATGGCCTCGGCGAGGTCACGACCGACCTTCTTGGCATCCACGTCGAACGCGGCGACGAACTCGACGTCGCGGACGTGATAGGGGCCGAACTGGACGTGCATGAGACCCGGTACCCGGCTGCCCGGATCGGCGTCCCTGTAGTAATGCACGCCCTGGACTAGGGAACTCGCACAGTTCCCCACGCCCACGATGGCTACCCGAACCGAACCCATGTGGATTGCTCCTTATCTGTGCCGCGTAGCGGCAACGTCCCGACCGGTCCTAGCCGGCCGTGCCGGCTCCGCCGCCACCTGTGTGATCTCTGGTATCGCTGCCGGGTGCAGCGCCCGACTGCCGTTCCGAGGCGATGAGCTCATTCAGCCAGCGGACCTCGCGCTCCACCGACTCCAGTCCGTGCCGCTGCAGTTCGAGGGTGTAGCTGTCCACCCGCTCGCGAGTCCTGGTCGCTGCCGCCCGGAATGCCTCCAGCCGCTCTTCGAGCCGACTGCGGCGGCCCTCCAGAATCCGCAGGCGGATGTCGGCCTGCGTCAGGCCGAAGAACGCGAAATGGACGCCGAAGCCGTCGTCCTCCCAGGAAGCCGGGCCCGACTGGCCGAGCAGGTCTTCCAGGCGTTCCTTGCCATCGGCGGTCAGCCGGTACACAATTTTTGACCGGCGCCCCGCCAGCGGCTTGGCCGAGCCGCTGGCGGCATCGTCGGCGATCAGGCCCTTGGCCAGCAGGTTCTTCAGACACGGGTACAGCGACCCGTACCCGAACGCGCGGAACGCGCCGAGCAGCGAGTTGAGTCGCTTGCGCAGCTCGTATCCGTGCAGCGGAGTCTCATGCAGCAGTCCGAGAATTGCGAGCTCGAGCACTCCCGAGCGCTGGCCGCTCATGCCCGCTCGCACCTCCCGACGCTGCGCGTATTGCCCTGAACAGTACGGCTCGATGTATCGGCCCGATACATCGCAAAGATATGCGCAGCGTCGCCATGACGCAACCCCGCGACGCGACCCAGCGCACTCCGGCTACTGCGGCCATCGTGGTAACCACCAGGTCAGAGCGACGGAAATCAGGCCAGGTATCGGCCTGGGAGCCGTTCCGTCGTAACCTGTCGAGCATGAGGCGATCGGTGGTGGACTACGGGCTGGCGCGGCGAGCGACGCTCGCTTCGGTGTTCGCTGGCCGCACGACCGTCACTGACGTCTGCGATGCCCATCCGTACTTGCTGCGGGCCGCGAAATTCCATGGCGAGCCGACGGACATCAAGTGCCCCATCTGCCGAAAGGTCAGGCTCACGCACGTCACCTACGTGTACGGCGACGAGCTCGGCCGGTACGAAGGACGGGTCAAGCAAGGGCCAGAACTGGACGAAATGGCAGCGGAATACGCAGAGTTTCAGGTCTACGTGGTCGAGGTCTGTCAAAGTTGTTCCTGGAACCACCTGGCGTCGTCCTACGTTCTCGGCACAGGCGAACCGTCCACCCGGCGTGGTCGGCGAGCTCGAGCCGGAGAGTAATCGGGCAGGTCAGCTGGTTCAGCAGGCCAACGACGGCCGACCTGGCAGCGCGAGCGTGACTCAGCGGACTCACGATTTATGCCGAGATGGTTTGGTACCGCCGGGTAACGTGTTCCCGGACAACTCGCCCGCGACCGCATACCCCCGACCAGCGAGGACGCGTGAGTAACCCAGACGTGCCCGGCCCGTACTGGCAAGAGCCGGCCGGTGCTGACTACGGCAGTGCTGACAACGGTGGCACTGACAACGGTGGCACTGGACGCGGCGCTAGCTACGGCGGCGCTAGCTACGGCGGTGCCAGCTACAGCGGTGCCAGCTACGGCGGTGGTCGGCGCGGCGGGCCGAGCGGCTCTTCCCGCGGTGGTTCCAGTGACGGCCGGGCCGGCCAGCGCAATACCCGCGATAACGGGTGGGATTCCGCGGCCGCCCCGTCATCCAGTGGCTCCCGCGGAGCCGAGGATTCCTGGGATCTTCAGCGCGGACGCGGCGGCGGCCGGCGCGGGCGACCCGAGTCCGGGGCGGACGGGTCCGGCGACCGGGGCCGCGGCGGATCCCGCTCTCGCGGTGGCCGGCCGGCCGGCCCGGCCGGTGGTTCCGCCGACCGCTCGCCGCGGGCCTCGCGCGGCGAGCGCGGTTACGAGGCACCGCAGCGGCCAGGCGCCGGGCAGGTCGCGCAGGACCTGCGAGACCGGCTAGGCGTGCGCGGGCCGCGCAGCGGACGCGGCTCGGCCGTTCCTGACCCGGCGGCCCGTCCGGGCCGGGGCAGAGGCAACGGCGCGGCTTTCGACGATGTCGGCTCTAACGGTGCTCGCTCCAACGGTGCTCGCTCCAACGGGGCTGCCTACGGCGGGGCTGCCTACGGCGGGGCTCTCCAGCGTGGTCGGTCCGGCACCGCGGGAGAACCGGCCTGGCGCGGCGACGATGACCCGCGGATGGCGGGCCGGGGACGACGGTCGGGCTCCGGAAATGGCCGCGGCGGCGGTCCTGGCGGCGGCGGTCCTGGTGGCCCCGGCCGACCTGGCGGCGGACGCCGGGGCTTCAAGGAATGGTTCCTGTCCGGCACCTGGTGGCGCCGCTGGACCTGGAAGAAGGCGCTCGGGGTCTTCGCCGGGATCTGCGTGGGCATACCCGTCGTGCTCGTGGTGGCGTTCTTCGTGGAATACGAGCGGACCCCGCTGCCGACCGACACGACCGCGACGGCGACCGCCGCGCCCTCGCAGGTGTATTACAGCGATCACCGCCTGCTCGCCTCGTTCAGCGATGGCGGGCTGAACCGGCTGATCCTGACGGCCCAGCAGATCCCGGCCGTCATGAACAACGCGATCGTCGCGGCCGAGGACCGGCACTTCTACACCGAGGGCGGCATCTCGCCGACCGGCATCCTGCGGGCCGCCTACGAGGACATCAAGGGCGGCAGTGCCAGCCAGGGCGGATCGACGCTGACCGAGCAGCTCGTCAAGAACTACTACCTGGGTTTCGCGTCCGCCAACAACACGGACAAGAACGCCAACGACAAGCTGAAGCAGATGCTGGTCGCGATCAAGCTCGCGCACGCCAAGTCCAAGTCCTGGATCCTGACCCAGTTCCTCAACACGGTGTACTTCGGCCAGAACGCCTACGGGGTGGGCGCTGCCGCGCAGACCTACTTCAACGAGCCGGCCAGCAGCCTCAACGCCAGTCAGGCCGCCATGCTGGCCGCCATGGTCAACTTGCCCGGCTACCTCAATCCCGACCCGCATGCGGGCACGGCCTACACCGACCTGGTGGCGCGCTGGCATTACGTCCTGATCAACATGGTGCGCGACGGCGCGCTGACCCAGGCCCAGATCGCCAAGGAGAAGTTCCCCACGATCCACTACCACCTGAGCAGCTCGCTGAACGGCTACACGGGCTACCTCATGCAGATGGTGGACCAGGAGCTAACGACGACCTACCACCTCAGCCAGGCCCAGATCAACACTGGCGGCCTGAAGATCTACACCACCTTCAGCCAGTCGATGATGCGCGGACTCTACAAGGCGGTGAACGAGAACAAGGCGCAGATGCGCGCCGACGGCCAGCCATTCCCGTCCTACGCCTACATCGGGGCCGTCCTGGAGCGTCCGACCGACGGCTCGATCCTGGCGGTCTACGGCGGCCCCGGCTACACCTCGGACAGCAAGAAATGCCAGGCGGAAGACTGCTACCTGAACATGGCCGAGGACCCCAAGCAGGTCGGCTCCTCCTTCAAGCCCTACGTCCTGTCGACCGCGGTGTCCGAGAACATGAACGTGCAGACCAGCAAGGTCGCCGGCTTCTCGCCGCTGTGGATCCCGGAGGGCCAGACGCTAGCCGATCGCCTGCAACTGTCCCTCCACGCAGCGCCGGTGAACCCGCAGCAGCCCTATCTCCCGTTCAACGAGCCCAGTGAGAACAGCGGGGCGCTCACGGTCGCCAAGGCCGCCGCCATCTCCTCCGACCCGGGGTTCGAAGACCTTGCCCACCGCGCCGGGGTGCAGAACGTGATCAACATGACGAAGAACTTCGGGGTCGGCCAGACTCCGTTTACCGAGAGCACCGCCAACGACTGGACCGCGATGAACGCCCAGTTCGGGCAGAGCAGCAATCAGGACACGGCCGGATCGGTGGCCATCGCGCTCGGCGAGAGCCAGCTCACCGCCGTCGAGCAGGCGAGCACCTTCGCCACGCTGGCCGATGATGGCGTTTACCACACGCCGCACGTGATCTCCAAGATCGTTCAGGGCACCGGCTTCGTTCCCCTCCAGATCGAGTCGCGCACCGTGCTCACGCCTGCCCAGGCGGCCGACGTGGACTACGCCCTGTCCTTCGACAACCTCCCCGGTGGCACCGCCTATCCCACCGCGGCCTGGCCGGGCCAGTCGGTGATCGGCAAGACCGGCACCACGCAGACCGCCCAGGATGCCTGGTTCTGTGGCGCGATCCCGGGATACTCGCTGGGGGTCTCGCTGTTCACCAACCAGCAGAACAGCAGCCTCAGCCCGGGCGCGCAGACCCTGGATGTCCTCCCGGCCCTGCCCGGCAACTCCACGGGCGGCTACGGCGGCGAATGGCCGGCGCAGATCTGGCACACGTTCATGCTGAACGAGTTCGCCGGGATGACACCCCAGCCGCTGCCGACGCCGGACTTCACCGGGTTCGCCGCGTGGGACCAGGTCGGGACCGTGCCGACGAAGCCCAAGCCCACAGCGTCCGTCGCCCCGCCGCCGTCGAGGCCGAAGCACCCCTGTACCCCGCAGCCCGGCTTCGCCTGCGTTCCCGGCGGAGGCTACTCGCCGTCACCGCCCGTGAGCCAGTCGCCGTCAACGGGGCCCACGTCACCGTCGCCGTGTACGTCGCTTGGCCAGCTGCCCCCGTGCCAGCAGCCGACGAAGCCGGGCCACAGTGGCACCGCCACCGCCGCTTACATCCAGCCCGCCGACGAGACGACCCCTGCCGTCCGGCTGCTCAGCGCCGCGGCGGTCCTGGCGGTCGGCGCGCTCTAGCCCGCCTGCTGGGAGGTTAGGCGTCGGCCGCACGGCCCCGGCGGGTCAGCCGAGCTGGGCGCGGAGCCAGCGGATGTCGGTCGCCGAGTCGGGCGTCTCGCAGACGACCGGAGCGCCGGCGGCGCGGACCACGTCGACGATCAGGGCCGGGTCGATCTGGCCGGACTCCAGCCCGGCGTGCCGGTCCCGGCCCGAGCCGAACTCATCCCGCGAGTTGTTGCAGTGCACCAGGTCGATGCGCCCGGTGATGGCCTTGACCCGGTCCACGACGTCGGCCAGGTCCTCGCCGGCGGCGTGCGCGTGGCAGGTGTCGAGGCAGAAGCCGACCTCGCCGCCGGCGGCGTCGCCGACCGCGTCCCACAGCCGGGCGATGGCGTCGAGGCTGCGGGCCATCGCGCCGTCGCCGCCGGCCGTGTTCTCGATCAGCATCGGCAGCGGGCGCTCGATCCGCTCGACCGCCTTGCGCCAGCTGTCATAGCCTTCGGCCGGGTCGACGCCCGCGGTGACGTGGCCGCCGTGCACGATCAGGCCCCGCGCGCCGATCGCCGCGGCGGCCTTCAGTTGCTGGTCCAGCAGCTTGCGGCTCGGGATCCGGATCCGGTTGTTCGGGGACGCGACGTTGATGACGTACGGGGCGTGAATATAGGTGCCGATTCCGGCGTCCTCGAAGGACGCGCGAATCTCGGCCGGCTCGCCGGGGAAGACGGGCGCCTTCCAGCCCTGCGGGTCCCCCAGGAAGAACTGCACGACGTCGGCACCCAGGGCACGCAGGGCCAGCGCTTCGGTCAGCGGGTCGCTGTCGTGCAGGTGCGCGCCGATCACGGTCATTCTTTGAGCCTAGCGCCGGATGGTGACAGCCCCGGCGGGGATCGGCTGCCGCTAGGCGAAGCCGCCGTGCCCGATGCCCAGCGCCATGCCGACGAACGCCGCGATGATGCCGGTCACGATGAGGATCCGCTCTTCCCTGGTCGCGGAGTTCAGCTGGGTGCCCAGCCCGACGCCGAAGCCGATGATGCCCAGGATCGTGGCGGGCAGATGCGCCCGGACTATCAGGCCGCAGACGAAGGCCGCGATGCCGACGACGAGGGTGAACATCGTGAGCACGGTCAGCACCGGGTGCGCCTGCCCGTCGCTGTTGAGGGTCAGCCGGGACGGCTGGCTGCGTGACTGGGTCCGGACGGCCTCGGGTATGACTGCCACCACCTTGACGAGCTCAGTGCTGCC
>DATKRH010000232.1:0-13937 GCA_035532295.1 Streptosporangiaceae bacterium
AGTCGGTCATGCCGGCCGGGAGCAGGTGGGCGCCGGCGAGCCACTGGGCCGCCTCGGTGTAGGTGCGGACGGTCTTGGGTGACTTCCGCTCGGCCTCCAGGCTGATCTCGAAGCTGTCGATCATGGCCTGGAGCGGGCCGGCGGGGACGCGCGGGATGCCGCGCAGTGCCCTGGCCGGGCGCGCGGCGGTGGATGTGCTCCGGGGTCGAACCGCCTACCTTCCGCTTTTCAGAAGGTCTGTCGCTGCCGGACCGGCTGCCATCGTCAGCCCATCCACCTGCGTAAGTGCACGTCACGGGCTTAAGCCACCAGGCTAGCAGCGTGCCGGGACAGTCCATGGTGTGTCGTTTTGTCCGTGGGTTCGGCGTGGGGACGCCGCCGAGACCGCGGGCTTGTGGGGATTCTGTGGGGTCTCGCTGCCCGCCCCACGGCAGGGCCCGAGCGCGTTCAGACCGGCATGCCATCCGGCACCACGGTCAGGCGCGAGCAAGCCGATCCGACACAAGCCGGTTGAGGCTCACATGCTGTTCGGCGGCTTCGCGGACAAGGCGGCGGTGAAGCTCTCCCGGAACACGCACTACGAACCGGCCTGAATAGGTGCGTTCCGACAACGGCTCAGGAATCGGCTCGCCGGAGGCAGCCAGGTCGGTGAGCACGTCACGCACGACATCGGCGAGACCCGCAAGTGCTTCAACCGGGGTGGACGCCAGCCAGGACAGTGACGGGAATTCCGCGACGGTGGAGACATGCTCGCCGTCCTCAACGGACCACGCGACCCGGTAGGTGTAGTGGGTTGCGTCAGGCACCGTCGTCCCCCTCCTCGTTCTTCCCGGCTTCCAGCCTGGCGATCGCGCCGGGCACCTGCCGCACCTGGTACGCCTTGGCGTTGCCGTCCTTGCCGCGCTGGATGTTCACGCGCGGATCGCCTTCCCATGGCGTCTTGTAGACCTTGTGCGAGGTGCCGTCCTGCCGGGGTTCGCCGAAGTGGTCGGCGCAGACCTTGGCCAGGTCATCGAAACGGACGTTCTGCGATGAGCGTCGCATCTGCTCGATGATCTTGGCTGTCCTGGCCACGCCTAATAGTATCAATAGTGATACCACTCGTCAATGCGGCGGCCTGCCAGTCAGACGCCCATGGTGCCGCCAGCGCGAAGTGCAGGTCGTGGGCGTATCGCCAGTAGGCGGCGTGCGCCGCGTTGAGCGCTCGGGCAGCATCATCGATCAGAGCCGGGGCACTCTCGCTAAGCCGCCGGCGAAGGAGAGTCTCGATCACCGTGCTGACGTGGGCGATAACGTCTCTCTCCGTGAGCGGACCGGGAAGCGGCTCAGTGTTCGCCATCGCCGTGCCGATGGACCTGTATGCACGGGCACGGGCCAGGTCACCGTGCGGTACCGGATCGGTCGGCACTGATGCCGGCCCGGTGTTGCGGAAACGGTGGACCAGCATGATCGGCGGAGTGACGTTCCAGGCTGCCAGGAATTTCTGGCCGTCAGCAGCCGGCTGCCCTGCAACTGCCGCGATCGCGTAGCGGATTGCCATGCCTGCAATCTCGTGCGCGCGACCAGCGCTCGTTGACAGGGAGGCGGTCGGGGTCCAGGTAGTGGGCGACCAGGGCGGCGCCGGGCCGTTTCATGTTCGGCGCGTCGGCCCGGAGCCGCTCGGTTACCTTCTCCAGCTTGGCGGCCAGCTTCTCCTCGGTCGACGCCTCGCACTGCTGCCGTTCGCCGTCCTCGTACCAGACCGCCCGCCAGCGGCCGGGCTCCTCGCGGGCCGGGTAGACGGTAATGCCGCACTCCAGCTCAATGACCTCGCCACCGCCGCGGGTCGCCGCCCGGCCGGTCCCGCTGGCGTGGATCCGGCTGGAAGAAACCCGCCTGGCCCTTGTCCAGCGAGCCGGGCGGATGGTGTGCCAAGGGCCGGTTGTGGGAATTCTGTGGGGATCTTGAAATTCGCGGGCGTTGCTGACGTCATGCCGGTTGTCTCTCCTTCTGCGTTCATCATCCTCACAGCCGCGCTGGTCCTCCTGACGGTGGCGCTCGTGATCCTGACCGTGAGCGGCGGCACTGGCCCTGCGCCAGCGCCGTCCGCGACCGCGCACCCCGTCACTCCAAGCCCGAAGCCCACAACTGCGCGCGCCTTGCTCGGGTAAGGCAGCGCGCAGACGATAGACCGGCATACCTCAAACGGAGAATTGAGCCATGCGGCCGCGGCGCAAGATGTGGGACAAGCCAAGGGCCGAGGCGATTAGGGACCAGGGCTTCGATCATGATGGCGAGCACGTAAGAGATCACCACAGACTGGCAACGGCCAGCACGGTGATGAACGCCATGCCGCTGTCGCCCTCCTCGACTACGGCCTTCGCGGGCCGGATCGCGGTGGGTAGGCTGAACGGGGTTCTTGCCTCGTATTACGAGGTGGCGTCGAGCACGATCCGGCATGCCGCGAAGGTGCTGAGGGGCAGATATCGCCACCGGTAGTCGAAGGGGGAGGCTCCGGCGGGTCGACGGAAGGCCGGGGCGCTAACTCCAACTTCGGTAGAGCAGAAAATCCCCCTCCCGGAGCGCAAGCGTCTTGTCCCAGTCGTCCTTCATAGGCGTCGCGCCGTACTCGGTGATGCAGGCCCGCACGACACTCTCAAGGGATACCCGTCCGGTCGGATGGTGAGCCTTCTGCTGTAGCACCGCGTCCTGACGGAGCTGGGTATGACCGAGGTGCGCATGGGGGATTGCTATGCGCTGGTTCGGGTGCCAGTGGTAGGACCAGACCAGCTCGCCGCTAGCGGTTTGCATCTCATATGCGTAGGTTCGAGTGGTTACGCGCCATGGCTCACGGTCAGGGTCATCCACGGGTACGATCTCGTACAGGAGCCCGATTCGCAGCATCAGGGCAACGGGATCACATTTCAGCTTGACGGGCTGATCATCGTTAACAACTAGGCCATGAATCTTGCCGGTCCCAGCCCGTCCGCCCTTGGATAAGGTGATCTTGGCTCTGGCCACGCACGAAATAGTATCTTTCAGGGGTTCGAGGAAGGCGTCTACCGCTTCTCGAGGATTACGGCCGGGCAAAGGGGATCAGCATGGCGACCCTGGTGGCCGCCGGGTCGTCTGTCTGCTCGAAATCTCCGGCGTCCCAGCGGGCCAGGAACTCTTCGCCGGACATGTTCAGGACCTCTCGTGCCGCTCTGTCGAGCATGGCCAGGCCCTCTTCAGGGGTGGCTTCCACGACGTCCACAATAGGTGACTGTATTTTGGGCATTGGGCTGCCCTCCCTCTGCGTTACAGCTAAAACTACCCTGCGTGGTGACACTGTAGCCATCCGTGCGTCCCTACTCGTCAGTATAAGCACTGTCAAGTTCCTGGGAGTAGACGCTTTGGGGTAACAACTCGTTGCCCTGGGCGCTTCCTCTAGTTTCGGACTAACTAGGACCTTCCGGTTTTAACGCCGTATTTAGCCTCAATGCTTCCGGTCGCGCCCGTAAACGATGGAGCAGCCGACAGCGTGGTGCAGCGCCCGGGAGCCGAGCACCTGCCGGCTGCCCGACCCGCGCTGATACTGCTGGAGCGGATGGGCCTGTCGGCGGCGGACCTGACGGCCGTCCCGCGGGACCGGGCGAAGGTGCCGACGTTCGCGGAGTACGTGCCGGTCGTGTCGGCGGCGGGTGGATCACTATTCCGGCAAGGCAGCAATTAGAGCAATCGATGCTTATAGAGCTTGTTGAGCAGTAGAATTCATCCATGACTGAGGTAGACCCCATCACCAGCCCGGAGTACACCTACATCCAGGCAGCGAACGCCATCGCTGCCCGCATCGCGGCGGGCGGAATCACGCACCAGCTGCCTGCTGACCGGGTCCTCCCCCGGGAGTTGGGGGTTGCGTACCAGACACTGCGGCATGCCATGAAGGTGCTGCGTGATCGCGGCCTGATCATTACCCGCCAGGGTCGCGGCACCTTCGTCGCCGCCGTTGCCAACCGCGATGACGGCTGCGACGGCCGATAACGGCCAGCGCCGGACGCCGGTCAGCGGCCTATGTCTTGCGCGCGGCTCGCTGCCGCCAGCACGCCCTAGATAGGCCGTCCCTGACCGGAGGCCAGCCCCGCACCCAGGCGCCCTTCCCAGCGCCGCCGAGAAGGCAATCGCCTGCCTGGACGCCCGGGCAGCCGACTCGGCGGCACAGCAATCCTTCCGGCAGGGGTGGTGACCATTAGGTAGCGAAACAATCGTGGGAGCCCACACCAGCGCGGTAAGCGGTTCATCGTGGGATGAGGTGGCCGTTGAGGGCGAGCGCGAGGTGGTCGGTTTCTGCGAGGACGTCCCGGGTCACCTTCGCGGCGGTCACAGGGCTGGTATCGCCGTGCAGGGCGATGTAGATAAATGCGGGCTCGCGCAGCGGGTCGCTGTGCCGGGCGATGATGGTGATGGTGGCGGGCGTGCTGGTCATGGAGTGGATGGCACGTGCGATCGCCTCCGCATGCAGGGTGTAGACCTTTCCGGCGTGGTAGGTGGGGTTCTTGCCGAAGGCCGCCTCAGCGCTCTTGGGGCGGTGGACGGGGATGAACCCGCTGGCGGTGTTGCCCCGGCCGACGAAGCCCTCCTCGCCGAACTCCAGGCAGGACCCGCTGCCCAGGAGGTAGTGCCGCTTGCCCCGGTAGGGGTTGGCGTCGCCGCTGTTGAGCCTGAGCCGGTGACTGAGTACGCCGCCGAGCGTCTGCGCGGCGAGTTCGTCGAGTTCGGCGTGAAGTCGCCCGAGGGTGTCGTCGTAGGTTGCGGTGTCGGGTGCGGCTAGCGGGTGGACGGCGACATTGACCGTGACGTCGACGTGCTGGTCGCGGCGGATGGCCATGACCTTGATGTCCTGGCCGAGATGCAGGTCGCGGGGACCGCGCCCTTCCTGGTTGAGGTGGCGCTCGAGGGCGAGCGTGAGACGTTCGGCAGGTGTGTGCGGCCACCAGCCGGTCACCGCGACGGTGTCGCTGGCGGCCGGGCTGGCGAGTTCGGGTAAGTCGCCGTGGTCGCGGGGGTGGAACCATGCAGGGAAGCGGGAGCGGTCCGTGGTGGCGTGCTCGATCCGCAGCCACCTGGCGTGGTCGAAGCCGGGCAGGATGGTGGCCAGGTAGTCGCGGGCGACCTGCTCGAATAGGCCGCGGTGGTCGATCGGCTGGCCGCCGAAGCTGGTGGAGACCCGGCCGCCGATCAGCAGCGTGACAGGGGCGGTCATCTCAAAGACGCCCAGGCCGGTGCGGCAGTGCCCGCCCCGCAGGTAAAGCTTGTCGAGGTTGTGGTGCAGCACGGCACCGAAGTTCTGCAGGCAGTACCGCGAGTAGGCCACCGACATCCGCTCGGCCAGGGCGTCGGCGAGAGTGTCGGGGTGACCGAGCCCTTTCCGCTCGACGACCTCGACGGGTGCGTCCGCCGGGCTGGGCTGCCGGTGGATGCTGATCTCGGTGAGGGTCCTCATGTCGCCGCCCGTTGCCTGGTCAGGTGCCGATGGCGACGTCGTAGCCGGTTTCCGGCAGCACAGGGTCGATGAGCAGGCCGGACAGGGAGGCGTTGTCGTCACGGGTGTAGGGGACACCGCGGCCCAGGATGACCGGGCGGGCTGCGGCGGTCTGGCCCATCAGGATCGAGGCAGCGGAGGCGATCTCGTCGACGCGGTTCATCACCGGCTTGCTGGGGTTGCCGAACAGGTCGGCGTCGCCGTCGGGTTCTTCCAGGTGACGGATGCCGGCGATGCCGATAGCCGCGCCGTAGGCGCCTTCCCGCACGGCGCTGCCGAAGGAATCGGAGACGATGACCGCGACAGTGACACCGGTCAGGTCGCGGATGCCGTCGCGGATACCGCGTGCCGAGGCGTCCGGGTCAGCCGGCAGCAGCACGGCCTGGCCGTCAGCGCGCTTGCCCGCATTCGACATGTCCACCCCGGCGCCGGTGCCGGTGAAGCCGAGCCGGTGGACGGTCACCACGTGACGTCCCTTGACCTCGATGATCGCCCTGGACTCGTCCAGGTACAGCTGGCACAGCCGGGCATCGCGGCCAGTGGCCCGGGCGAGCTTCTCCGCCCGTTCGCCCGGGACGACATCACTGAGGCGCACAATCCGCCCCTCGGCCTTGGAGACGATCTTCTGCGCCACGACGAGCACGTCACCGTCGGCCAGGGTCAGCCCGTCGCCGGCGGCGGCCGTGGCGATGAGCGCGGGCAGGCTGTCGCCAGGCTGGATGAGGGGGATGCCGGGCAGGGCACGGAAGGTCATGTCCCAGGTGGCCATCGCAAGGCTCCTCGATTATCAGGCCGTCGCCACGGAATGTCGCGCCCTGGCGCTGCTGACGAGCCCGGCGACGAAGGCCGCTGCGCTGCCGTTGCCGCGGCGGCCGATGACGCGTGGCTCCCGCCGAGCGTAGGACAGGGCCCGGCGGAGAGCCCGCCGCAACGCGGCGGTATCTCGCCACTCGCGGGCTGGGAAGATGCCCGGCAGGTGCGCCAGCGCGGCGGCGTTGGACGCCTGCTCGCCGCCGCGGTGCGGGTCGGCGGTGACCGGGAGCAGGATGGCCGGGATGCCGCAGTAAGCGGCCTCAGCGGTGGCGTTACGCCCGGCGCGGGCGATCAGCAGGTCGTGGTGCGGGTACATGCCGGCCAGTTCTGCAGGGCCGGCGATGACCTGCAGCCAGCCGGGCGGGTGCCGCCATGTCCCAGCCAGGCGCGCGTCGGCGCCTAGGACCACCGTGACTTTCCCGACGCGGCCGCGGGTGACCTGCTCGGCGAGCACGCCCAGGACGCAGGCAAGCGCCGCGTCGGTGGCGGCGCGGAAGCCGGGATCGGCGCCCAGCGATCCGCCGCCAGTGGAGACCAGCACCCGGGCCTGCCCGCTGCAAGGGTAGTGGCCGAGGGGGATGTCCTTGGTGATGGCCGGCACTTCCAGGCACCGGGTGCCGGGCACCAGGTGCGGCCGGGGCGCGGGGCGGGCACAGGAGAGGCTGGAGATCAGCACGGCGTCAGCGTGGGCCAGCAGCAGCCGGTTGACGCGGCGGAACGTGGTGGGTTCCCCGTCGAGGTCGTGGGGGTTGGCCAGGTACACCACGGGCACGTCCAGGTGGGCCAGCGTCGCGGGCAGGAAGAACTCCCCGTCGATGAGCACCAGCTCCGGGCGCTCCTGTTCGGCCAGCTCGGCGACGCGCAGGGCCTGCGGGCAGACGGAGTCGATGAACAGGCCGTCCGGGGAGCCGAGATCGACGACGTCTTCGCCGCGGGCGGCCAGGTAGCGTGCTCCCGCCTGGTAGGAGGCGAACCGGGCCGTCACCGGGACCGATTCGGCCAGCGCCTGGGTGAGTGCCAGCGAGGGGACGACACGGCCCAGCCCCGGGGCTCCGCGGCAGATGGCCAGCACTTTCACCCTGCCACCACCCCCGCCGGCGAGCTGACGGCCACGCGGCGCGCGGCGGCAACGAAGTCCGCGGCCTGCCCGGGCAGCGTCACCCCGGTCTTTTCCTTGAGCACGTTCACCACCAGCCGCTGGCCGTCGTCCAGTTCGCGGTCTGGCCGTTGCCAGAGCCGGGCCAGGTCCGCGGCGTCTCCGCCGACCGAGCGCCAGCACAGCAACGCGTAGTCCGACAGGTTCCAGCAGGCGAGGTGCTCGTCCTCGACGCGTCGGCGGAATACGGCGGCCAGGGCCTTCATCTGGGCCTGGGTGAACGTGGCGGTGGCGAAGTAGGCGTGCGAGGGGTCGTAGAAGTTGACGTGCTGGCGGGTCCGCCAGGCCGGGTCCAGGATGCGGATGCCGAAGTTGCCGGGCCGTCGCTCGAAGGTGGAACCGGGGGTGAGGAAGAACGGGCCGCCGCCGATGGAATCGAACCGGATCCCGGCGAGCCCTCTCAGGGTCTCCTCGACGGTGGCGGCGGTTTCGCCGGGCAGGCCGATGATGAAGTTGCCGTGCACGAAGATCCCGTGCTCGTGCAGCGTGTCCACGGCGCGGGCGACCTCGCCAGGGTGCTTGGCGTGGTGCTTGCCCACGCGGACCCCCTGAGCGAGGCTCTCGATCCCCAGGAACACCGCCCGGCAGCCCGCCCGTGCCAGGCGCGCGGCCAGCCCCGCGTCGATGTCGTGCGGGTAGGCGTAGGCACCCCACTCGACCGGCAGGCAGGCTGCGGTCATCGCATCCAGCAGGCGGCCGAGGTCGGTGCCGAGGCTGCTCATGCTGGAGTCGACGAAGCGCACCCAGATCTGGCCGTGCCCGGCCACCAGCGTCTCCAGGGTGGCAATGGTCCGCTCGACGGGATCGATGGCCACACCGCGCCGCAGCACCGGGTCGGTGCAGAACGGGCAGTGCTGGCGGCAGCCCCTGGAGAACTCGACAGGGAAAACCGGGAAGTAACGGCCGGCCGGCCAGATCGTGTAGTCGGGGGCTAGAGCATCCATGCGTGCCGTGCCCGCGCCGTCCCCGATGACCCGGCTGGCTGGCCTGAAGCCGCCGCGGGCGATGCCGGCGATAACGGGCATGACCTCTGGCAGGCAGTCGCCGACGCCGACCAGGTCGAAGGCGTCGGTGGCGGCGAGCACATCATGGCCGAGCAGCGTCGCGTGCGGGCCGCCGACCACGGTGACCAGCCCGGCCTTCCTGGCCATCGCGGCGAGCTCGATGCCCCGGGCGAAATCGTCGATGTAGAGGCTGAACGCGGCCACCCCCGCGCCGCGGGCTAGCGCCTCATCGAAGTTCTCGAAGGTGAGGTCGACCAGGTGCGGGTCCAGGCTGCAAGCCCGGGCGTGGGTGGCCAGCATGGTCAGGCCCAGGTTCCGGTAGAAGGCGCCGAGCCCTCGTGAGGGCTCAGGCCGGACGATGAGCATGGACGGGCGGTTCACGGTTTCCTCCTCATATCGCCAGCAGCAGCCGGGCCCGGTACGCCGGCGGCCAGGAGCCGCGACAGATGCCCGGCGACGGCAGCCGGGGGGCCAGCGACGTAGCGGGAGCGGGCCAGCAGCCGCTCCAGGGTCGCGACGCGGGCGGCGTGTGCGCGCTCGTCGTCTAACGGCGGCATGTACGGGCCGAAACGCCCATCGCCCAGCAGCCACGGGGTGGCGGTGCCACGGACATAGCGGAGGGCGTTCCTAGCCGCTCTGCGGAGTGCCGCGTGGCCACGAGCATCCCGTTGCCCGGATGGGGTACCTACCGTCCCGCTGCCAGCCAGGCTGGTGCACGGGCGGCGCGGATGTCATGCCGGTATCTCTCCTTCTTGTTCCTGGCCAGCTTGCAGGCTGATCACGCAGTACACGGTTTTCCATCCCGGCGGGCCGGGGAAGAAAAACCCGCACTGGCAGCTCAGCTCGGAGACCAGGTTCAGCCCGTGCCCGCTCTCGGAGTCCGGGCCGGCCGGCCGGCGGACGGGCAGCCCGACGGACTGGTCGGAAACCCCGATCGCGAGCATGCCGGGCGCGTGCGCCAGCGATAGCGATATCTGCGAGGGAGCGGTCGCGCTGGGCGCTGTCCCGAACTTCACCGCGTTACTCACCAGCTCCGAGATCAGCAGGACCGCCGTGTCGGCGTCGTCCTGGCTCACGTTCCACTCAGCCAGGACGATCCGGGCCCTGTACCGCGCGACGCGCGCGGCGGCGGGCACAGCCGTCAGGTCCAGCCGGAACACGCTGCCTGGCTCGTCACCGGCAGGCCCCCGCGCCAGGACCGGCCACGGCAGCGCGAACCCGGAGGCGGCCGTGCTACTCACCGGTCGCTCCGCGCCTGCGCCGATACCGCCCCGGAGCAGCACCGGCCTGCCGATAGCCGGGGCACGGCGACCTGGCCGCCACTCCGCGACGTCCGCCAGCCAGGCCCGGCCGCAGCAGCCTCCCCGGCGATCCGGATACCCGGCCGCGGCGCCCCCCGGTCGGCGTTCGCGGGCGTGGTGCCGCTCATAACGCGCCCTCGACCGACCGCAGGACGGTCATGATCTTGCCGGAGACGGCCGCCAGGTCACCGGCCGATCCGATGGGCTGCTGCCACGGCCACCAGAAACACCACGAGCCGTCCTCGGCCCGGTGGCACAGCACGCGCTCGGTCAGCTCGCTGCTGTCGGGATTGGTGACCTTCAGGCTCGGCTGGCTGGCGGTGCCCAGCAGCCGGACAGCGAATCCCCGGCTGCTCAGCTCGCCGGCCAGGGACCGAAGATGGATTAACTGGTCGTCGTGTCCGCACTCCATGAGCAGCAGAAGCTAGGGGATCGCGACAGCGCGAACTTCACCAGCGTGAAGTCAGCCGAACCCGGAGCGTCAGCAGCAGGTCAGGGTGTCACGCCCATCCGCGCGGCCATCCCCCGCAGCTCCCGGCCGCCCGCGTCGGCCCGGGCCCGGTTCAGCAGGTAGGCCACCGTCTCGCGGGCCGGCGCGCTGTTGCGGATATGCTGCGGGCCGATTCGCTCGGCCCGACGAAGCCATTGTGCGGCCTCGGTACGTGTTCCGGGCTCGCGAGCCAGGCCGCGGCCGACGTCAGCCAGGAACTGGGCCTTCCGGGAGCGGCTGGCAATCTTGTCCTGCTCGACCGCACTGGCCAGGGCCAGCACTGCGCCGCCGCTTTCGCCGCGCTCCACGCTGATCGCGACTCGCCAGACCCCGACATTGGTGCGGCAGAAAGACTGCCAGTTGCCAGCCATGTCGTCCGGCAGGCGGCCGGCGAGCTCGCTTGCCTCGCCGAGCCAGTGGCTGACGAGAGGGGGACGCTGGGCTATGGCAGCGGCCAGGGCCGCGTGCAGCGTAAGGAGGCCAAGAACCTGCCTGCCCAGCGCTGTCCGGGCATGCGGTTCCAGCGTGTCGGCAGCCCGCTCGATGATGGTGAGCTTGCGCTCCGATGGTCGTTCACGCGGCAGCGCCCAGATACGCGTCAGCGCTGCCTTGCCCTGCTGAACCGGATCCCCGAGCAGCGCAGCCGCTTCCTCGGCTCGCAGGGCAGCCACGTGGGCCAGATCCAGGTAACCGAGATTCTTGGCGATAAGCGTGGCCGCGACGCACGCCTCGATCAGCGTTCCCAGGGCGAGCTGACGGGATGTTTCGTCAGCGGCCTGAGCGGCATGCCAGTGCAGCTCGTCCAGCACGCTCGGCAGAGCCTGGCCGGCTCCGGTGTAGTCGCATCGAACGCGCGCCGGCTCGATAGCTCTGGTGACGGCCTCGGCCAGCTCGGTCAGCGGCCGGGCGCGATCGACGGCGGGGGCGGTGAGCGTATTGGTCTGCAGCGCCTCGCGCAGCGCCGGGATCGCCATATGCGGGTCGGACTGCTGCCGGTCGGCGGACAGGTGCGGGCCACCGACCAGGTCGGTCTCCGACACCCGCAGCGCGGTCGCGATCGCCGCGATATGGGAACGGCGGTCCAGCGGCCGCTGGCCATTCTCGATCATCGACACGAACGACGGCGACAAGCCCGCCAGCCCGGCCAGCTGCACCTGGGTCATCCCCCGCCAGCGGCGCAGAATGCGCAGCCGCGCCCCGATCGTGGCCTCATCCACCGGGCAGCGCACCTCCTCCGCTGCGCGCGCTGATCACGGCGTCACGCCCATCCGCGCGGCCATGCCGCGCAGTTCCCGGCCCCCCGCGTCGGTCCGGGCGCGGTTCAGCAGGTAGGCCACCGTCTCGCGGCTCGCCGGGTGATTGCGGATGTACTGCGGCCCGGAGTCCTCGGCCCGGCGCAGCCACCGCACCGCCTCGCCGCGCATCTTGGGCTCCCTGGCAACACCCCGGGCAACATCGGCCATAAAGCACGCCTGCCGGTTGCGGTAGGTGACCTTCGACTGGTCGACGGCCCGGGCCAGTTCCAGCACGGTGCCGCCGCTCTCGCCGCGCTCCACGCCGATGGCGACGTTCCAGAGCTTCACGTTGGTCGCCGAGAACGACTGCCAGTTGTTCCGGATGTCATCGGGAACGCGGCCGGCGAGCTGGCCGGCCTCAGCCAGCCAGTGGTCAACGACATGTGCCCGCTGGACCACCGCCGCACCCAGCGCCGCGTGCAGCGTGAGCATGCCCAGGACCTCGACGCCCAGCGGCGTGCCGGCGTACGGCTCCAGAGCCTCAGCGGCGGACTCGGCCGCCGCCAGCCGGCGCTCCCAGGACCGCTCGCGCGGGAACGCCCACAGCCGCAGGCAGTCGACCTTCCCCCGCTGAACCGGGTCATCCAGCAGCGCTGCCGCTTCCTCGGCCCGCAGCACCGTCACATACGCCAGATCCAGGTACCCAAGGTCCCTGGCGGTCTGCCCGGCCGCGACGCACGCCTCGATCAGGGTCTCCAGCGCCAGCCGGCGCGATGGCTCGTCAGCGGCCTGGGCGGTGTGCCAGTGCAACTCGTCGAGCACGTCCGGGAGTAATGCGCCGGAGCCCGCGAGGTCAGCCTGCATGTGCAGCGGCGTGATGCGACCGGTGACTTCCCTGACTAGCTCGGGCAGCGGGCGGGCGCGGTCGACGACCGGGGCGGTCAGCTTGTTGGTCTGGAGCGCTTCGCGCAGCGCCGGGATCGCCGTGTGCGGGTCGGACTGCTGCCGGTCGGCGGACAGGTGCGGGCCACCGACCAGGTCGGTCTCCGACACCCGCAGAGCGGTCGCGACCGCCGCGATGTGCGAGCGGCGGTCCAGCGGACGCTGGCCATTCTCGATCATCGACACGAACGACGGCGACAAGTCCGCCAGCCCGGCCAGCTCCACCTGGGTCATCCCCCGCCAGCGGCGCAGAATGCGCAGCCGCGCCCCGATCGTGGCCTCATCCACCGGGCAGCGCACCTCCTCCGCTTTCGCGATCCAGGCCCAGCGTACGACACGGGTAAGCAGGCAGTGAGCGGCCTGGAGGACCTGTCCCTCACCGGGCCCCTGGCCGGCAGCCGTGTCCGGTGAGCACCGAGAAGTTAACTGCCCGCGCTGGCTGGCTCGCCGGGCTCGCGGCCCATGCAGCCGCAGGCTGGTATCGGCTCCCTGGCGTATGGGCTGAGCTCCGCACGCCTTTGCGGAATGGGACCAGGCCGGGGTCGACGAGGTTCAGGCCGCCGGAGAAGCCTGCCCGCGAAACGGCTGCCTGCCTGCTGAACCGCGCCAGAATTGACGCGGGCGGCCGGGAGTTGCGCGGCATGGTCGCGCGCATGGGCGTGACGCCCTGACCTGCTATTAACGCTCCGGGTTCAGCCGACTTCACACTGGTGAAGTTCGCGGTACCCCGGTGTCCTACCTTCTGCTGCTCATGGAGCCTGGACACAGCGAGCAGTTAACCCATCTTCAGCGCCTGGCCGATGAGCTGATCAGCCGCGGGTTTACTGCCCGGCTGCTTGACGCCAGCCAGCCGTGCGTGAAGGTCACGAATCCGGAAAACAGCAAGCTGACCGAGCGCGTGCTGTGCCACCCGGCCGCGGACGGCTCGTGGTGCTTCTGGTGGCCGTCGCAGCAGCCGATCGGAGCTGCAGAGGACCTGGCGGCCGTCTCCGGCAAGATCCTGACCGTCCTGCGCTCGGTCGAGGGTACGTCGTGAGCGGCACCGCACCCGTGAACGCCGCCTCCGGCGTGCCCGGGCCGGCCCGGCCGGATACCCGGAACGAAGAACCGGCCATCACCGCGTCCAGCCCCCGCGGCCCTGAGCCCGCCACCTTGCCCAGTCCCCCGCGGGACGCCGGCGTCCCGCACCCGGCCCGGGTCTATGACTGCTGGCTGGGCGGCAAGGACCACTACCAGGCCGACCGGGAAGCGGCCGGGGAAGTGCTGCGGCACCGGCCGCAGGTGGTCGCCGGGGCGCGGGCGAACCGGGCCTTCGGCCGCCGGATCACCTGGTACGCCGCGAACGGCTGCGGGATCCGCCAGTTCCTGGACATCGGCACCGGCCTGCCCGCTCCTGATGCGACCCATGAGGTCGCTCAGCAGGCGGGCCGGGACTGCCGCGTCGTGTACGCCGACAACGACCCGCTCGTGCTGGCCCATGCCCGCGCCCTGCTCAC
>DATKRH010000233.1:0-18966 GCA_035532295.1 Streptosporangiaceae bacterium
GGCCTGCCCGCGCGATGACGATCTCTTCGCCGGCAGCGGCGCGATCCAGCAGTTGCGACAAGTGGGTCTTAGCTTCGTAGACGTTCACACTTTCCGGCATGCCACCAGGGTAAGCTATTGGTCTAGTCTAGTCAAGTCGTAGGATCTCTCCGGACATCACCACCGTGTCGAGCTTGGCACGCCTCTCAACGGCCGCCTTAATGGGCCCATGAAGCTGTCTACGACTGCCAGGCGTCCGTCGTGCTCAACGGGATGAGCCGACCGCGCCGCGGCACGGCCCTCAGCGGGACTTAACGCGCAGGCTGGTCATCGTCCGCTGGAAGCGCCCCAGGTCGGCGGCCTCGGCCTCGAGGCCGGGCAGGGCGGCGGGGTCGAGGCGGGCAAAGGTCTCGACGGTGATCACCGACTGGTCGCCCTTGCGCTGCTGCTGCCAGGTGCCGACCACGCGGCCGTCCACGACAATCGCCGCCCGCACCCACCCCCCGCCCGCCTGGATCCGGCGCGCGAACGGCGCGGGCAGGGCCAGGTCCCGGCTGCGATATCCGAGCAGGTACTCATCGAAGTGGGGAAGGAGCCGGACACACGGTGCCTCCGGGTCCGGGGCGGAGACATCCAGGGCCGCGTCCAGCCAGGCCCGCTCGCCCGCCGCGTCGACTTCTCGCAGCTCGCCGGCCGCGAACTCGAAGGCCCGGCGAGCCCGGCCCACCGGCAGGCCCGACCAGTACGCGAAGTCCCCGGCAGCGGCGGGGCCGTGCGCGCGCGCGTACCGCCGGGCCAGCTCGGCCAGGGCCTGGTCGGGCGGCAGCGGCGCGTGCTCGCCTACCCAGTCCGCGAGCAAGACGTACGTGGGCTCGTCGTCGCTGAGGTCAGGCCCGCGGCACACCAGGCCCTGACGGGCGGCATAGCCGATCAGGTGCGCGGGCGCCTGGCTCCGCGGATCGACCACTACTCCCCGGTCCGCCAGCTTCGCGACGAGCGCGGCGCGGGCCAGCGGCCCGCACTCGGACAGTATCCCCGCGATCGCCGGCAGCGCCCGCCCGAGCAGCTCCGCAGACAGGCCGAGCTGACGCTGCCGACGGCTCAGCACGCCCGCGGGCGGCCGGAACAGGTCAACCACCCAGCCCACGTCCTGTGCCGCGAGCATATGCAGCGTCGTGCGCATGGCCCAGGTGCGCACCACCGATCGAGTCTGGTTGCAGGCCTCGTCTACCGCGGCGGCGTCGGGTCCGTCCGCCCGGGGCCGAACGGCCAGCCTGGCGTCCCGGGTGCTCTGCGCCTGCAGCGCGCCCATCCGCGCCACGACCTCGGCCACGTCCGCGGCGCGCCCGCCGGACAGCTGCTGCGACCGCAGGCGCAGGCGCAGGACCTGGCTGGCGGTCAGGGACGGGACGACCATGGCTCACAAGGTACTGGCTCCCCCGGCGGGCGGCACGCCTGCGCCGCCGGCGGTCACAGAGCTGACACTGAGGGCAGTTCGGTGTCCCGCGGGTCCTGGGCGCGCGATCAGCTACATCGTGACCCGGCCGCGGCACATGGCGATCAACGAGATGCTGATCCGTCCCATCGAGCAGGAGCGGTAAGGAGCGCCGATGAGCCGGGCCAGGAGCAGCAGCCCGGCGGGCTCCGCCAGACCGGAAGCCGGAGTGGAGATGCCAGTTCCAGCCGCTCCGCCCGCCGGCTACTGCCGCGCCATCGCCAGCCGGATCTCGCTCTCGCTGTCGCTGATGAGATCGCCGGACAGGTCCACGGTGACGGTGCGCAGGGTGCCGGTGAACCGGAACGGCGCCTGGTAGTCCGGCGTGACCGCCGAGCCCGGGTTGGCGCCGCAGGTCAGGCCGCCGGGATTGAACGCGACCGGCGTGGTGACCGGGAAATCAGCCTGCCCGACCAGTTCGCCGTCGACGTAGAGCTGCGCGCGGCCCGGCGTGCCCAGGCCCCGGGTAATGTCGGGCTTCCCGGTCGGCTCGAACTCAAAGCGCAGCTCGTGCCGCCCCTCGGGCACGGCCTCCCGCGACGACACCTGGTAACGGGCTCGCCGGACGTAGTTGTGCGCGTAATGCAGCCGGCCCTCCTGGAGGTAAAAGGTCCAGCCCCCGACACCACTCCCCTGGCAGAGCAGGACGCCCTCCGCGCCGCCGGCCGGAATGTCGACGTCGGCGGTCACCGCATGCGGGCGGTTGAGCACCCTGGGCCCGGAGAAGGCCGGGACCTTCTGGGTGCCGGGCCGGTAGGTGTAGCGGTCCCGCGCCTCCGCGACCTGCGGCCGCTCCGCCATCAGCCGCTCCACGGCGCTGCCATCGATGGGCATGACGTTGTACTTCCCGGCCTCGACATACCACTGCGCGATCATCTCGATGAGCTTGTCCGGATGCTGGTTGGCGACGTTGTGGTTCTCGGCCGGGTCCGCCGCGACGTGATACAGCTCCCAGTGATGCGCGTCGAGGTCGGTGAGGTCCCGGGCGGTGATCAGCGCGCCGAACGACCTGCCGGACTCTGCGAAAGAAGGGCCGGGCCACGGGCAGACGGCCCGCCAGCCGTCGTGGTCGATGGCGCGGTGGCCGAACATCTCGAAGTACTGGGTGTGGCGGCGGGTCGGGGCCGCCGGGTCGTCGAAGGTGTGGGCGAAGCTGACGCCGTGGATCGGCGACTGGGTGACGCCCCTGATCTCCCGCGGCGGCTCGATCCCGAGCACGTCCAGGACGGTGGGAACCATGTCGATGATGTGCGCGTACTGGGCCCGGACCTCGCCGCGGGCCTTGATCCCCTGGGGCCAGCAGACCAGGAACGGGTCGCTGACCCCGCCGCGGTAGGTCTCGCGCTTCCACCGCCGGAACGGGGTGTTGCCCGCCCAGGTCCAGCCCCACGGGTAGTGGTTGAAGGTCAGCGGGCCGCCCAGCTCGTCAATCGCCGCGACGCTGTCCTCCAGCGGCTCCTGGGCGTTGTTGAAGAACTGCAGCTCGTTGCTGAGCCCGGTCGGCCCGCCCTCGGCGCTGGCCCCGTTGTCGGACACCACCATGATCAGCGTGTTGTCGAACTCGCCGGTCTCCCTGAGGAAGTCCAGCACCCGGCCGAGCTGGTGGTCGGTGTGCGACAGGAACCCCGCGAAGACCTCCATCATCCGGGCGGCCAGGCGGCGGGCGTCCGGCGACAGCGAGCCCCATTCCGGGACGTCGGGGTCATGCCGGGACAGCTGCGTGCCGGCCGGCACGATGCCCAGCGCCTGCTGCCGGGCGAGCACCCGCTCCCGGTAGGCGCCCCAGCCGTCGTCGAACTGGCCTGCGTAGCGATCGGCCCAGTCCCGCGGCACGTGATGCGGGGCATGCGTGGCGCCCGGGCAGAAGTGCAGGTAGAACGGCTTGCTCGGGGCGACCTGCTTGGCGTCGGCGATGAACTCGATGGCCTTGTCCGCCAGGTCCTCGGTGAGGTGATAGCCATCCTGCGGGGTGCGCGGCGGGTCGACCTGGTGGTTGTCGTAGACCAGGTCCGGGAACCACTGGCTGGTGTCGCCGCCGAGGAACCCGTAGAAGCGCTCGAAGCCGCGTCCCAGCGGCCAGCGGTCGAACGGGCCGGCGGCCGACTCGAACTCCGAGGGCAGCAGGTGGTACTTGCCGACCATGTAGGTGCTGTACCCGTGCTGCAGCAGCATCTCCGACAAGAACCCGTTCTCGAACGGGATCCGGCCGTTATAGCCCGGATAGCCGGTCGCCAGCTCGTTGACCGAGGCCGTGGCGTTGGCGTGGTGGTTGCGCCCGGTGATGATGCACGAGCGTGACGGCGAGCACAGCGCCGTGGTGTGCATGTTGTTATAGAGCAGGCCACCCGCGGCCAGCGCGTCGAAGTTCGGTGTCGCGATCGGGCTGCCGTAGCAGCCGAGCTGCCCGAACCCGGTGTCGTCCAGCACGACCCACAGCACGTTCGCCGCGCCGGCCGCGGCCCGCAGCGGCCGGGGCCACGCGGGGCTCGACTCCTCCGCCGTCCGCCCGATCACCCCGGTGAACGCGCTACCCGGCTCGTACTCCCTGAGCGCCACTCCGCCACTCCCCCCGACAACGTGCACGATGCGTCCACGGCCAGCCACCGAACGTTATATAACTAGGCGATCGGCGCGGCAGCGTCATCACCCACCGCGGGTGAGCGGCGGCGCGGTGGCCTCGGCCTCGGCGAGGTGCAGCCGGATGATCGAGTCGAAGTCCGGGTCGGGGGTCAGGCCCAGCCGGGCGGCCCGGCCGGCGCGGAACCGGGCGGGCCAGGTCGTCACGATCCCGGCCACCGCCGGGTCGGGAATCCAGTCGATCAGCGCGCTGATCTCCGGCCCGGCGACCCGCGCCAGCGCGGCGACCATGTCCGCGACCGTCACGGTGAGCGCCGGCAGGTTGACCGCGGTGCGACCACCCCAGGCCTCGTCGGACGACGTGGCGGCGCGCAGCAGCCCGGCGATGGTCTTCGCGGGCGAGGCGAGCGCCACCTCGGTCTGCGGGGCGACCGGGCAGGTCGCGCGCTCGCCGGCCAGCGGCTCCCGGATGATGCCCGACAAGAAGCCCGACGCCGCCGCGTTGGGCCGGCCGGGGCGGACGCTGACGGTCATCAGGCGAGCGGCTCGCCCGCGCAGGAATCCCTTGCGGGTGTAGTCGGCCAGCAACTGCTCCCCGATGACCTTCTGCGCCCCGTAGCTGGACTGCGGATTCGGCAGGGTGTGATCGTCCACCACGGCCGGGAGCGGATGCTCGCCGGACGCCCCGAACACGGCGACGGAGCTCGCGAACACCACGACCGGGCTCGTCCCGAGCGCGCGGCACGAGGCGAGCAGCGACTCGGTGGCGCGCAGGTTCGCCCGCAGGCCCAGGTCGAAGTCCGCCTCGCATTCCGCGCTGACCGCCGCGGCGAGATGGAAGATCACCTCGGCTCCGGCCAGCGCGTCCCGCCCGGCGCCGGCGGGATCCAGCAGCTCGACGAGGTCGCCGCGGACCACGGTCACCCGCTCGTCGGCGGCGAGATCCGGGGGAACCGGCACCCGGTCGATGAGCGTCACCCGCTCTAGCGGGCTGGCCCCTCCGCCGGCCCCGCCGCCGGCCCCGTCGAGTGAGCCCGCGGCCAGCGAGCCCGCGGCCAGCAGCTCCCGGGCCAGGCGGGCGCCCAGGAAGCCGGCCCCGCCCGTTACCACCACGTTCGCCACGGCACTCTCCATTCTCGTCCGTCCGCCGTCCGCCAGTAGGCTGTGCTGACCTGGGCCGCGGTGCCTGCCTGCGGGCCTACCCGGTCGCGGGGCCGGCGTCGGATTCACTGAGCCGGACGATGCACTTCGCGCTACCGCAGGTCCGGCCAGAGCCCAGGCACGGCCGGCCGCACCGGCAGGCCGGCGCCAGGCGGGCCAGCCACGCGGCGTGCGTCAGCAGCTCCACGGTGCCGTCATCGGCCGGGACCGAGATGACGGGCCGAATCCCGCCGCCCCGCAGGGCAAGCCACTCCCGTGGCCTGACCCAGCCGGGACTGCCTGGCGCTGAACCCATTGCTCAATCTTCCCCTGTTCCGCAACCCCGCCGCGCCCGGAGCCCGGCGTGGCGCAGGCGCGGACGTCTGGCCGCCCCCGGAGCCGCGTCAGCCCCGGGCGGGCCTCGCCGCCCCCGGGCGACACGACCGCCAGCCTCCCGGGATGCTGGTAGTCAATCCGCTACTCTTCGTGTTCATCGGCGAAAGGGCAGCGGTCCACTCCGGTCCCCAGAGCCTCAGTCGCCGCAACCTCCTGACGCGGCCGACCGCCCTGGGCGCGAGCGCCCGGGCGACGGCAGCCTACGGCCTGACTCATGAACCAGGAGAAGCTGGTGCGCCGCCTGCTCAGCACGATCGCAGCCATGGCCGCGGCCGGGATCATCATCCCGGCGGCGACCGCCGTTCCCGTGGCCCAGGCGGCCGTCGTGCCGCAGCGCCTCGGCTTACGCCTCGTGCAGGCCCGGGGTTCCGCGGCGCACAATCCGCGGGCCCGGCGCTACATCGTCGGCTACCTTAGGCCGGGCACGGTCATCCACCGCAGTATCCTGATCGACAATCTCGGATCGGCGACGGCGCACGTCGCCGTCTACTCCGGCGCCGCCCGGATCCGCAACGGCTCCTTCCTGGCCAGCGCCGGGCAGACCCGCAGCAAGCTCACGAGCTGGATCGCCCTGCGCAAGAGCACCTATCACTTGCGTCGCGGCGCGTCCGTCACGGACCTGGTCACGATCAGGGTGCCGCGCCAGGCCACCCCGGGCGACCCGGGCGACCTGGGCGAGCACTACGGCGTGATCTGGGTCCAGCAGGTGACACACGCCCGCGGCGGCGCCGCTACCAAGGTGAGCCGGGTCGGGATCCGGATCTACCTGGCGGTCGGCCGGCGCGCCGCGCCGCCGACGAGATTCACCGTGACGTCGGTAACCGGGCACCGGTACGCCGGGGGAAGGCCGCTGCTCACCGCGTCCGTCACCAATACCGGCGGCCGGGCCGTCGACCTGTCCGGCTCCGCGCGGCTGACCGCAGGACCCGGGCCTAGCGGCGCCGGACCGTTTCAGCAGGCGAGGGTCATCACCCTGGCCCCTGGCCAGTCGGGCACCCTCACCTTCGCGGCGGGCAGGCAGCTGCCGTCCGGCCCGTGGCGAGACAAGGTCACCCTGGTGAGCGGGCTGACCAGGGTGACCGCCGCGGCGACCATTGACTTCTCCGCCCACCCAGCCGGCCCGGCGCGAAGCCGCACGGCCGCGATGGTCGGCTCCGGCGGCCTCGGCATCGCCCTCGTCGCCCTGATCATGGTCTGGGCGCGACGGCGGCGCGGGCTGCCGGCCAGCCGCGAGCTCGCCTGAGGAGCGCCCGGACTGCGGCGTGCCCGGCCGGGTGCTCCTAGACTCGCTGCGCCCCGCGCCGAGCGCGGCGGGCTACCACGGGACCGGCCAGGAGAAGAGACCCGACATGAACTACATGCTGATCATGAAGAACGAGCAGTCCGGGCTGGTGGCCATCGGCCCGGTCTCCATCGAGTACCAGGCCGCCATGCTGCGCGACGAGATCGAGAACAGCTCGGGCTGGACCTCGGTCGGGATCGCGCGGATCCTGACCGAGGCACAGGCCCGCTCCGCTATCGACGCCGAGCAGCACTGACCTCCTGACGCTGCGGCCCGGTCCGCGGGGCCAGGCCCGGTCCCCCGGGCCTGGCCCCGCGTCAGATGTGACAGGCTGCCGCCACCGCGTTGGCGGACGCCTCGCGGTTACTGGCGGCAGGGATGCCGGCGCGCTCGAAGTCGGTCACGTAGATGTCGGCCGCCGCGGCAGGGGTGCCGGCCGCGTTCAGCGCCGGCAGGTACTGCGACCACTGGCTGTTGAACGTGAGGACGGCCGCTAGCTGCGTCTGCAGGTCAGCCGACGGGTTGCCGGTGACATAGCCCGCTGGCAGCGGCGTCCAGCCGATCAGCCCGCCGCCACCGCTACCCACGGACTCGGGGTTGCCCCCGGACTCCTGGTACATGTTCCCGGCGATGCCCGCCGCGGCGTTGTCGGCGTACCCGTGCGCGACCAGGAAGTCGACGATCGCCGCGAAGTTCTCGGGGAGCATCCCGCCCGACCCCGTGCAGTTCGGGGTTCCCTGCCCGCCGGAGGCGGCGGCGGGGGCGGCGGCGGGGGCGGCGCTGACGGGGGCGCTGGACGCGGCGGCCTGCGGGGTGACCGAGACGGCCGGGCTGTCAGGAGGGCTGGAGACGGGCGCGGCGCGCTTCCTGGCCGGCGCGGCGGGGCCGCGGCCGCTGGCCGTCTTGGCGCGCTGGGAGAAGTAGGTCTCGCGCCGGGCCGAGCCGGCCTCGCCGATGGCCGCGCTCAGCGCCAGGCCGGGGTCGGCGATCCGGCCTGTGGCCAGGTTCGCCGCGCTCACCTGCCGGGCCGCGGCCGCCGGCGCGGGCGACAGGAGGTGGCGCACCTGCGGCATGGCCGCCAGCGCCCCCACCACCATGACGGCGGGGGCCGCCATGCCCGCCCGACGGGCAATTTTCTGTACCTGCGAGGGGGTTGAGTGCCGTCCCCTCTTCTTGATCTTTCGCTTCCTGCCCTGCGCGGAGGCTGACCCCACTTACCTGCCTTACGACGGATCCGCGCCCGGCTACTCGGCAGCCTGCGCCTCTCGCCGGGCCTGACTCATTCACATCGGGCAGCATGCCAGGGCAGATCCCACCAGCGCAGGAGATTTCGAACAAATGATTTATTTGGGTCAGAGTCCGTAACCTGTGATAAGGACACCCGAATCATAGTGATATTCTTCTAGAATTCTAGAACGGATGGTACGGCGAGGACGATGCGGCGAGGATGATGCGGCGAGACAGTGGAGGGGTGACGTGGGTGACGTGATGGCGGTTGCGGAACCGATGACGATGACCGACCCGGGGCCGCGGGGCAGGTTCGGCTCGTTCGGCGGGAGGTTTGTCCCCGAGGCGCTGGTCCCGGCGTGCGAGGAACTGGAGGCGGCCTTCCGGTCCGCCTGGGCGGACGCAGGCTTCCGGGCCGGGCTCGCGGCGATGCTGCGCGACTACGTCGGCCGGCCGACGCCAGTCACCGAGGCGGCCCGGCTGTCCGCGGAGCTCGGGGTGCGGGTGCTGCTCAAGCGCGAGGACCTGGCCCACACCGGCAGTCACAAGATCAACAATGTGGTCGCGCAGGGCCTGCTGGCCCACCGGATGGGCAAGACCGCCCTGATCGCCGAGACCGGCGCCGGGCAGCACGGGGTGGCCGCGGCGACGGTAGCCGCGCACCTGGGCCTGAGCTGCACGGTCTACATGGGCGCGAAGGACATCGGCCGGCAGGAGCTCAACGTCTTCCGGATGGAACTGCTCGGGGCCACGGTCGTGCCGGTCACCGCGGGATCTCAGGCGCTGAAGGACGCGACGAACGAGGCGCTGCGGCACTGGGTGACCGCGGTGGACTCCGCGCACTACTGCATCGGCTCGGTGCTGGGCCCGCACCCGTACCCGTGGATGGTGCGGGAATTCCAGTCCGTCATCGGGGCGGAGGCGCGGGCCCAGTGCGCGCGGCTGCTGCCGGCCGGGGTGCCGGAGGTAGTGGTCGCGTGCGTGGGCGGCGGCTCGAATGCGGCGGGCACCTTCGCGGGCTTCGCCGGCACGACCGCCCGGCTGGTCGGCGTCGAGCCGGCGGGCGGAGCGGCGCTCACCCGCGGGCGCCGCGGCGTGCTGCACGGCTACGTCTCGTCGTTCCTGCAGGATGCCCACGGCCAGATCACCGAGGCGCAGTCCGTGTCGGCGGGCCTGGACTACCCGGGTGTCGGCCCCGAGCATGCCTACCTGGCGCAGAGCGGGCGCGCCGAGTATCACACCGTGACCGACTCCGAGGCGGTCGCCGCCGTCGAGCTGTGCGCCCGGACCGAGGGCATCCTGCCCGCCCTGGAGTCCGCCCACGCGCTGGCGTGGGTGGCGCGAGCCGCGCGCGACGGCGGCCTGCCCGGCGGGACGACGGTCCTGATGACCCTGTCCGGTCGCGGCGACAAGGACGCCGCCCAGCTCAGGGAGCTCACCCGTGGCCGCCGTTGAGACCGTCCTGAGCCGGGCCCGCGCCGCCGGGCGGCCCAGCCTCGTCACCTACGTCACCGGCGGGATCCGCGCGGACTGGACCGACCTGCTGGCCGCGATGATCGACGCGGGCGCTGACGCGGTCGAGATCGGGCTGCCGTTCTCCGACCCGATGCTCGACGGGCCGGTGATCCAGCAGGCGTCGGCCACCGCGATCGGCCGCGGCGCGACCACGGCCACGATCCTCGGCCAGTTGCGCGCGGGCGCGGGCGGCGGAGTTCCGCTGATCGCGATGGCCTACGCCAACCACGCCTGCGGCCGCGGTCCTGACCGCTACTGCCGCGAGCTCGCCGACGCCGGCTTCAGCGGCACGATCGTCCCCGACCTCCCGCTCGGCGAGGCCGGCGAGTATCTCGCCGCGGCCGACGCCGCTGGCCTGGACGCGACGCTGATGGTCTCCCCCGCTACCCCGTCGGAGCAGCTACGGCGCATCGCCGACCGCAGCCGGGGATTCCTTTATGTCATGAGCGTCATGGCCACCACGGGGACGACCCGGGCGGGCGACGACGCCGGCCGGTGGGCGGTGGCCGCCCGGGCCCGGCGGCACAGCCCGCGGCCGGTGCTCATCGGCTTCGGCATCGACACCCCCGGCCGGGCGGCGGCCGCGGCCCGCGGCGCGGACGGCGTGATCGTCGCCTCCGCCCTGATGCGCCGTGTCCTGGACGGCGCCACCGCCGCGGACATCGGCCGCGACGTCGCTGGCCTGCGCGCCGCCATTGACGAGGCGGCGCGGTGCGGACCGGGGTGAGCGCCGCGGAGCGGCAGCCCAAGTACCTGCGCATCTACACCGAGCTGCGGGACCGGATCGGCAGCGGCCGGTGGCCGGCCGGGATCGCGCTGCCCGCGCAGCGGGAGCTGGCCGACGAGTTCGGCGTCAGCATCATGACGCTGCGGCAGGCCCTTCAGCTGCTCGCCGACGACGGGCTCATCGACGCCCGGCACGGCAGCGGCACCTACGTGGCGGCGCGCTACGCCTACGACCTTGGCCACCTGCGCAGCTTCGCCAGTGACCTGGCCGCCCAGGGCGCGCAGATCAGCACGCGCCTGCTCGCCGCGCAGACCATCGCCCCGCCCGGGCCCGTCGGCGCCCGCCTCGGCGGCCCCGCCGAGGTGCTGGCGGTGCGCCGCCTGCAACTGGTCGGCGGCCGGCCCGTCATCGCACAAACGTCCTATCTCCCGGCCGCGCTGGCCCGCGGGCTCCGGACCGGCGACCTGGCCGAGCGCGGGCTCTACAGCATGCTGGGCGACCTTGGCCTCGCCGTCGCGAGCGCCGATGAGACCATCACGCCGACGGCGCTCGGCCCGGCCGACGCCCGCGATCTCAGCCGGCCGGAGGGCAGCCCGGCGCTGCTCAGCCACCGGGTCAGCTTCACCTCGGACGGCACCCCCATCGTGGACGACCACGCGCTGCTGGCCGGCGACAGCGTCGCTATCACCGCCAGCCGCTCCCCCGACCGCCTCGAGGTGCATTACACGCTGACCACCGGCTGACGCCGTCCGCAATCGCCCGAGTCCCGGCCAGGGCCGCCCGCCATCGCGTCAGATGCCGCAGGCCGCCGCGACCGCATTGGCGGACGCTTCGCGGGTCCCCGCGGCGGGGTCGCTGGCGTGCTCAAAGTCGGTCACGTAGATGTCGGCGGCCGCGGCCGGGCTGGCGGCCGCGTTCAGCCCCGGCAGGCCCTGCGACAGCGCCTGGTCGAAGCTGAGGATGCCGTCCAGCTGGATCTGCAGGTCAGCCGATGGACTGCCGGTGATGTAGCCGGCGGGCAGCGGCGTCCACCCGATCAGCCCGCCAGCCGCGGAGCTGCCCGACTCAGGGTTGCCCCCTGACTCCTGATAGATGTTCCCGGCGATGCCGGCCGCCGCGTTATCTGTGTATCCGTGCGCGGTCAGGAAGTCGACGATCGCCCCCACGTTCTCGGGGAGCAGCCCGCCGGCCTGCACGCACACCGGAGCCCGGTGCCTGCCGACCGCGGGCGGGGCGGGCGCCGCGGCCTGGCGGCGGGCCGCCTGCGCCGAGCGCGCGCGAGCCAGAGCAGCGCGAGCCAGAGCAGCGCGATGGGCGGCAGCCGCGGCGGCCGAGCGCCCGCTGGCCGTCTTGGCGTGCTGTGACCAGGTCGTCTCGTTCCGGTACGACGCGGCCTGGCCGTCAAGTACGCTCCGGGCCGCCGCGGGGGCGATGACATCAGCCGCCGCCGGGCGCCCAGCCGACGCGGCCGACGCGACCGCTGACGCGGCCGATCCGAGGTCGCGGACCTGGGGGAAGGCCGCTAACGCACCGGCCACCGCGACAGCTGGCGCGGCCCGGGCGGCCAGCCGGGCGACCTTCTCGGTCTGCGAGGGCGCCTTGTGCCGCCCCCTTCGCCTGACGTTCCGCTTCCTGCTGTGCGCGGCATGCGCGGCGACTGAAGTCAATAACCTGCCTAACGCCGGAACCTCGCCCAGCTACTCGGCAGCCTGCGCCTCTCGCCGGGCCTCGCTCGTGCTTTCACCGGGCAGCATGACAGGCGAAGGCGGGCCAGAGCGGGACTTCGGCGAACTCCGCGTGGCGCTCAGTCCTTCCCGTAACGCTCAGTCCTTTTCGTGGCGCTCCAGGAACTCGAACACCTCGGCCTCGTCCACGCCGGGGAAGCTGCCGGCCGGCAGCGCCAGCAGGACGTGGGAGTGGGCGCGGGCCGAGGGCCAGGCCATGCCCTCCCAGCGCGCCGCCAGCGCGGCCGGCGGCCGCTGGCAGCAGTCGCCGCCTGGGCAGGCCGACGTCAGCCGCCGGGTCGTCTCGCGGTCCCGGAACCACCGCGAGTCCTCGTAGGGAACTCCCAGCGTGATCGCGAAGCCTCGCTGCGGCCCGGCGTCCACCTGAGCGGTGCACCAGTACGTGCCCGCCGGCGTGTCGGAGTACTGGAAATACGGGCTGAACCGGTCGGCGGACGCGAACACCTGGCGCCCCGACCAGTACCGGCACATCCGCTGACCCTCGATGGCGCCGGCCGCGTCGGCCGGGAACAAGACCCCGTCGTTCTCGTAGGCCTTGTAGATGATGCCGCCCGAGTCGTTCTTGACGAAGTGACACGTGAGGCCCAGGTGATGCGTGGCGAGGTTGGTGAAGCGGTGCGCCGCCATCTCGTACGACACCGAGAACACATCGCGCAGGTCCTCGACCGACAGGTCCCGGGCTGCCTTGGCCTCCCCCAGGAACTTCGCGGCCGCCCGCTCGGGTACCAGCATGGCGGCGGCGAAGTAGTTGGCCTCCACCCGCTGCCGCAGGAACTGCGCGAAGTCCGCCGGCGCCGCGTGCCCGAGGACGAAGTGGCCCAGGGTCTGCAGCAGCACGGCGCGCGGCGTGTGCATGCCCAGCGACTCCTGGCGCAGGTAGATGCGGCGGTTGCGAAGGTCCGTCACCGACCGCGCGGACCGCGGAACATCCGGGACATAACGGACCGAGAAGCCATGCCGGTTCACTACCGACAGCAGCATCCCGTGCGAGATCGCGCCGCCCGAGTAGCCGACGGTGTCCAGGGCCGAGCCGGCGGCCGCCTCGATCTCGGCGAAGTAGTTGCCGCGGTCGCTCATCATCGCCCGCAGGTCAGCGTTGGCCGACCGGGCCTCCTCCGGGGTCGCGGTCGGCCTAGCCCGCTGACGGCGCAGCTCGGTGTGCAGCGCCAGGACGTGCTCGATGACCTCACTCGGCACCCGGGCGCCGACCCGCAGCGGTGCCAGCCCGAGCTCTGCCCAGGCCGGATCGCGCTGCGCCTGCTCCAGGGCGACCTCTAGCTGCGCGCGGCGGCTCGGCGGCTGCCGCCGCATGAGCTCGTCGGCCGGCACGGCCAGCGCGGCGGCCAGCGTCTCGATCAGCGACAGCTTGGGCTCGCGGCGGCCATTCTCCAGGAGCGACAGGACCGACGGCGCCCGGCCGACCAGCTGGCCGAGCTCGGCCAGCGTCAGGCCGCGGGCCCGCCGGATATGTCGCAACCGCTGGCCGAACATGCTGAGATCGAGGCCCGATTCCGGCAAGGATCTCCGATCTTCACTGGTGAAGATATTCATTTCTTCACTATAACCAAATTCTTGCTTAACTTCAGGGCGAACGTCCCTAGTTTGCCATCGACGGCCGGGGCAGCCTGGAAGTACTACCCGGGGACGACACCACCAGGAGGTCCTGTCCATGAATGACCGTCGCCTCGAGGGCACGCTCAACGGCTCCACAGCAAACAGCTCCGCCAACCTCGACACCGAGGCCGCGGCGCTGGAACGGCAGTGGGAGACCGATCCCCGCTGGGCCGGCATCGAGCGCACCTACAGCGCCGCCGATGTCATCAGGCTCCGCGGCTCGGTTCAGGAAGAGCACACCCTGGCCCGGCTCGGCGCCGAGCGGCTCTGGTCCCTGCTGAACTCCGGCGGCTACGTCAACGCCCTGGGCGCGCTGACCGGAAACCAGGCCGTCCAGCAGGTCAAGGCCGGGCTTCAGGCCATCTACCTGTCCGGTTGGCAGGTCGCTGCCGACGCCAACCTGGCCGGCCAGACCTACCCCGACCAGAGCCTGTACCCGGCAAATTCAGTGCCGGCCGTCGTCCGCCGGATCAACAACGCGCTGCTGCGCGCCGACCAGATCACCTGGGCCGAGTCGCTGAATGCCGACGCGCCACACTGGATGGCGCCGATCGTCGCCGACGCCGAGGCGGGCTTCGGCGGCGTGCTGAACGCCTTCGAGCTGATGAAGTCGATGATCGCGGCCGGCGCCGCCGCGGTGCACTGGGAAGACCAGCTGTCGTCAGAGAAGAAGTGCGGCCACCTCGGCGGGAAGGTGCTCATCCCGACCAGCCACCATGTCAAGGTCCTGAACTCCGCGCGGCTGGCGGCCGACGTCTGCGGCGTCCCGTCACTCATCGTGGCCCGCACCGACGCGCAGGCGGCCACGCTCATCACCAGCGACGTCGACGAGCGCGACCAGCAGTTCATCGCCGGCGACCGGACCGCCGAGGGCTTCTACCGGGTGCGCAACGGCATCGAGCCGTGCATCGCCCGCGGCCTGGCCTACGCGCCGCACTCGGAACTGCTCTGGATGGAGACCTCCACCCCCGACCTCGCGATCGCCCGGCAGTTCGCCGAGGCGATCAAGTCCGTCTATCCCGACCAGATGCTCGCCTACAACTGCTCCCCGTCCTTCAACTGGCGCGCCCACCTGGACGAGGGCACCATCGAGAAGTTCCAGCGGGAACTCGGCGAGATGGGCTACTCATTCCAGTTCATCACCCTGGCCGGGTTCCACGCGCTGAACCAGTCGATGTTCGACCTGGCCCGCGGCTACGCCGCCGAGGGCATGCCCGCCTACGTGCGGCTGCAGGACGCCGAGTTCGCCGCCGAGGCCGCCGGGTACACCGCGACCCGCCACCAGCGCGAGGTCGGCACCGGCTACTTCGACCAGGTCGCCTCGGCGATCAATCCGGACGCGTCCACGACGGCGCTGACGGGTTCCACCGAGAGCGAGCAGTTCGCCGCGGCGCACTAGCCAGTCCCGGCGCACTAGCCAGCCCGGCTAGCAGGGCTAGCTAGCAGGGCCGTCTAGCAGCATGGCTGGGCTGGCCGCTCAGTGAACGACTGCCGGCGCAAGAACACGGATCGGCGGGCCAGCCTGGACACGCCTCAATGGGCGGCCGTGCTCGGGCGGCGCCATCCCGGCGGCCCGGCGGGCGTGGTCGGCGGCACGGGAATGACCGTGGCGTATCCAGATGGCCACGTCCAGGATCCGCAGCAGGCTGGCGCTGGCCGCCGTCGGCGGCCGCAGCAGCTCGATCTCGGCGCGCGCCCGCGGGTCCTGCAGGAGACAGCGCAGTGCTTCCCAGGTCCACCCCGGTAGCCCGACGGCCTGGATCACCACCTTGTCGCTGACCGGGCACAGCCGGGGGCGCTTGCGGGCCAGCAGCTTAGATGCGGTGGCGGTGCCGACGCCCGGCATCCGCACCAGGACATCCCAGAGAGGATCAACCGCCGCGATGTCCTCGTCGGTCGCTTCCCACAGGTCGGTGTCACTGCTGATCGCCGCGAGCAGCCGGGAGACCGTTCCTGCGTCGGCGCCGAGCAGCTGGCGTACCGCGTCGGGCCGCCAGGCGATATCCAGCAGCGACACGGCCAGCAGGTCGTCCGCGGTCACCTCATCGCGGGGATTGCTGCCCAGGGTGGTGAAGCTCAGTCCGGCGAAGGACTCATCCGGGCTGAAGTAGGCGGCCACAGCGCGGGGCAGGCCAGGGGCCGCCAGGCTCCTGCGCAGCCGCTGGACGGCGGCTGGCATAGCATCATTGGGTGGTAAAGATGTCATTGGCCTAGTATGACGGCCTTGACCGACCGCTCGGGCCAGGAGCGGCTACGCCGCCGGCTGACTGATGTTCACCAGCCAGGAGACGCCGAACCCGTCGATGCACATGCCGAACTCGTCGCCCCAGACCTGCTTCTGCAGCGGCATCGTCGCGGTCCCGCTGGCAGACAGCTTCTCCCAGTAACCGCGCAGGGCGTCGGCGTCGTCACCGCTGAGGCTCACCGAGAAGCCGGCCATGGGGTGGTACTCCATGTTGCTGGTGTTGTCCGCGCCCATGATCATGTAGCCGGCGTCTGTCTCGAGCATGCCGTGCATGATCCGCTCGGCGTCGGGCGAGTCCCCGGCGCCGTATTGCGCGTACGTGTTGAGGCTGAGGCTGCCGCCGAACACGCTCGCGTAGAACTCCAGCGCCTGGCGGGCGTTGCCATTGAAGTTGAGGTAAGGATTCAGCTGTGAGCCCATGGTCTTCCTCCTGCGACGGTGCAAGGTGGACCGGCCCCGCGCGGGACCCGCAGCGAGACCCTTACTGAGCGTAACAGCCTGGCGCCGTCAGGGTCCGCGTCGCGCGCCCGTGCAGGTCGCCCAGGTAAGTGAACTCCTGGACAGACAACGCAGGACAACTGGCGTGGCTGTTCAGGATGCCCTTGTCCAAAAAGGAGACGGCTGGTCCCCGCGGCCTGGGCTAGCCTAAGCAGGGGGGCACGCTGACGTGACCGCCCGGGAGGAGATCGAGATGGCTCGACGTGACATTGAGTTCGATGCCGAGGGTGTCATCCTGCGCGGCTGGTTCTATCCGGCCGAGGGCGCCGGCGGCTCAGCCCCGGCCATCGTCATGGCGCACGGTTTCTCCGCGGTCAAGGAAATGTACCTCGACAGCTTCGCGGAGGTCTTTGCCGCGGCGGGGCTCAACGTGCTGGTCTTCGACCACCGCAACTTCGGGGCCAGCGACGGGGAGCCCCGGCAGGAGATCGACCCGTGGGCCCAGGTTCGCGATTACCGGCACGCCATCACCTACGCCACGACGCTGCCCGAGGTTGACGCCACCCGGATCGGGATCTGGGGAAGCAGTTACTCCGGCGGCCACGTCCTGGTGGTCGCCGCGATCGACCGCCGGGTCAAGGCCGTGGTCAGCCAGGTCCCGCTGGTCAGCGGCCACGACAACCTGCGTGCCCTGGTCCGGGCCGACTTCATCGCCGGGTTCCGGGAGATGTTCGACGCTGACCGGCTCGCCCGATTCGAGGGCAAGCCGCCGGTCATGGTCCCGGTGGTGGACGAGGATCCGCTAGCCGCCTCGGCGCTGCCGACCGCGGACTCCTGGCAGTGGTTCACGCAGACGGGGAAGTCGCGCGCCCCGTCCTGGCGCAACGAGGTAACGCTGCGCAGCGTCGAGATGTTCACCGAGTTCGAGCCGATCAGCTACATGCCCTACATCAGCCCGACGCCGCTGCTGCTGCTCGTGGCCGTGGGCGACCACCTCGTCCCGGCTGAGCTCACCATCGCGGCCTACGACAAGGCGCATGAGCCCAGGAAGCTGGTGATCCTGCCGGGCGGCCATTTCGATGCGTACGTGAAGGGCTTCGACGCCGCCAGCGTCCCGGCCCGCGACTGGTTTACCCGCTACCTCGCACCCTGACAATGCCATTCGCGGTGCCTTCGGTAACCTCAGGCAGCCCCACCCAGGCGGTCGCAGGGACGGTCATGCGCTGCCGCCCGCGCCGAACCGCGGCGGCTGGCCGGTCGCCTCGAGCACCGACATCCACAGGTCACCGTCCGGGTCGACCTGGTTCCGGCTGCCCGTCGCCAGCGAGATAGGCAGGTGCACGAACCGCCCGTGCCAGCGCCCGACCACCATCGCCGTCCGGCCGGCCATCGCGGCGTGCACGGCGGCCTGCGCCAGCCGGAGGCAGAACACGGCGTCGTAGGCGTTGGCCGGGACGCCGCGGATCGCATAGCCGGGGTCCACGTAGCGCAGGCTGAGTTCCGTCCCGGCGGCCGTGAAGTCCTGGACGATCCGCTCGCGCAGCAGCTGCCCGACGTCCGCCAGCCGGATGTTGCCCGACGCGTCGCGGGCGCCGTCCCGCGGGATCAGGTCCTGGCCGGCCCCCTCGGCCGCCACGATGACGGCGTGCCCGCGCCGCTCCACGCGCCGGCGCAGGTAGGCCAGGAAACCCTCGGCGCCGTCCAGGGTGACGGGGACCTCCGGTATCAGCACGCAGTCAGCGTCGTGGTTGGCCAGTGCCGCGTAGCAGGCGATGAATCCCGAATGCCGTCCCATCAGCTTGACCAGGCCCACGCCATTCGGGGTGGAACTGGCCTCCGTGTGCGCGGCCCTGATGGAGTCGGCGGCCCGGGCGAACGCGGTCTGGAAACCGAAGCTGTGGTCGAGGTAGGGAACGTCGTTGTCGATCGTCTTCGGCACGCCGATGACCGACAGCGCGATGCCGCTCGCGACCGCGGCGTCCGCGATCTCCTGCGCGCCGCGCAGCGTGCCGTCCCCGCCGATGACAAACAGCACCGAGATACCCAGGCGCCCCAGCGTGGTGACCACCTCGGCCGTGTCCTGGCCGCCGCGGGAGGTGCCCAGGACCGTGCCGCCGCGGTTGTGAATGCCGGCGACCAGGTCAGGCGTCAGCCGCACGGGCTCGCAGCCCCGCACGAGTCCCTGGTAGCCATTGCGGAAGCCGAGGATGTCGGTCACCCCGTAGTTCTCGGACAGCTCCAGCACCAGGCCGCGGATCACGTTGTTCAGGCCCGGGCACAGCCCCCCGCACGTCACGATTCCGACTCGGGTGCGGGCCGGGTCGAAGTAGATGTACTCGCGCGGCCCGCCCGGCTCCAGAGACGGCAGGTCCCCGGCGCGACATCCGCGCGCGACGGCCATCTCGACCGTGTCGTCCAGCAAGACCCGGTCAGACTCGTGAACATAATGGGGAGAGCTCGCCCGGCCCCGCAGCAGCCGGGCCATCGGCGAGGCGATCATCGGCTCGCCCAGCCGCTGCACCAGGAGGTCGCTGGCGTCGATGGAGAGCTGATCGCCGGTGCTTACCATGGGCAGAGCATCGCGCG
>DATKRH010000234.1:0-46502 GCA_035532295.1 Streptosporangiaceae bacterium
CGCGTGAACCAGGGTGAAGCCGCTCTGGTACGTCGATGCCGACACGCTCGGTCTTGCTCATGTCTTGATCCGGGCGCGGCGCGATGTGACTTTCCCCGGAGACGACGGCGTCCGGCACAAGAACTCATGGCGCCTTCCGCCTTCCGCCATCCGAGCGTTCGCGCTGCCGCCCGGTGTCTCCGACTGACTAGGCGAGCCCTCCGCATTCGATGCCTGCTCTTGCCACGCTGCCGCTTGAGCGCGGACGTATCCGGCGGATAGCGGGCCGCCGTCCAGCGTGCAGAACAGCGGGCCGTTGCGGGACCCGCGCAGGTGGTGCGTGGAGCCGGTGACCCGAATCGAACGGGCGACCTGCCGTTTACAAGACGGCTGCTCTGCCTACTGAGCTACACCGGCTGGAGACTCGCTGCATGGTAGCCGACCTGACGCCCGATGCGCTCATCCCGGCCGTGATGCGGCAAGCTCGCCGGTGACGCGACGCCTGGCCAGATCCGCGCAAACGCGATCTCCAGGGCCAGCGCCAGACCCTCCAGATCGTCCGCGGAGAACAAACCCGTTAAGGCGCGGGCGGCGCAGCTCCGGTCGGCCTCGATCGGGGTGACCGCCGGGGTGACCGCCGGGATGGCCAGCACCGACGTGCTCAGGGTGGCCCGGTCGGTGACCAGGACGTGGCCGCGGGGCAGCGGCGTCCAGTCCGGCATGGGCCAGCCCGAGCTGGCCACGATGACCGCCTCTTCGGTGGCCCGGTAGGCCAGGTGGAAGTAGGCGGCGATCTCGTCGGGCCGGTCGCCGTACCCGCGCAGCCGGAGCTGCTCCGCCGGGACCTTGGCCGGGTCGTACCAGGAGATGGCATACAGCTTCTCGGGCGACAGCAGGATCGCGTTCAGGCTGTTCGGCGCGTAGCGGTGCTCGATGTCCGCGGCGGTATCGGCGATCGCCGCGATCATGTCGCCGTCCCGCTCCGCCAGCCGCCACATGAGGTGCAGGAAGTACCGCTCGCTGTCGGTGGTTCCCGCCAGCCGCCGCTCCCATTCGGGCGGCAGCATCTCGCCGAGCCGCTCCTGCGGGTGGATGGCGCCGTTATGGGCCAGCACATGGGAGCCGTAGCGGAACGGATGAGTGTTGCAGTCGGCGACGGCCAGGCCCGGCGTGGCCCAGCGCAGGTGCACGAGGCCGAGGTCACCCAGCGGCTGATGAGCCAGCTCGGCGTACTCCGGCTCGCGGTCGGCCCGCCCGAGGGACTTGCGGATGCCTGGCTCGCGCCCGTCGTACCAGGCCATCCCCCAGCCGTCGCTGTGCAGGGCGGACAGCGCCGTGAAATCGCGGAGCTCCTGGTCGCCCATCAGGCGGGCCAGCGACACCGGCGAGCGCGAGCAGTAACCAAGCAGACGGCACATGCGTTGTTCTCTTCCTTACAGGAACTTTCCCATGCCCCCGCCGACATCGATGGAGGCCCCGGCGATATAACTGGCCCGGTCGCTGGCCAGGAACGCCACCAGCCCCGAGACCTCTTCGGGCCGCCCGAACCGGCCCAGCGGCACCTCATCCTTGGCCAGCTGGCCGAAGAACTCCTCGGCCAGCATCTCGGGGGCCCGGCGCTGGTGGATGTTCTCCCACTGCGGGGTCGTGACGAAGCCGATATTCACGCTGTTGACCAGGATGCCCTCGGCGCCGAGCTCGATGGACAGGGCCTTGGACAGGCTGAGGCAGGACGCGCGGTTGACCGACGAGGCGAGGAACGCAGGATCGGGATAACGGGCGTACACGGCGTTGATGTTGATGATCCGCGGCGCGGCACTGCCGCGCAGCAACGGCAGGGCGGCGCGGGTGCAGCGGATCTGCGAGAACAGCTTCACCTCGATGTCCTCGTGCCAGTCATCATCGGTCAGCGTGGCGAACTTGCCGGGCCGCGCGCCGCCCGCGTTATTGACCAGGATGTCGAGGCCGCCCAGGGCGGCGGCCGCGGTGTTCACCAGCGCGGTCACCTGGTCCGGGTCGGTCACGTCGCACGGCACGGCCAGCAGCGTGCCGGGCTGGGTCCCGGACCGGGCGTCGGACCGGGCGGCGGACCTGGCCGTCCGCTCCGTCAGCTCGGCGGCCGTCGCCTCCAGCTCATCGGCGTGCCGCGCGCAGATGACCACGGCCGCGCCCTCGTCGAGCAGTTCGGCGGCGATCGCCTTGCCCAGGCCCTTGGACCCGCCAGTGACGATGGCCCGGCGGCCGGCCAGCCCCAGCTCCACCTAGTCCTCGCTGTCCGGCGTGCCGACGGCGTCCCCGGCGTCTCCGGCATCCGCGGCCTGCGCCTGCGCCAGCTTGAGCAGGCTCTGGCGGGGCGGGCAGAACACGTCGACCTCCACGCAGTGGCTATCGGTGGTCCAGGCGCCGTGCGGGACCCACGAGGGGATGACCGCCACGTCGCCCTTGCGCATGGTGCGCACGTCGCCGTCCAGGTCGAAGGTGAACTCGCCCTCCAGCACGATGACGATCTGCTCTTCCTCGTGCACGTGACGCGGCGCGGTGGAGCCGGGCGCGAAGGTGACGAAGTTGGTCATCGCCCGCTGCCCGAGCACCGGCCGGAAAGCGAGCCCGGGCAGGAACTCGACCGGCGTCATCTCATCCACGTTCACGAAGCGGCCGGGCCCGGCGGGCTCTCCCTGCGCCTCCGTCGTGAAATGGCTAGCAGCGTCGCTCACTTGCCCTCCAGTGCGGTCACGAGCACCTCGCCGATCCGGCGGGCGCCCTCATCGATGAGATCGTCGGCGACCCGGCTGTAGGCCAGCCGGATCTGGGTGGCCCCGGCGCCGTCCGGATAGAACGGCCGGCCCGGCACGTAGGCCACCTTCCGGGCCCGGGCCGCCGCCGACAGGGCCACGGTATCGACGCCGTCCGGCGCCGTCACCCAGATGTAGAAGCCGCCCGCCGGCGTGGTCCACGTCGTGCCCGCGGGCATGTGCGCCGCCAGCGCCCGCGCCAGCAGCGCGGCCCGCCGCGCGTAGAGCGCCCGCGACTTGACCAGCTGCCGGTCGAGGTGCCCGGCGCGGCCGTACTCCTCGAGCATCCGCTGACCGAGCGCGCCGGCGCACTGGTCGGAGTTCTGCTTGGCGACCACCAGCGTGCTGATGATCTGCGCGGGTCCCGCCGCCCAGCCCATCCGGAACCCCGGTGAGAAGATCTTGGAGAACGTGCCGGCCTGGAGGACGACGTCCGGCGCCAGGGACCACAGGCTCGGGGGCGGCGGCTGGCCGAACCCGAGCTCGCGGTAGGCCACGTCCTCCAGGATCAGGAACCCGTAGCGGCGGGCCAGCGCGACCAGTTCCCGCCGCCGCTCGCCGGTCATCGACAGGCCGGTCGGGTTCTGGTAGTCCGGGATGGTGTAGAGGATCTTGGGGCGCAGGCCGCCGGCGAGCAGGTCGGCGAGCACGTCGACGCGCATCCCGTCGTTATCGATCGGGACGCCGCGCACGTCCGCCTCGTAGCCGCGGAAGGCCATGATCCCGCCGAGGTAGGTGGGCGACTCCACCACGACGATGTCACCGGGGTCCACATAGCTCTTCGCGAGCAGTTCCATGCAGTCGATGCCGCCGCTGGTGATCATCAGCTCGCCGGCGCCCGGCGCCCGGCCCTCCGCCGCCGCCAGCCGCCCGCGGACGTAGTCGCGGACCCCGGCCAGCCCCTCGGTCGCCGAGTACTGCAGCGCGACCGCGGCGTCCTGCGCGATCAGCGCGCCCGCGATGCCGGAGAGCACGTCGGCGGGAAACGTGGCCGGGTCGGGGAACCCGCCCGAGAACGTGATGACGTCGGTCGCGCCGGCCAGGGCGAGGATCGCGGTGATCTCACCACCGCCGAGCGCGTGCGCGCGCCGCGCGAGACCGCCGTTCCAGTCGTGTTGCTCCAGGGCTGCCGTCATGGTCCGCTCCGTGCTCACTCTCCGCCATGCCACCCTTGACATGGGGAACTTACAAATGTAAAAATCGCACCGCACCGTGCTTTACATTGATAATGCAACGAATCCAGCATAACTCACATCCCCAAGTCCCACGACGGGTTACCTGGCAAATGACAACGATCCCGGCTCCGCTGGCCAGGCTGGCGGAGGTCTCCGCGCCGGTCACGCCGGCGGTCGAGGTGGACGACCTCGACCTGGCCCTGCTGCGCGCCCTGGCCACGGACGCGCGGCAGTCCCAGCGGTCCCTGGCCCGGCAGATCGAGATGTCGCCGCCCGCGGTGGCCGACCGGCTGGCCCGGCTGGAGCGCAGCGGCGTCATCCGCGGCTACCGGGCGGACATCGACTGGGCCGCGCTGGGCTTCCCGGTGGTCGTCTACCTCGCGGTGACGGCCGGAGCGGGCATGGACCTGAGCGAGATCATCCGCGAGATCCGGGTCCTCCCGGAGGCGGAGGCCATGAGCGTGGTCACCGGCAGCCTCGACCTGCTGGTCCGGTTGCGCGTCCGGGACCACGCGCACCTGCGCGAGCTGCTGCTGACCAAGATCTTCCAGATCAGCGGCGTGCAGCGCACCGAGACGTTCCTGTCGCTGGCCGACGTGGAGCCAGACAACTTCAGCGCCGCGCTGCTCGACCAGATGAGCCAGCGCCGGAACTCCCGCACCTGATCGGAGACTACCCAAGTGGGAAGCACACCCCCCGGCGACAACCGCGCCGGCCGGCCGCACGTGGTGGACGGCGTTGGCCAGCACGGGTTCGTCGCCCGCTACGGCCTGTACACGCCCGAGCAGGCCGCCGCGGCCAGCGAGGTCGCCAGCCGGATTCGCGAGCTCGACCTGCGCACCGTCCGGCTGGTCGTCGTCGACCAGCACGGCCAGCCGCGCAGCAAGTCCCTGGCGCCCGACGTGGCGATCGCCGCCATGTCGAACGGCCTGGACTTCTCCGGGGCCATCTACAGCCTCGACACGGGCAACCAGGTATTCGTGCCGGCCTTCGCGGCCGGCGGCGGTTTCGGGATCGACGAGTTCACCGGATTCCCTGATGTCGTGCTGGTTCCGGACCCGGCCACGTTTCAGGTGCTGCCGTGGGCCGACCGGACCGGCTGGATGCTCTGCGACGTCTACTTCTCCAGCGGCAGGCCGATGCCCCTGGACGGCCGCGGGCTGATGCGCCGCCAGCTGGGCGAGCTGGCCGGCGCGGGCTATGACTTCCTGGCCGGCATCGAGGTGGAGTACTACATCGTCAAGCTGGACTCCGACCGGATCACGCCGGAGGACGCCGGGTTCACCCCGCCGGTGCCGGCGGTGAGCGTGTTCGAGCGCGGCTATCAGTACCTGTCGGAGGTGCGGCTCGACAGCGTGGCCGGGACGCTGGAGGCGATCCGCGACGGGCTGGGCGCGGTCGGGCTGCCACCGCGGTCCATGGAGGACGAGTGGGGCCCCGGCCAGATCGAGTTCAGCTTCAGCCCGATCGGCGGACTGGCGGCGGCCGACGCGGTCGTGCTGTTCCGCTCGGCGGTCAAGCAGATGTGCCAGCGCCGCGGCCTGCTGGCCACGTTCATGTGCCGCCCCGCGCTGCCGAACTTCTTCTCCTCCGGCTGGCACCTGCACGAGTCGCTGCTCTCGCGCCAGGACGGCCGCAACGTGTTCGCCAGCGAGGATGAGTCCCTGTCGCTCACGGGCCGGCAGTTCGTGGCCGGGCTGCTGGAGCACTCGATGCCGATGACGGTGTTCGCCACGCCGACGGTCAACGGCTACAAGCGCTACCGGCCGTACTCGTTCGCGCCCGACCGGGTCTGCTGGGCCGTGGAGAACCGCGGCGCGCTGATCCGCGTCCAGGGCGCGCCGGGCGACGCGAACAGCCATGTGGAGAACCGGATGGGCGAGCCCGCCGCCAACCCCTACCTCTACATGGCCGCCAACATCGCCGCCGGGCTCGATGGCATCCGGAGGGAACTGGAGCCGCCGCCGCCGATCGAGGCCGACCCCTACGCCACGCAGGCGCCGATGCTGCCGACGTCGCTGACCGGCGCGGTCGGCGCGCTGGTGGAGGACGACTTCTTCCGCAAGGCGTTCGGCGATGTGGTCGTCGACTACCTGGTCCAGATGAAGCGGGCGGAGCTGGGCCGGTACGACGCGGCCGTCGCCTCCAACCCGCCCGGCGAGGGCCAGGACGTCAGCGACTGGGAGATGCGCGAGTACTTCGAGTTCTACTGATGCCCGAGAGGACCAAGATGACCGTGCAGCACATCGTCCTGTTCAGCTTCCCGCGCGAGCTCAGCGCGGACGAGGCGGCCCAGATGCGCGCCATGGTGGCGTCCTGGCCACAGGAGATCGGCCTGATGAGCAGGTGCCGGCTCGGCACCGACCTCACCGGGGCGCGCACCCGCGGCTACGGCTACCTGCTGTTCACCGAGTTCCCCGACGTGGACACCCTGAACGCCTACCGGGCCCATCCCGTGCACGTTCAGTTCATGGACTGGCTCGCGGAGCGGGACTGCACACCGCTGGCTTTTGACTACCACCTGGACGACCAGACCGTCCTGATGGCGGAGTGAGAGGAACCCCCCATGGCCAAGACCAGTCCTGACCTGATCCCCGGCGCCGCCAGCGGCCAGCTCGCACATGGCTCGCTGCGGCTCTGGGACGCCATCGCGATCTCCGTATCGGTGCTCGCTCCCGGCATGGCGATGCTGCTGAACGTGTCCGGCGTCGCGGCGGTGAGCGGCGGCTCCACCCCGCTGGCGTTCCTGCTCGGCGGGGTCGCCTGCCTCGCGCTGGCGTTCGTCGTCATCGGGTTCACCCGGCGGATGGCCTCGGCCGGCTATGCCTACACCTACGCCAGCCGGAGCCTCGGCAAGGAGGCCGGCTTCATGGCCGGCTGGCTCTACTTCTTCGGCATGATCTGCTTCGTGCCGATGACGATGTCGGCCGTCGGCTACCTAGCGGCCGACCTGCTGGGCCTGAGCCCCAAGCTGTGGATCCTGTTCTTCTTCATCGGGATGGTCCTGTTCGTGATCCTCTCGGTCATCCGGATCAAGGTCACCACCCGGGTGCAGCTGGTCATCGGCATCATCACCGTGGCCATCATCCTGGTCGTCGACGCGGTCACCACGGCCAAGGGCGGCAGCCACGGCCAGGCGCTGTCGGCGTTCAGCTTCGGGCACACCAACGAGGGCGGCTTCACCGGCGTCTTCTACGGCATCATCTTCGGCGTCACCTCCTACATCGGCTTCGAGACCGCTGCCGACTTCGGCGAGGAGACCTCCAACCCGCGCCGGTACATCCCCATCGCCGTGATCGCCGCGACGCTGTTCGCCGTGGTCTTCTACCTGTGGACGACGTACGCCATCACCATCGGCTACGGCGTCAGCAACGGCGCGAAGATGGGTGCCGACCCGGTCGCCCTGAAGACGACGGCGACGATGTTCGTCGGGGCGTGGCTCGGCACGCTGGTGGAGATCGGCGGCATGCTCGCCGCGTTCATCGTGTGCGTGGCCTGCGCGACCGCCGCGGCCCGCACCCTGTTCGCGATGGGCCGCGAGAACGTGCTGCCCGCCGCGTTCGGCCGGACCTCCGAGCGCTTCAAGACGCCGGTGAACGCCACCATCGCGGTGACCGTGATCGCCACGCTGATGGCGCTGCTGATCGGGTACCCGCTGTCGGACTCCGCGTTCGGCCAGCCGTTCTCGAACTACTACTTCTGGGCCACCACGGGCACCCTGGTGATCATCGTCGTCTACATCATGCTGTGCATCGGCGGCATCGTGTTCTTCTACCGGACGCGCGACTCCCGGAAGTGGAACCCGGTCGTGCACGTCGCCGTCCCGCTGATCGGCGCCATCGTCTTCGGCGCGGCCCTGTACGGCTCGATCCACCCGACGCCGCCGGGGATCTTGAAGTGGACGCCGTACGTGGCGGTGGTCTGGCTGGCCGTGGGCATCGGGGTGCTGCTGTGGCTGCGGGCCAAGCGGCCCGAGTCCGTGGACCAGATCGGGTCCATCCTCGGCGAGGAAGGCGGCACGGACGCCGCGATCCTGGACACGTAGGCGGCAGGCGGCCGGGGCCGCGAGGCGGCCGATGCCCGCCCCGGCCGCCTGGACTAGCTACTGCTTGCGGCCGACGCCGCCGTAGACGGAGACGGCGGCGTCGCCTGGCTGGCCCGGCGCGCCGATGTCGCCGGGGTCGGGGCGCCAGCGGGGCAGCGACACCACGCCGGGGTCGACGAGCTCGGTGCCGACGAAGAATCGCTCCACCTCGGCGTGGGAGCGGACCTGCATGGTCACCCCGCTGCGCCGGTACACCGCGGCCACCGCCTCCCAGGCGGCCGGGTCGAAGTCGCCGGTCAGATGGGACAGCGCCAGGTAACTGCCGGACGGCAGCCGGTCCAGCAGGCGCCGCGCCAGGCCGTAGGGGTCGTCCGAGTCGCCGATGAAATGCATGATCGCGATCAGCAGCAGCCCGACCGGCTGGCTCAGGTCCAGCGTCTTGCGCAGGTCCGGAGATCCGAGGATCGCGTCGACGTTGCGCAGGTCGGCGTCGATGTAGGCGGTCTCGCCCGCCGGGCCGGAGGTGAGCAGCGCCCGCGCGTGCGCGAGCACGATGGGGTCGTTGTCGACATACACCACCTTCGCCCGCGGGTTGGCGTCCTGCACGATCTCGTGCACGTTGGGCGAGGTCGGGATGCCGGTGCCGATATCCAGGAACTGGCTGATACCCGCCTCCTGGGCGAGGTAGCGCACCGCGCGGCGCAGGAATGCGCGGTTCTGCCGCGGCGGGATCCGCGACTGGGGATTGGCCTTCAGGCCCGCCTCGGCAGCGGCGCGGTCGGCGGCGTAGTTATCCTTGCCGCCGAGCAGGTAGTCGTAGACCCGCGCCGGGTGCGGCCGGTCGGTCTGCAGGTCAAGCTGCTGCCCTCCAGCGCCGGAGGGGTCCTCGCTCATCCAGTCTGAATCAGCCATGCCGCTGCCCCTGCCTGTCACGATCTGAACGTCGCCCGTTGAGGCTTTTGCCGAGTCTGACTCTAGTGCGGCCGGTAGGTCGACGTTGCAGCAGTCGCCGGGCCAGTGCTACCGCCCCGGCTACCGAGGCAGCGCCCTGACCCGGCGCTATCCTCTTCTAGCTATCGGACATGCCGTTCAGCGGGAAGTCGACGACCTCTTCGCCGCCGAAGCTCTTAGCGACCAGGATCAGCGAGTAGAACGAGTCACACGCTCTTTTCGCGACCTCTTCGTTTTGCAGGAGCACGGCTACCGTCTGCACCGACTGGTTGACCCCTCTCAGGAGGTCTCCCACGGTCTCCGGCAGGCCCGAGCCAGATTTACTGAGAACGTGTGTTTCCAGCCTGTAGCGCTGGACGATCGCGGACTCGTCAGGCGTCAGGACGAGCCGGTAGTAGAGATTGAACTGAACTCCCTTGTTCCCGCCGAACATGCCTTTGACGTCCGCCTGAGTTCGCTTGATGACTAGCTGCATGGCTGATAATCCTTTCTTCGAAATTGGCGCCGTCAGCCCGGCTGGCGGCCTGCGCCGCCGGCACTCGGAGCGGGGCCGTCGACGCTGGGCTGGCGGAATATCTCGCGCAGGGACCTGCTCTTCTCCGGGTTCTTCGGATCGTAGGTGAGGGCGATGCAGAGCAGGATTCCGACTACGAATGCGATATTGGGGAGGATGGCGGCACCGAGCTTGAATCCCTTCGTGTCCACCACCGACGCGTAGATCTCGGCGAACTGGACGGCGGCGAGCATGCCGATGAAGATGATGACGCGAATGGCGAAGATATTCCTGTTGGTAGCAGCGCGGAGAAAGATCTGGCTAAGACCCACCCCGGCGGCTCCGGGGATGACAACGCCGGCGGCAGTAGTCAGCGCCTGGGAATTGTCCAGCGCGGTCGATATCAGCTGTGAGAAGCTGACCCCGGCGGCCTGAGCACCGAGCACGACCAGGCCCCCGCTGGCCAGCGCGCCAAAGCGGATGAGCCGCTCCGGAACATTATCGGCCGCCAGCGCTGCCAGCACGCAGAATGTGATGAATGCCAGCATCGAGCCGATCATCAGCGTATTCAGGAGAATAACGAGAAAAGCGGACAGCACTATCCCTCCCTGGTCATGCCTGGTTCGCGGCCTGGTTCGCGGGACCGTCGCCGGCTGGCCAGGAAAATGGCAGGTCCACGGCCTGCACGCCGGACAGGTACGCCGACAGCGCGGCGCCCGCGACGATTTCCGCGGACGTCGAGTCCGGCAGCGCCAGGCCGAGTCCCTGATAGAGCAGTCGGCGGTGCACCGCGACGATCGCCTCGACGAGGTCGCAGTAGGTCTCCGCCGCCGACCGGAGGCCCCCGTAGAGCACGCAGGACAGCGCGGCCACCGCGACCAGCCAGCCGATGATGGCCCACGGAGGCTGGAGGAACCCGGCCCAGACGGCTGCGCAGCAGGCCCAGATCAGGTTCTGGGCGCGCCGGGTCAGCCGGGTCGATTCCCTGGCCAGCGACTCTCGCGCGGCACCGGGAAGCACGGCCAGGATCGGCTCCCAGCAGACCGACAGGTCGAGTCGATGGCGTTGCCAGACTCGCTCGGTCATGGCGGCGAACGCCGACCCGATCCTGGTCGGCGCGGTGGCCGCGACGGTCGGCGGATAGCGGCGCAGCCGGGCCGCGGCGGCCTGGTCCACCCTCCCGTAGGTCGCGTCGGCCGCGATGGCCTGATGCGCCTTGCGCCGGGCGCCCGGTTCCGCGGCTATCGCGGCGGGTCGGCCGCCCGCCGGCCGGCCCGCCGCCGCGGCCCGGCCGCGAGCGTCAATCTGCCGGCGGATCAGCCACCGGAGAACGGGACGAACTGCCGCCGCCCAGCGCCCCTGCCACGGCCATCCCTCGCCGGCCAGCAGGCTCAGCAGGCCCGGCGCGATCGCCGCGACCAGGACCGCCGAGCCGGTCACGATCGCCACGGCCAGCGCGGCGGCGGCGGTGGCCCCCCAGGCCCCGGCGTCCTGGGCATGGCACCACAGCCCGGCGCCCGGGCCGGCGCCGGCGCCATGACACGGGAACGCGGTCGCGGGCTGGCGCATTAGCCAGGCCAGCAGGCCGACTACCCAGAACGCCAGGGCCGCGCCGGCCGCCTGGCCGATCCACTTGCGCGCCCACGGCTCGGCGAGGGCCGCGACGAACCGGTCCATGCGATCCTCAGCTCTGCACGCGGGTCGGCCGGCGCGGCTTGTCTCTCGGGCCAGCAGGTCCCGGCCGCCCTCCAGGCCCTCCAGGCCCTCCAGGCCCCTCAGGCCCGCCCAGTTCCGCCCGCAGCAGCGTCCCGACCCGCTTCGGAAGCTCGGCCAGGATCCGCGCGACCAGGTCCCGCTCCTGATTCGCCGCCAGCGCCGCGGCTATCTGGCCGGCCCGGGCCGCCAGCACCTCGTCATCGACCGCGTTCAGCTTCCTGATCAGCTCGCGTCCCTGGCCCGCGGCCGAGGTCAGCTCGTCGTAGAGGCTGCTCAGCCGCCTGTCGTCGCGGTGCAGGTCGCGCCAGTGACCAGGTAGCGGCGCCCGTCGCGCCCAGAGCGCGGCCGCCGCGTCTAGTCCCTCGGCCGCGTCGCCGCCCGGCCAGCCAGCCTCCAGCGCCACCGTTACGGCGCGAATGAGCTGAACGTCGACGGGGAGGCGGGCGGGAATGGCGATCAGTGCCGTGAGCGCTTCCCCGGGGTCGGGGTCGCGTAGCTGCCAGAACGCGGCGCAGGCACGCGCGACCCAGGCGGCCGCGAGCGGCGAGCTGCCGGCGTTCCCCAGCACCCGGCGGATGAGGCTCCGGCAGACCGCGCTGTCCGCGCCGTTCATCGCGCCGGCCAGCACCGCGGCGTCGAGGGCGTAGAACGGGTCGGCTGCCGTCTCCAGCAGCGGGCGCCACCAGTGCTCGCGCACGGCCGCCGCGGTACGTCCCGCCATCGGCTCGGGGCCCGCGAGCCGGCCAGTGAGCTCGTCGCGGACGAGATCGAGCAGCTCCGCTCCGCACTGCCAGCGGGCGGGATCGTAACGCAGGTCGGGCCGGTCGGCCCACCAGGCCGCGAAGCGCGCGGCCCGGTCCGCGAACGCCGAGATGGGCAGCGGCAGCCGGTGCCGCAGTCCCACCCTCAGCAGCGCGTCCACGGACTCGTCCGGCGCCGCCTGGAGCGCCGCCACGACCAGGGCCGCGCCGGCCGCCCGATCAGACTCTGGCGCCAGGTGGCGGGGCAGCGCCGGCAGCCGCTCGCCGGGCGAGGTACCGGTGCGAGTGGCGCAGTCCACCTCGCTGAACAGCAGCGCGGCCCGGATGTCCCGGGCGGCGCCGGCGATCCGGCCGCTGGCCGCCGCCCCGTCCAGGACCCTCAGGAGGTCCGGGCCGGCGTCGGCGAGCACAGTGGCCGCCACGGCCTCGCCGTGCTGGGCGACCAGGCCGGCGGAACCCGCGGCTATCCACTGCGCGACCGCGGGTACGTCGGCGGGGCGGGGACGGCTGCCGAGGACCGCCGCCACCGACACGGCCCTGGCCTGGCTGGCCGCCGCCCCGGCCGCGACCACCGTGTCCGCGAGTTCCACGGCATCCATGACGTCGTAGACGTCAGCGGCCAGGAACAGCTCGACCCACTGCTGCGCCTGATCGTCGGGGGCGAGCACCGAATGGCGGCGCGTGAGCAGGTCCAGCACGACAAAGCCGGCGGCGTCCTCGACGGAGCGATACGGTCCCGCCCAGTCCGGATGCACGGCGAGCACGGGCAGCGAGCAGTACGCCGGGCTGGTGGTGAACACCTTGAAGCCGACGGCGAGCGCGAGCCGCTGCGGGAGCAGCAGCGTGGCCGCCGCGATCCACTGGATCACCTGGCCGGGGCTGTCGGCCACGAACAGGACCCGGCGCGCACCCGGCTGGCCTACCTGGTAAAGGGCCGTGACCAGGGTCACCAGGAGGGCCCGCCCGTCCTCCTGAGCCGCCACGAAATCCTGGATCGCCTCCGGCTCGTACGGTCCCGGCTGCCAGCCGGCCTCCAGGACCGGGCAGCCCGTGCTGGCGGCCGGCCCGGCGGTCCAGAACGGCGCGTGCAGCAACTGCGCCGGCCGGACGAACCCGTAGGAGCCGGGGTCGGTGGTGACGATGGCGTGCGTGAGCTGATTGCCCTCGCGCATCCCGCTCACCTCTTTGCCCAGGTAAGCGCCCTGGGCGGTCGCCAGGACCTGGCCCGCCGGGTCCCAGACGTGGGCCAGGGACGGCGGATAGTCCTCCGGCGGCCGACGGTTGACCCACTCGGCGGGCACCTCGTACAGGAGCGTCCGCTGCACCAGGTCCATGGCGGCGGCCCCGATGTCCGGTGACTTCGCCTGGAACTGCAGGCCGGGATCGCCCCGCAGCCCCTGTCCGCGGCGACAGTCGGTGTAGATGAGCGTCTCGAAGCGGCCGGTCATGCCACGGCCGCCCCGAGCAGTCGCAGTGTCTTCATCAGCCAGATCAGCGGCTCATCCACCCGCAGCGGCCGGATGTCCCCGGGAGCCAGCTTGCCGCCCACCGGAGGCGCGCCGAGGGCCGAGACGGCGAAGTAGCGGAACGTGCTGTAGTTCAGCCGCAGGTGCGCGTCCACGTTGTCCGCGCCCCACTTGTGCAGCAGCGACCGCACGTACTCATGGACCTCCGCGCCGTCGGCGGCCCCGTCGCGGCCGCGGCCGTTGCCGTTGCCGTTGCCGGAGACCTGCCGGATCGGGTGGTGCTCCCCGAGCACCGGGAACAGCGCGTCAACCTTGGCGAAGATGACGGCCAGGGGGACCTGCACCTTCTTGCGGACCGGCACGCCGTGGCTGCTGCGCAGCATCTCGGTCACCCGGGTCAGCACGCTGATGGGTGGCTCGGCATCCGTCACGGTGGCGTTCTCCGGAACGGTGACGACGTCCCGCACCCCGGGCAGCTGCAGCGGGTCCAGCAGCACCATCAGGCCCCCGGCGGCGGCCAGGTAGTGGTGGGCGTTGACGCTGTCCTGGCGGGTGAGATCCTCACCGGACTGGTCGTAGAAGGACAGCGCCATGGTCTTGGTCCGGTCGAAGAACAGGACGCGCCGCGGCTGCCGCCACTGGACGACGAAAGGCGGCTGCCGGCCGGCGTCTTTCGCCTGGGCCGTCTGCTGGATCATGCTCCGGTCGGTGAAGAGCGGCCGCTCGAAATCGGCCATCCACGCGGTGGCCGCGGACCGGAGACCGTCCGGGGTGTCGCCGACGATGTCGACCGAGGCACCGTAACGGCGGGCGACGCCGTTCTGCAGCTGGTGCAGCAGGACCGTCATGAAGACGGTCTTGCCGGTGCCCTTGGCCCCGACCATCCCGATCAGCGGGCTGGCCGTGTCACCCAGGCCGGATGGCAGCGGCGTGTGGCAGACGGGGCACACCCGCGTGCCGGTCTTGCCGGCGCACTTCGGGCAGATGACCTGCCCCTTGACCGGAGAAATATCGGGCGGAGGCAGGAAGCTGGGCAGCACCGGCACCTTCACCCCGGTCGCACGCTCCCGCTGCTCGTCCGGGCCCTTCTTGCAGGGCTCCTTGATCCCGTTCCCCTGACCGCCGCACCGGTACGCGGGCCGGCTGATGGCGATCGTGTGATAGCAGTACGGGCACACGCAGGTGCTGACAGCCATTACCCCACCCTCATTTGCGAAATAGGAGGATCAACGAGCACACCCGAGCCGTCGGCCAGGAAACAGCACAGCCAGTACGACTTTCGGAATGACCTGGGAACGGTCACCGGGAACAGCGCGGTGCCGTCGGCGGGCACGTCACCGTGCCAGCGGGCGACCTCCTTCCCGTCGTCGGCCTGCGACGGGCGGGCGATCCCCTGCTTGGCCGTCGCGACGACCGTCACTCCGGCGCAGCCCGCCGGGGCGGTCAGCCGGATGTCGCAGCTGCGCCTGGTGGCCCCGGGGAGCACCGGCTTCCACGTGATCGAGTAACTGAGCCTGCGCTGCGCCGCCGCGATCCGCACGACCTGCGGGCTGGAGATGGCCTCGCCGGTCGGGCACACCTCGATCGCGCGGATCTCGACCCGCATGGGCCCGCTGCCGCCGGGGATCTTGGCCCAGCCGTCGTCGCGGGCCCGCTCGCTGCGGGTGATGTCCCGCTTCCCCGGGTCCTCGCCCGTCCACGTCAGCCGCGCCAGGCTCGCCCGGGCCGGCCATGGCCAGGACAGCAGCACCTCGCCGCCGCGGCGCTCATGTGACACCACGCCGATCGGAGCCGTGAAGCCGACATCGACATCCTGGCCGACGAGCGCGTGATCGCCGGCGAAGGAGAACGCGGTGAGGAACAGGTGCCCCGACGGCATCTCGGCCACGAGCGCGGCCCGCCCGTCCGCCACCGACAGTTCGCCGGTGACCTCATCCCCGTAGGAACCGACCTCCAGGCGGGGAACGCGGGCGCCGAACGGCCACGGGCAGGCGGTGCGGGCCCGGCGGATCTGGACGTCATCCGCGTTCCGCTGCCGCCAGCTGATCCGGGCCCGCAGGACATCGTCTCCCGCGACCGGCTCGGCCCGCAGCGCGGCCACCGGCTTGCGCTCCTCCTCCGCCGCCGCGGTGACGACGACCGTGCTGGCCAGCAACTCCCCGCCGTTCGCGCCGCGATAGGCCGCGGTGATCGCGTAGCAGTGCGTCACTTTCGGCGCTAGGTCAGGGTCGGTAAACCGAGAGCCCATGGCCTCCACCGGGCGGCCATCGCGCGGCCCGGCCGGAGGGGTGTCGGGCCGGTGGGTGACGATCACCCGGACGGCGTCCGGATGTGTCCGCCAGTTGCAGCGGGCGGTGCCCTGAGCCAGGCGCAAGGCGACATCGACGACCGGCGGCACGATCTGCGTCTGGCACGTCGCCGCCCGCGACCACTTCATCCGGTCGGCCGTGGCGAAAACGCCGTACCACAGCTGCCTCGCGGCCGGGGCAGTCGCGTCCCGGACCGTCGTCGCCGGGCTCTCGGCGATGATCGCGCCGTCGTTCGGCTCGATCGGCGCCCGGCCCTCGCGCCGGACGACCCGGTACCGCGTGGCATCGCCGCTGCCGGGGGCCGCCTGCCAGGAGAGCTTCACGTCCAGGCCGTCCGCCGCGACGAGCAGGCCCGCCGGCGGCGGGGGCGGCAGGCTGTCGGCGAACCCGGTCACCGCCGGATCGTCGGCGGCCAGGCCCCTGGCCGCCGACGCCTTGCGGGCCGCCTCGGCCTCATCGCCGCGGTCCAGGGCGAGCTTCGCGGCGGCGAGCAGCCCGGCGACCTCCGCCTCCGCCCTGGTGACCAGCTCGCGGACGGCCGGGGTCTCCGGGTCCGCGGCCGGGAGCCCGGCCAGCACGCGGCGGGCCTCCGACAGCTGGCCCGCGCCGAGCAGGCGGCGCACGTCCTCCGCGCCGCCGGCCGTCCTGGCTCCCTCGGCCGCGAGGAGGCTGGCGGTCAGCACGCGGGCGTCCCACTCGGTCAGGCCGAGCTCCTGAAGGCTCTTCAGGGTCAGCACGTCCGGCTGCCCGGCCGCGCGCGTTTCCCTGGCCTTCTCCAGGATCTGGAAGATCGCGAGCTGACGCAGGTCAGTGTCCTGAGCGACCGCCGTCCGCAGGATCCCGAGGGCCGCGGTGACCGCGCGCGACCGCGCGGAGTTCGCCTCGGTCTCGGAGGTCTTGACCCGGCGCTCCAGGGTGTCCCGGTCGAACCGGGTCAGCGGCCCGGCCGCCTGGCCCTGGCCCTGGCCCTGGCCCTGGCCCTGGCCCTGGGCCGGGTCCGGGGGGTGCAGGCAGACCGAGGCGATGCCGGGGTGCAGCAGGTGCGCGATGGTCGGCGCCCCGGCCTCCGCGAGCTTCCCCAGAAGCTTGTCGTACATCAGCGCGTCAAGCCCGCTGCGCAGCGGCAGCGTCACCGGCGTGATGACGCCGATGCCGGCCTGCTCGATCGCCTGGCGGCGCTCGGTCTCGCGCAGCCCGCGGTACCGCTTCCCGAGGTCGGCTAGCTGGCTCGGCAAGATGAATCCCACCGGGCCGTAGGCCAGCCTGGCCTCCTCGGCCAGCTCGCTCATCTCCCGCGTCGAGTCGGCCGCCCGCTGCCGGGCCCGCTCCTGCCACCACGGCGGGTCCTCGAGCCGGACGTCCCGGTCCCGCAGCAGGTCCTGGTGCGCCTGGGCGAAGGCCCGGTACACGACCGCGATCGGGCCGGGCCCGTCTGCCTTCGCGTGCCACAGTGCCACGACCTCGCCGACGCGCTGGCGGAGCTCGCCGGCCGTCATGGAGAGCTCGACGGCGTAGCGGGTCACCAGATCGTCGGGGATGACGCCGCGCGAACTGCGCAAGGGCGCGACGACCTCGCGCTCGTACGCCTTCGGGTCCAGATTCTTGCTCAAGCGCTCACCGTTATCGCCGAGACGACCTTCTTGGCCGCATCGACCTGCTCGTCGCTGAGCACGCTCACCCGGACGTCGATGCGCAGATCCTTGCCGCTGGCCGGCTCGACGGCGGTGACCGTCAGGTGGCCCTCGGCGTCGACCGTCATGGTGATGTCGATCGGCGAGCCGGCCGGCAGCGGGGGGATGTCCCGGATCAGCTTGGCGCCGTCGTTGACCGGGTGATTGCTGGCGATCGCGGGGCTCTCCTGGGCGCCTGCCTGCTCGAAGATCGCGATCTCGACGGCCTGCTGGTCGGGATACGCCGTCGCCGCCGCCAGCTTGCGCGGGCCGGTGGGGAGGGTGTCATTCGCATGAACGAGATGCTCGATGTAGGTCGCCTCATCGGGACTGTCCCGCCAGTTCGGCACGGACTTGTCGAGGAGCTCCACCCCGAAGGCCTTGGGCAGGACGTTGCGCGTCTGCCGGCTGGCTATCTGCTCCAGCCTCTCCGCGGCGATACCGGTGCGGAGCGAGATCTCCTCGGCGGCATCTTGCAGCGAGGCCACGGCACCGCCCGAGCGCTGCTGCTCTTCCTCGCGCCAGCGGTGCACCGCGCGGCTCACGGCGTAGAGGGCGGCGCCCCTGGCCACCGCCAGGTCCGGCTCGTGCAGCCTCGGCTCCCAGCCGAACTCGGCACGCAGCGTGCTGGCCACCGCCGGCATCTTGGCCGATCCGCCCACCAGCAGCACCTCGTCGATGGCCGTCGGGCCATGCCGCTCGGCGAGCGTGTCCAGCATCCGGCGGGTGATCATGATGGTCCGGTCGAGGAGATCCTGGGTCAGCCCCTCGAATTCGGCCCGGCTGACCTCCACCCGGGCCGCCGCGCCGGCGAAGCGCAGCGGCACCGGCCGCGACGAGGCGTGCGACAGCGCGATCTTGGTCTCCTCCGCCAGGAGAACCAGGCCCTGCATGAAGTCCTGGTCCTCCTCCGGGGGCTCGCCCGGCTCGGCCTCGGCGAGGAACTTGGCCAGCAGGCAGCTGACCAGTGCGGCGTCCCAGTCCGATCCGCCCAGCTCCTGATCGCCGTCCGTGCACAGCACCCGGATATCGTCGGCCTCGATCCGGATGACCGTCGTATCGAACGTGCCGCCGCCCAGGTCGTAGACGAGCAGCGTCTTCCCGACCGAGTCGGTTACCGCGTCGTAGTGCAGCGCCGCGGCTACCGGCTCGGGAATGATCCCGGCCACGTCGAGCCCGGCGATCTCTCCGGCCTTTCGGGTGGCGTCGCGCTCCAGCATCCCGAAATAGGCGGGCACCGTGATGACCACCTGCGTGACCTGATGCCCGGTCGCCTGGCCCGCGTCCTGTGCGACCTGCTTCAGGATCAGCGCCGAAATGCTCTCCGGTGTGTAGTCCCTACCATCGAACTGATAGTTACGTTTCTGCCCCATGCTGCGCTTGATACGAGAGACGACCCGGTCGGGGTAAATCAGCGAGGTTCGCTTGGCCGTATCCCCGACGACGACGCTGGTCTCGTTCTCGAAGTACACGACCGACGGGGTTGTCTCCGCGCCGCTGGAGTTCCTGGCTATGCTCGGGCGGCCGGTCTCGTCGACATAGGCGGCCACCGAGAAGGTGGTACCGAGATCGATGCCAAATGATATGTCCGACATGCGCTTACCTCTCGCGTTCCAGTTAGGGCGAAGAGCTGGCACTCAGCTTCAGGACGACCCCTCTTCGCCCGGCGCCAGGGAATAGATAACGACCCGCGCGGGCGCCAGGGTGCGGCCGGTGTCCAGCTCGGTGTAGCCGTCGCTGACGACCCGGACGATCGTCTTGTCGAGCTCGGGGCTGCTCGTCGGCATGGCCTCGACCGCCTGGTGCAGCCTCGGGTCACACGCCATCCCGGCGGCCGGCCGGACGACGGTGACGCCGCACCGCTCCAGCGCCAGCTCAGCACTGTCGGCGAAGGACTCCAGCAGCGCGGCGACCTGCGCCCGCGTCATGCCATCCGGAGCGGAACGCGCCTGCGCGAGCAGGTCGCCGTGCAGCCTGCGGAGGTCGGACACGGCCGGCCGGAGCAGGACGCGCGCCTGCCCGGCCCGCAGCAGCTCGACCTCGTCATGCAGGCGGTCGATGATCCGCTCGCGGGCAGCCGCCCGAGCATGCCCCTGGGCGACCTGGACGCCGAGCCGCTCAACGGCCTCCCGGAGAGATCCGATCTCGGACTGCCGGCCAGCTACCGGAACCTGCGCGGCGCCTACCTCCGGCGAGCCATTCTCGGCCGCTGACTCTGCCAGGTCCGCAGCCGGGCTAGCGGCGGCCGCCGGTTCTTCCAGGCGGACATCTTCCGGTCCCACGCAAATCTCCCATTACCTGTTAGAGCGCAGGCGGCAGCCCAGCTCGCCACACCTGTCACTTAGATCTCGCGCAATCAGCGCTGGCGCAGGGCAGATTGCCGCACGGCTTCCCCGAGGTATCTCCCTGCTGGCAAAACCTCCGATACCGCGATACCCGCCCCGCCAGGGCCGAGAGCCTGATCCACTCTTTGCAGATTCGACGCCTGGTGCGGCAATTAGGTTGACAGTAGATTTTTAATACGTACAAAATGACTTATATCAGTAATATCGAAGATGTAGCTGCCGGCCGTTCCCGCCTATCCCCCGCTCACCCCCGCTCCGTTCACGCGCGGCGCCGCCAGCGTCCCCCCTGCCTGACCTGCTGTCCGTTTTCTACGCGGTTCGGGCGACCGCGACAAGCCGGACGGCCCATTTCCGGTGAAGTCCAGCAAATCCAAGATCGCCAACGGGGCGAATGGGCAGTTCAGCGGATTGAACCGGGCGTTCTGTGGAAAACTCTCCGGTAAACCGCACGGCTCACCACCGCACTGCTCACCACCGCACCGTTCACCACCGCACCGCTCACCACCGCGCAGGGACTTGATCATGGGACGGCCGCAGAAGCCGCTGGAGCGGGATGGCTCTCCCGTCCGGGAGTTCGCCTTCTGGCTTCGCGATCTTCGTAGTAGCTCCGGGCTGAGATACCAGGAGCTCGCGAGGAGAACGCACTACGCCACGAGCACTCTCCAGGGCGCGGCCGCCGGGCAGCGGCTGCCGACCCTGCGGGTGGTCCGGGCCTTCGTCGAGGCCTGCGGCGGAGACCTGGAGGCGTGGCGCGCGTACTGGACCCAGATCCGCCGCATCCTGGACCGGGACGCGCCCCCGGACCTGAGCCGATCGGTCGAGCCACCGTGGGCGCAGGAATCCTCCCGCGCAGCGCCGCCCGCCGGCGAGGACCGGCAGGGCCCGGGTCGCCGGTCCGCGAGCGAGCCTGACCGGCCGGTTATCGAGGGCCCGGACGGCTGGTACGTCGAGTCGTTTACGGCTCTGCTGCGCCTGGATGCCGAGCCGATCGAGGCGGAGGAGCAGCGCGTCGTCGTGGCAACGGTGGACGGTCTCAGCGAGATCGCGACGTCCATCAGCGTCCCCCGCCATCCCGATGACGCCAGTCAGTCGCATCTCCTGGACGCCGAGCTCCTGCACGGCGGGTCGCTGGAACTGCGCGAGCAGCCCTACGAGAGCTACTTCCGCCATGTCATCGTGCTGCCGCGGCCCCTGAAGGCCGGCGAGCGGCACGCGTACGCGCTGCGGCTCCGCATTCCGCCGGGCCAGCCGATGGCCCAGCACTACGTACACGTGCCCTTCCGGCGCAGCGACTCCTTCGACCTGCGGGTCCGCTTCAGCCCGCGACGCCCCCCGCGCGCGGTGTGGGCATTAACGGGAGTGCCAACCGCGGTCATCTACCAGCGCAGCCCGGCGAGCACGCCCCTGGTTCCCGACCGCTTCGGGGAAATTCACGTCACCTTCAGTAGCCTGAGCGTGGGCCTCGGCTATGGGGTGTGCTGGCAGTACTAAGAGCTCCTGTGCGGGATGACACCGCACGGAGCGCAGGATCGCCAGTAGCCCCGCCCCGATATCGACCAGTTGTCGCCCGGTTCCTGGCCACCCTCGCGGACGTCTCTGCCCTTTAGCTGGCTGTGCCCGGCCGGAACCGGCTCGGCCAGTCGGCGAGAGGAGGAGCCCGCACATGCAGCCTCACGTGATCCACATCTTGCTCATGCTGCTGAACAGGCTGGTCTAAGCGGGAGGCGGGCTCTGGGCCGGCAGCCTCCAGCCCGCCTCCGCACCTGGACCAGCGCGGGAAGGCAAGCGGAACGGCGGCACCCGGCCCGCGGCACCCGGCACTGCCTCACCGGCCCTGATGGGTGAGCGCGGCCCACGCGACAACGTCGGCCAGGTCACGCCGGGAGGCGTGACTGGCCAGATGTGCGGGCATCTCGGGCGGGGCGGCCCGGCCGGGATCTAGCATCCACAGCTGCGCCAGCCGCAATGCGTCCCGGGGCGAAGCGGCGCTCGAGGTCATGAAGTGGTGAAACATGAACATCAAGAGCGAGGTAGCCCGGTCGGGCACCTCCCAGCGGGCACCGACCACCGTGACGGCGCCGGCCGCCAGGAACGCGGTAGCCAGCGTCAGCGCTTCGTCGTATTCCCCGGCCGCGAGGTCGCTCCGGCACGCCGCCAGGCTGACCAGGCCGCCCGGGGCCTGGGCTGGCCGGCCACTTGCCCGCCGCAGGATGGCCTCGATCATCAGCTTCCGCTCACCCGCGAGCAGCAGGTACGACTGGCCGGGCGCCGACCCGACCACGTCCGCGTGGCAGCCCAGGTGCACCATCGATGCGCCCGCCTGGCTGGCGGTGGGCAGCAGCCCGAGCACCTCGCCCGGCAGGCCCGGCCCGTCCGGGGTTATCTCGTCCGGCAGGCCGGCATACCCGAAATACCGGCCAGCTGGATAGCAGCGGTCCCGGATCGCCTGCGCTTCCAGTCCGGCGAAGGGAAGGTCGAACGTCGGATTTCCGACAATGACCGGAGCGGCCTGCAAGTCAAGCGCGGGGCGCCTGCTCACCTGGATGAGCTGCCGGCCCGAGGCCGCATAGGAGATCACCGCCGCCGCGCACGCGTGCCGCCGCGCCGCCGCGCCCGGCGGCTGCTCGAAGGCCGCATGCCACGGCACGAGGTTCAGCCGGCCCGCCGGGATGAGCACCAGCCGGGGCGGCCGGTGCAGACCCCAGTCCCCGACATGCCCGAGAAGCGGTCCCATCACCGCGGGCCATGCCCAGGAGCACAGCGTCTCGAGCGACCGCCGCCATCGCCCGATGACCTGCGGCTCGCCAGGAGCCGCCAGGACCTCGCCGTAAGCGGCCGCGTAATCCCCGATCGGGTCCGCCGGGCCGCTCAGCGCCGGCAATGGCAGCACCTGCGGTCGCGCGCCCACGGCCAGGACGCCGGCCGGAATCACGATCGCGCAGCCGACCTGACCACCCGCCGCGCCACCCGCCGGGCCACCCGCCACGCCACCCGCCGGGCCCAGCAGGTAGACCAGCGCGTCCGCGCCGGTCCTGGCCAGCGCCGCCGCTATCTGAACGCGGGCCGGCGGTGCCAGCAGCTTCTCGCCCGCCACCCCGGCCAGCGCGTCCAGCACGCGCGCCCGCAGGTCGCTCGGCACCTCCAGGGGCGCGTCCCCGGCGAGCAGCCGGACGGCGTGGTCGCTCCCGCTAACGCCGGCGTCCCAGGGCGGGTCGCCCCGGTCACCCAGGGAAGCTGCCTGGGCCTCCCATTCCGCCGCCAGGTCAGCGCGGCCAGCCCCGGCCAGCATCGCGGGAACGCCGGTGGCACTGGTGGCGGAGTGCAGGACCAGGCCACGGCCCAGCTCCAATGCATCGATCGCCGCCGCCGGGTGGTCATCAGCCAGGCACCAGGCGGCGACGCCGGCCGCCTCGGCGGCGGCCCGCCGGGCGACGCCGAGGCCCCGGGCCGTGCCAGTCTGCAGCAGCACCTCGCGGCCGCGGGCCCGAAGGGCGGCCAGGCCCGCCTCGCGGGCCGCGGCCTTGTCCCCCCGGGTCCGGTACACCTGCGCCAGCCGGGACAGGCAGTTCGCGTGCTCGGGATCTCCTGGCTGAGCGGCATACTCCTGGCGCGCCTCGGTGAGCCAGGCGGCGGCCGAGTCCAGGTCGGCGGGGTCCCCGGTGAGCCGATGCAGCACCTCGGCGGCGACGCCCAGCACCGACAGCACCCGGACCCGCAAGGCGGGCTTCGAGCCGACCTCGCCGAGCACCCCCGTCAGGTAGCCGATCGCCTCGCGCAGCAGCCGCGGGTCCCGGGCGGAGTAGGCGGTGGCCACGCGCGCAGCTCCGACCCGCATCACCGCAAGGTGCCGCATGATGTGCCCCGGCGGCAACGCGCTGGCAGCGGCCTCCAGCTCGCTCGTGGCCTCGGCGAGGTCCGCGGAACCGCCGCGGCCGGCCGCCGCCCGCAGCGAGAGGGCGAGGCCAAGGTCGCTGCGGAGCCTGCCCTGATAGGGGTGGCCGGCCGGGAGCATCGCCAGCGCGGCACGCAACTGCTCGACCGCTTCATCCAGCGCGGCCTGGTCACCGCGCAAGCCGTCGGCCAGGCTGATCAGCCCGCGCATGGCGGTGACCGTCATGTCCTGAGCCCAGACCTCCTCGCGGATCGCCTCGACGGTCGGGCCCGATACCTCACCCATCACCTTCAGGTAGAAGCGGGCCGCGTCGCGATCCCGTAGATCGCCGCTCCGCAGGAACCGCGTCAGCAGCCCCGACCCGAGGTTGTGCGCGATAACGATCTTGTTAACGTCCCCGGTGGCCAGCAGATCGTAGGCCGCCACGAGATGCGCGATGCCATCGTCGAGGTCGCGCCCGCTCTGGGTGAACCCAGCCCGGCTGATCAGCGCTATCCCGAGCGCGCCTCGCGTCACGGCGGCGCGGTCCGGGCCAGGATTCTCGACAGCCGCCGCGAGCAGCGGGATGGCGCGCTCGAGGTGATCGGCGGCCAGGCCCGTGCTGGCCAGCACGAACATGCCAACGGCCAGCACCTGGGTCAGCTCCGCATACTGCGGATCGTCGGCCGGCAGCCGGTCTGCGGCCTGGAACAGCCAGGCCTGCGCCGCGGCCAGGTCAGTGGTCGACCCCGCATGCTGTCCGCGTCCGGTGAGGAAGAGCCCGAGCAGCACAAGGACGCTGAGGTGAATGCTGGGTTCATCGGCGACCAGCGGCTCCGTCCGCTCGAGCGCCTCGATGGCCAGGTTCACCTCCGTTATCTCGAACGGCTGGCCAGGCCGGCGAAGCCGCTCCTGCAGGCCGACCGCCAGGTAAAAGCCGGTCAGCACCGGTATCTCATCGGCCGCGGACTGCGCCTGCCAGGCCCGGGTCGCGTAACCGATCATCTGGTCGACCTCGTCATACCGGGACGCGTCGCCATCGAGCCGCAGCCAGCAGGCCTGGGTCAGGAGCGCCAGTAGCCGAGCCCGGCCGACGGCCTCCGGGGGTGTCGCCGCGAGCGCCGTCTCCAGATGGGCGATCGCCGCATCCAGATCGGGCCGGCGCCGGTGCGGGCTCTCCTCGGCCCGGTCCAGCAGCGTCGCGCCGATGAGGTCATGGAGATCGGCTGCTGCTTCGCCGGTGGTGTCGGGATGGTCCAGAAGCCACAGCCCCCAGGTGATCAGGGCATCCCGGTCCGCCTCGGCTGACCGCAGGTCGACCTGGTCGGCGAGGGCCAGGACGAGATACCAGATGGCGCGCGCATCCGGTTCGCCGGCCGCGACCTGCGTCAGCAGCCCGATCGCCGCGTCCAGGTCGGCAGGATCCGGAGCCGGGGCGCCCGGCCAGGGATCGTCGTAACGGTCATGGCGCATCCGCCCGAGCACGTCAGCTACATCCAGTCTTCGCGGATCCCCTGGGTCCAGCGCCTGGAGTACCGGCAGAAGCTGAGTGACGGCGTCGTCACGATCAGCGCGGGCCGCCTCGATCCCGGCCGTGTCGCCGGGCCCGAGCTGACCGCGGGCAGCCAGGAAGCGATCGCTGAGCGCGAGACCGAGGAACGCGCGCAGCTCGATGACCTCTTCCGGGTCCGCCGCCGGGCCTGTTTCGCTAGCCTCGGCTAATAGCCTGCGCAGCTCGGCGATCTGCCAGTCGAGATCCTCGTCGTCCCCGTCGTCCCCGGCGTCCCCGGCGTCGCTCATCCCGCTCACCCCGCTCACCCCGGCGGCGTGACCCGCGTGAGCACCTTGCCGTGCTCCGGGCAGTACTCCTGGCCGAGCGTGCCGTCGGAGGCGGCCCGCTCCTGGTAGCCGCAGCCGGCCTCCGGACAGGCGTACCAGTCGCCGGTCCAGCCACGCGGCTCGTGCGGCGGCAGGAAAATCCCGCCGGAGCGCGGCAAATCCGGTTGCTCGGGCCCGGGCTGATCGCGTCGTTCACCGCTGTCCACGCCGGCCTCCTTCACCGGCCAACTGTATTGAGGCCGGCGCTGCTCCGCTACGCCAGCGCCGGTCCTCGTGCGCCCGGATCATCCAGGAATGGGGCCACCGCTCCTTGCGGCACTCGCGCCACCTCGGCCATGCTCGACTCATGCAGGCGCGCGAAGGCGTCCCGGGGTTCGAGTCGATCCTGGCGGACCTGCGCGTGCTGCGGGAACGCGGCCTCGTGCGGCTCCGCCACAGTGACCTGGCCGAGCTCGGCCGGGCGGCGGCCTACAGCAGCGTGCTGGCCGCCGCGGGCGGCGGGCCCGGCGCCGTGGAAGCCCTGCTGCGCGCGGCGGTGGACAACCTCGGCGAGGGCAGCCTGGGCGCGGCCGCGACGGTCAGCTTCGGCTTAGCTCGCGGCAGCCGGGACCAGCCGGCTCAGGATAGGCGGCGACGTGCGGCGCTCGTCTACGGAGTGAGCGTGGAGCGCTTCCGCAAGCATCACGAGAAGGTCGTCCTGGAGCAGGTCGCCGAGGAGATCCTGAAGCTCTGCATGGCGGCAGACCCCGCGGACTGGCCCGTTGCCGGTCCTGTGGAGCTGGACCGGCAGCTCGTCCTGGCGGGTCAGGTTGGCGGCTTCCGCATCCCGATCATCGTCCATGTCGAGCCCGTCGAGCTCCTGGCCGGCGTCGACGTGATCGTGGTGCCGACGAACGTCTATCTGGAGCTGCCCCAGCATTTCAAGTCATCTGTCTCGGCTGCCGTGCGCAGAGCGGGGGCCCGGAGAGGCGCTGACGGCGGAATCATGACAGACGTCGTCGGCGACGAGATCCAGGCCTGGATGAGTCGTCACGGGCGACCGGGGCTGCCGGTTGCTCCGGGCACCGTGGTGTCCACCTCGCCGGGCCAGCTGTCCGCCAGGGGCGTCCGCCGGATCTATCACGCGGCGGTCACCTCCCCGCGGCCGGGCACCAACGTCTACGACGTCGAGCCCGCGGCCATCGCCGCCAGCGTCCGCAACGTGCTCACTACCGCGCGCGCCGAGCATCGGCTGCTCGGCCCGGCACCTACCTCGCTGGGATTCCCGCTGCTGGGCGCCGGCCGTGGCGGCCTGCATCCCGCGACCAGCTTCGCCTGGCTGTGGACGTCCCTGGAACGTGAAATCCGGGAAGACGACCACCTGGAGATCCACTTCCTCACGCGCAGACGATCATCGGCTGACCTGATCATCGCCGGGCTGACGGAATCGGGAGCTGTCCCGGGGCCGGCCGACTAGCCTGGCCCATGGTCGGCGGGAGGTGAGCAAGTGGCTTTGCCGGACGTCATCGCGGCGCTCGCCGAGCACTGGGACGACACCGTTGCCTATCTTGAGCCCCGCGACCTTCGGCTGCTGGCCGCTTCGATCCGCCGCATCGAGGCTGCTCCCGGCGGCCAGCGGGCCGCTGTGGCCGCGGCGGATCTCACCACGCTCCTGGCGATGCGACTGCCGCCCGGCCACCCCGTGCTGGATGCCATCTCGGGCGGGTCGCGGCTGGCCGGGGCGCCGGCCGACTGGTCGCGGATATCCGATCTCCTGGGCGCCCTGCCACCGGCCCTGCCACCGGCCCTGCCACCCGCCCTGCCACCCGCCCTGCCACCCGCCCCCGACGCCCGGCTGCTGGCCGCACCAGCGCTGACGCCGCCGGAAGTCCGCGATCAGGGCGGTAATCCCGATCGCGATGACCTGATCCGGCTGACGCCCGCCAGCGGCGCCGTTCAGCTGCCGGCGTTTCAGTTTGGTCCCGATGGACGGCCCATCCCCGTGGTCCTGGCGATCAACCGCCTGCTGGAGGCCGCGGCAGATCCCTGGGGAGTCGCCGACTGGTGGCTCGGCAGGAACGCCTGGCTGGACGGGTCCCCGGCCGACCTGCTCGGCCACGTCGACGACGCCTTGCTGGTGCTAGCCGCCCGAGCCGAATTCCCGGAGGAATAAGGCGATGCCGCTCGCCCCTCCGCCAGCCGCGGCGCAAGCGTCACCGAACCCCGTCCCGCTCGCCGCGGGCACCCGGCTGTGGCGGGTGCACAAGAAGTCCCGCGGCGGTGCCGATTTCAAGCCGGTCGGATCTGACGCGCTTTTCGGAGGCGGGCGATTCGACAGCACCGCCGCCGACCCCTATCCATTCCTCTACGCCGCGGCGGGGCAGCAGACCGCGCTGCTGGAGACGCTGGTGCGCAGCGTCCCGTTCGACGACAAGGGCCATCGCCTGATCCGCCGGGCCGCGATCGCCGGCTACCGGATCTCGGCGTTCAGCTCGGCGCAGGACCTGACGCTGCTCTCGCTGCTGAGCACCCCCGACCTCGCGGCGGCCTGCCAGGATGAGTGGCTCGTCCATGCGCCTCCCGCCGACTACCCGCAGACCCGGCGCTGGGCGCAGTGGCTGCGATCGCAGGCCCCGTGGGCTCAGGGCTTCGCGTGGCCGTCACGCCGTGATCTCGGCCGGCAGACGATGGTGCTGTTCGGTGACCGATGTCCAGGCGGAGTGCTGCGCTTCGAGCCGGGCAGTTCGGTGGAGCTTGATGATGCCGACGGTGCTAAATGGATCAACACGCATCTGCTGCCGTATCGCATCTCGGTCAGGCCACCCCCGCAGCGCACGATCTGACACCGTGCGGGGCGGGGCGGGGCGCGAGGCGGGAGGCGGGCTAGGGCGTGCCCAGCAGCCGCCGGGCCAGCGCCACCGCCCCGGCGACCGGGGCCTCCGTCAGGACCCGCAGTTCCAGCCCCGGGTGATCCACGCTGAGCCGCGCGCGCAGCGCGTCCGCCAGCAGCGCCTGCTGCACGATGACGCTGCCGGCCGCGACCACCGTCGTCCCGGCCGCGCCCCGGCCGACCAGCCGGCCGACCAGCGCCGACAGGTGCGCCGCGGCGGCGTCGATCACCCGCCGGGCCAGCGCCGACCCAGCGTCCGCGGCGGCGAGCACGGCGGGCGCGCGCGGGCCCCAGTTCTCCACCGTCGGCTCGTCGTTGACGGCCCGCGCGAGCGCCTGCGCGGTGCCGACGCCGAAGGCGGCCTGCAGCGCGGCCAGCAAGCCGTCGTCGGGGCGCCCGTCATCGCGGGCGGCCAGGGCGGCCTTCGTCGCCTCGCGCACGATGGCCGCCGCGCCGCCCTCGTCACCCAGCACCCAGCCCCAGCCGCCCGTCAGCAGGACCTCCCCTGACGCGCTGGAGCCGACCCCGATGGAGCCGGTGCCGGCGACGATGCCGATGCCGCGCTCGAGCCCGGCCGCGGGGACCAGGAGCGCGCCGTCGTTCACCACGACCGCCCGGATGCCGGACGCCCCGAGCGCCCGCCGCAGGTCCTCGCACGTCCGCGGCGAGTCACACCCCTGCGCGCCCACTCCGGCCGCGACGACCCGGCAGCCCGCGGGCAGGCAGCGCTCCAGGTGCGCCACCAGCCAGCCCGCCGCGGCGTCCGCCGGCGATGCCTCCCAGCCCCGGGCTGCGAACGCGGTGTCCACGACGCGGTCGCCCGCGATGGTCTCGGCGCGGACCGCCAGCTTGGTTCCGCCCGCGTCCATGCCGACCACGACATCACCGCCGACCACGACATCACCGCCGTCGCCCGCCCCGCCGTCGCCCGCCCCGCCGGCCCTCACGCCGACGGGGCCTGCGCGGGCACCTTGGTGTCGGAATGATGGAAGACGAACTCCTCAATGTCGACGCCGCGCCGCCCGGCGACCGCCGCCACGAGAATCTGCATGACGAGCACCTCCAGGATGGCCCGCTGGGCCGCCGGCCGCGGCGGCAGAGCCACGATAGCCAGCCGCGGCGAGGCCGCCGCGGGGTCCACCGGAGCCGGGCCCTCGCCGGGCGTTACCTCCTCCTCGCTCGTGACCAGGATCGCCTGATGACCGGCCGCCGCCAGCGTGCTGGCCACCTCCGCCTCCCGCGCGCCGCCGAACAGCACGTGCACGCCGTCACCCGCCGATTCCATCGAGCCGTGCAGGTACTGCCGGGTGCCCATGCCCGTGGCCGGCACCCGGGCCACCTCCCGGAAGAGCAGGGCCGCCGCCTCGGCGGAGCCGACGGAGGGGCCAGCGCCGATGAAGTCCGCCGACGCGGTCCCGTCGAAGACCGCGGCGAGCTCGCTGACCGGCTCGGTCAGGCACTGCTCGGTGGCCCGGAAGGTCTCCGCCAGGTCCTGCCAGCCGGCGTCGATGACGCCCCCGTCCCACGCGTCGGCGATGATGCCGAGCGCCGCGACGGTCGCCGTGTAGCCGGTCGTCGACGCGTAGCTGTCGGGGAGGTTGCCCAGGCCGATGACGATCCTCGCGGCGTCGGCGATGGGCGAGGGGGTCTCGTTGACGACCGCGTACCGCCGGCGCGGGTCAACGGATTCGAGCACGGCCAGCGTCTCGGCGCTCCGGCCGCTCTGCGAGACGCCGACGACCGGATGGACGCTGGGCGGGAACGGCAGCGGATAGTCACCGGCGCTCAGCCGCCAGGAGTGAATGCCGCGACTGCGCAGCACCCACACGGGCGCGCACGCCGCCGCGAGGCTCGCGCCGATGCCGACGAAGACGGGGCCCGGCAGCAAGAGGTCACCGGCCGCGGCCCGCGCGGCCACCAGGCCCGTGACGGAGTCCACCGCCTCGCCCAGCATCTGCGCCTGACCGGCCCGGGCGGCGCCGAAGGACGTGCGGCTGCCGTTCGCTGCCCCGGCCGGCCGCTGGTCACACATGGCGAGCACCATGCAGAGTTCGCGCGGTGGCGACCCAGCCCGCCTCCAGCGCGATAACGGGCTCCGCGGTGCTGGCGATCCGCACCGGCTGGCCGGCCTCGGCGGACTCCTCGATGGCCAGCAGGACGTCCAGGACGTGGAAGGCGAGGCCGCCGCTGGCCCGCGGCGGCTGGCCGGCCCGGATCGCGCGGGCCATCTCCAGGACGCCGACGCCCCGGTCCCGGTGGTCACCCGGCGGGGCGATCACCTCCCAGTCAGCGTCGGGCGCGGGGTCGCGCCGGAGGCGCGTGGGGCCGTCAAAGCCGCTCACGGGCACCTCCATCGTCCCGTGCTGCCCGGTGATCTCGAAGGCCTGCCGGCTCACGTAGGAGTCGAAGCTGTAGACCGAGGTGCCGACCACCCCGGAGGCGAACCTGGTGATCACGCTCAGGTGGGTATCGACCTCGACCGGGAAGCGGGTCCCGGCGTCCGGGCCGGACCCGATGACGCGCTGCGCCTGCGCCCGGTGCCCGGCCGCCTCGACCGACTCGATGGGCCCCAGCAACTGGACCAGCGTCGTCAGGTAGTACGGGCCGATGTCGAAGAGCGGCCCGGCGCCGCGCGCGAACAGGAACCGCGGCCGGGGATGCCAGCGCTCGGGACCGGGACCCTGCATGAGGGTCAGTACGGTCTGCGGCGCGCCGATGGCATCCTGCGCCAGCAGGCGCTGCGAGTTCTGGATGCCGCCGCCCAGGATGGTGTCGGGCGCGTTGCCCACGGCGACCCCGGCGGCCCGCGCGGCCGCCAGCACCGCCCGGGCCGACTCGCGGTCCAGCGTGAACGGCTTCTCGCCCCACAGGTGCCGTCCCGACTCGATCACCGCCAGCGCGACGTCGGCGTGCGCGGCGGGCGTCGTCAGGTTGACGACCAGCTCGAGGTCGTCGATGGCGAGTAGCTCGGCCACGGTGCCGGCGAACGGGATGCCGTGCGCGGCCGCCACGCTCCGGGCGCGGCCGGCGTCGAGGTCCGCGAGGCCGGCGACCGCGACATCGGGATAGCGCAGCAGGCTGCTCAGGTACTGGCCCGCCACGTTCCCCGCGCCGATGATCCCCACCACCACTGGCGCGGCGGAAGCGGGCGCCGTCATGACCGCACCTGCCGCAGGAAGTAGCCGGCGTTCCGCTCCAGCACCGGGAAGACGTCGCCCTCGTGCACGACCACCTCGACGACGGGCATCTCCACGAACGGCCGGCCCAGCGCGACGACCTCGCCCATCCGCCCGGTGAGGTCCGTCCCCAGAGGCGGCGGGTCGTCGTCATCCGGCGGCTCGTTCTTCACGTGCAGGAAGCGGATGCGGCCGGCCAGCCGCGGGATGAGCTCGAACACGTCCGCCCCGCCCACGCTGGCCCAGTAGGTGTCCAGCTCGAGGATGACGTCATCGTCCAGCGCGTCCACGAGGATCTGGTAGGCGGGCACGCCGTCGACCCGCTGGCTGAACTCGAAGTCGTGGTTGTGGTACCCGACGCGGATGCCCCGATCGGCGGCGCGCCGCGCCGCGCCGTTGACGGCGGCCGCCAGGGCGTCGACCCCGGCCCGGTCGCGCAGGCCGTCGGGCTCGGTCCACGGGACGATCAGCGTGCGCAGGCCGAGCCGCCCTGCGGCGGCCAGGAATGCCTCCTGGTCGGCGGAGACGACGTTGGCGTGCGCGGCGGTTACCGCGAGGCCGGCCGCGTCGATCGCGGCGGCCAGCCGGCCGGTGTCGTCGAGGATGCGATACGGCTCGACGTGCGTGAACCCCATCGCGGCCAGCCGCCCGAGCGTCGCGCCGAGATCGGCGGGCCCGAGGTCGTCCCGGACGCTGTAGAGCTGGACTCCCAGTGGTTGCTGAGAAGCCAGTGGTTGCTGAGAAGCCAGTGGTTGCTGATGTGCGATGCCCTCACCTGGGGACGCGTGGCTCACGAGGACTCCGCTATGTCACTCAGAAGGTGGAAAGTCGATGACCCGACTACAAACCACATAATACCAAGTGCGAGCCAGTATGGAACAGTTGGGAACCATCTGCGTCGCTAGCGAGCCCCGACGCTCTCCCACGTCCCGGACTTCATGGACGCGTAGCACGCGTCGATGACGCAGTTGACGACGTAGCCGTCGGCGAACGTCTCGGCCGGGGCCAGGCCGGCCTCGAAGCAGTCCGCGAAGTGCCGCATCTCCTGGCTGAACCCGTAGGCCCGGGCCTCCTCGGGAACGGGGAAGACCCAGCCGGTCTGCGCGTCGGCCTTCTCCACGAGGTAGCCGGCCGGGTTCTCGATGAAGCCCCAGACCGGCGTCGAGGCGGTGTCGGTGACCAGGCGCCCGGCGCTGCCCACCAGCTCGTGCCGCAGCTGCATGCCGCCCTTCTCGATCCACGACGACTCGACGGTCGCGAGCTGGCCGCCGGCGAACCTCAGCAGGGCGACGGCGGTGTCCTCGCCGGTCGTCTTGTCCCCGTGCGCGAGGGTGGCGCCCCAGGCGAACACCTGCGTGATCGGGTTGTCCTTGCCGAACAGGTGCCGCGCCGACTCGATGGTGTGGCAGCCCATGTCCAGCAGCGCCCCGCCGCCGGCCGTCTGCGCGTCCCAGAAGTGCGGCGCGTGCGGGCCCGAGTGCGCCTCCCGGGCGCGCATGGTCAGCAGCTCCCCGATCGCGCCGGCCCGCACCATCTGGTGGGCCTTGGCGATGTTGGGCGAGAAGACCGCGCTCTCGGCGTAGCCGTGCCACACGCCGGCCTCCTGCACCAGCGCCAGCATCGCGGCGGCCTCCGCGCCGGTGCGGGCCAGCGGCTTGGTGCACACGATGCCCTTGCCCGCCGCGGCCGCGACGGCGACCGCCTCCAGGTGGACCTCGTTGGGCAGGCCGATGACCACCAGGTCGACGGCGGGATCCGCGCAGAGCGCCGCGAGATCGTCGTACTGACGGGCGATCGGTCCCCACTGCCCGGCGAAGGCCCGGGCCCGGGCCAGGTCACGGGAATAGTTCGCGGTGATCTCCGCCTGGCGGACGTCCCGGAGCGCGTCCGCGTAGGTGCTCCCGATGAACCCCGAGCCGATGAGTCCGATACCAACCACTGCTACTCCTTAAGTAGACCAGGATGAGGCCACTGGTGGTGGGGACCAGCTCAGCCGCGGCTACGGCCGAATGCCTGCGGGCGGGCGAACGAGGTGCGCAGCCGGTAGCGCTCGCCCGCGTACTTGATCGTGGAGGTGAACAGCGGGCGCTCGGCGGTGTCGAAGGCGAGCTGGTGCATGACCAGCAGCGGCTTGCCCTCGGCGATCCGCAGGTGCCGCGCCTCGCCGGCGTCCGCCTCGCGGGCCTCCATCGTGGAGTCGGCGCGCACCGGCTCGATGCCGGCCTCGGCCAGGGTGCTGTAGAGGGAGTCCCTGGTGAAGTCGGCCTTGCAGATGTCCGGGAGCACCGACAGGGCGATCTGGGTCATGTCGAGCGCGATCGGCACCTCGCTGAGCAGCCGCACCCGCTCCAGGTGGAACAGGTCGGTGCCGGGGGCGATGGACAGTTCCTCGGCCTCGTCGAAGCTCGCCGGGACGATCTCGGCGCGCAGCACCTCGGACTGCGGCTCCAGGCCCATCCGGGCGGCCGTCTCGCTGAAGGACTCCAGGGTGTTGGGCCACTCCCGTTTCACGGTCTTCTTCGCGACATACCAGCCGCGACCGTGGGAGGCGTTCAGCACGCCGGCCTCGACGAGCTGGTTGAGGGCCTTGCGCAGCGTGACCCGGCTGATGCCCAGCCGCTGGCAGAGCTCGCGCTCGGGCGGCAGCCGCGCCCCGGCCTTCAGCGCCCCCTCCTCGATCTGGTGATGAATCAGGGTCGCGGCCTGAATCCACAGGGGTTCCGGATAGTCGGAACGGATGGCCGTGACCACCTCGGGCGCGTTTTCCACGGTCTCGGGCCTCTCGCTGCGATCGAGTGTCTGTATCGGGGCGCCGGCGCCACCGCGGCCAGTCATGACGCCAGCAATCGGTCGAAAGCGGCATCGAGATCGGCATTGACGCGTCGGCGAGCGGCGTCGCCGTCGTGATACTCGATAATGTCGCGGGCTCCGGTAGAAAAGGATATCCGCGGCCGGAATTCCGGCACCATGCGTCGCAGCTTGGTCGTGTCGAAAAGCATCGAATGCCGGAAATCGTGCTCCAGCACCTCACGCCAGTCCGGCCACTGCGCGGCGATCGACTCGCTGGCCCGGTGCGCCAGCACCGGATCGCGCACTCCGGCCGCGGCCGCCAGCGTGAGGTGGATCTGGTCCCAGGTGAGAATGTCGCCGCTGGTGACATTGATGCTCTCGCCGATCGCATGCCCGTTACCCAGCAACCCGGCGAGCGCCCGGCCGAAGTCGCCGGCGTGCATCAGCGTCCACAGCGAGGTCCCGTCGCCGTGCACCACCACCGGCTTGCCCGCGCGCATCCGGTCGATGGCCGTCCAGCCGGCCAGCACCGGAACGGTGGTGGCGTCGTAGGTGTGGAACGGCCGGACGATCGTCAGCGGGAACCCGCTGTCGCGGTAGGCGGCGGCGAGGAACTCCTCGCAGGCGAGCTTGTCCCGCGCGTAGCCGAATACCGGCTGGCGCCGCGGCGATGACTCGGTGATCGGCAACTGCGGCACCGGGCGCGCGAAGACCGAGCAGGTGCTGATGAAGACGTACTGCCCGGCCCGGCCCGCGAACAGTTCCGGGTGGCCGCCGAGCTGGGCGGGGGTGTAGCCGACCCAGTTGACCACCGCGTCATACCACTCGCCGCCCAGCACCTCGCGAAGCTGGCCGGCGTCGTGAGCGTCCGCGCACAGCAGCCGGACCCCGGCCGGGAGGCCGCGGCGCGGCTCGCCGCGGGTCACGACCGTCAGCTCGTGGCCCTGCCCGGCCGCCGCCGCCGCGGCCGCCGACCCGATCATTCCGGCGCCGCCGAGGAACAGCACTCGCAGGCTCACCCGCCGCCCCCGCCCTCGGATGGCCCGCCCTCGGAGAGGCCGCGGCCCACCAGGTAGGCGTAGCTGCGCTCCAGCGCCTCGAACGTGTCGACGCGCAGCCGCTCCAGCTCGACGATGTGCCAGGCCAGGCCCGACGGGGTCGTGAGCACCCGGGCCCAGTCGATCTGGCCCTCGCCGATGGGGACCATCACGTCGTCGGCGTAGCTGACCGCCGGGCCGTCCTTGACGTGGATGAACCGGGCGCGCTCCCCCAGCCGGGTCAGCACCTCCGCGGCGTCCGCGCCGCCCAGCTGGGCCCAGTAGGCATCCAGCTCGATCAGCACCCGGTCGTCGAGCTGACTCAGCAACAGGTCGTAGGCTTGCCGACCGTCGAACACCTGCGAGAACTCGGCGAAGTGGTTGTGGTAGGCGATGCGCATGCCGCGGGCGGCGGCCCGCCGCGCGGCCTCGTTGACCCGCCGCAGGCCCTGGCTGATGGCCTGCGGGCTGTCGAACTCCGCCCGCTCCATGGACCACACCAGCACGGTGGCGCCCAGCTCGGCGTGCTCATCCAGGATCCGCTCCGCCTGATCCCCGGCCGGGAACGGCGCGTGCGCGCTGGTCAGCTCCAGGCCCGCCGCGTCGATGGCCCGGCGCACCCGCGCCGCGCCGAAGTGCTCCACCAGGCCGTAGGTCTCGATGCCGCGGTAGCCGATGCCGGCCAGCCGCGCGAGCGTTCCCTCCAGGTCGGCGCGCGCCTGCTCCAGGACGGTGTACATCATCACGCCGATGCGCGCGGTCATGCCCGCGCCGCCCAGGCCAGCGCCTGCCGGACCAGGGTGCGGAACGGCGGCTCGCCCCAGGCCCGCATGTCGTGGCCGAGGGCCAGGTAGACCACGCGGCCGGCGCCGACCTCGCGGGCGTACATGACGGGGATGATCACGCCGTCGGCGCGCCGGCGCTGCGCGAGCACGGTGACCTTCTCGTCGGCCAGCTCGAACTCGTAGTACTCGTCGAACAGCTCGAAGTCGGCCACGCCGGCCGTTACCGGGTGCCGGGCGACGATCTCGATGGTGTGCCGACCCTCGTGGTGGCCGGGCCCGTGCGACAGGTAGCGGTTGCCGAGCAGCTCGAACAGCGGCCGGTCCGCGGGGTCGAGGCCGTCGCCCTGCCAGCCCATGATGTTGGCGCAGTGGATCCCCACCAGGCCCTTCCCGGCGGCGACCGCGTCGGCCAGGGCCTGCTGCTGCGCCGTCGCGAACTGGCCGCCCGAGGTGTAGAGCAAGAAGACGTCGGTCTGGGCGGTCTCGGGCCGCGGGTCGATGAACCTCCCGGTCCCGGCAGCCCGCCGGGTCGCGAACCCGGCCTCGGTGCCGAGCTGCTGGAAGACCAGCGAGGCGCCGATGAGATCGTGATGGATGTCATCGCCGTTGACTATCACCATCGCGCGCGGCGCTGACTGAATGTCCACAGGTGAGCCTCCTCCTGAGCGGGGCCCTCGCGACGCGGTCGCGAGGGCCCCGCTCCGTTAACTGGTTGCCTTGAGCCGCAGCGCCACGACCTCGTTCGGGCTCGGCATGAAGTACGGATTCGAGGGGGTGGCCCAGCCGGTGACCTTGGCCGAGTTCCACTCGGCGTAGTCGCCCCAGTAGATCATCGAGATCACCGGGAGCTGGTTCATCCAGATGCCCTCCAGCTGCGCGGCTATCGCGTTCTGCCGCGCCGGGGTCGCCGTCGGGTACTCCTGGAACAGCCGCAGGGCCGTCGGGTCCCTGAACCGCTCAATGTCCTGGTAGGTCGGGATGTTCTTGCCGATGGGCGCGTAGAATTGCGGGTTCATCTGCTCGGAGTAGAACGACCACGCCGTCGGGACATAGGCGACCGGGTACCCCATCGTGGACTGGAACCGGCCCAGCCCGGTGAGCGTGTTGATCTCGTTGGTCGGGACCGTGTCGATCGTCATCTTGATGCCGATCACCTTGAGCTGCTGGACCAGCACCGAGGCCGCCGCGGCGATATCGGTGAAGGCCGCCGGGAACGACACCGAGAACGACAGCTCGCGGCCGTTCTTCGCGTAGTAACCGTCCGAGCCCAGCTTCCAGCCGTCGGCGACCAGGAGCTGCTTAGCCCCGGCGATGTCCTGCTGGTAGCTCGCGTTCTGGTACTGCGGCGCGATGATGGAGTCGAAGCTCGGGACGGGCAGCCCGGTCTGGTTCGTCGCCGCCGGCGAGTTGCGCGCCGCCCCGATCGCCTGGCGGTCGATGCCCAGGCTGATCGCCTTGCGGACCTGCAGGTCGCTCAGCGGGAACGTGTCCAGGTTCGGGATCAGTCCGTCCGAGCCGGCCTCGGGCACCCAGTAGTGATTGCTCGCGCTGCGGCTCAGGTAGGTCTGCTGCGCGTTCGGGATGTAGTCCGCCGCCCAGTCGATCTGGCCCTCGGTGATGGCGTTCGCCTGGGTCGAGTTATCGCTGTAGGCCACGAAGCGCAGCCCCGCGATGCCCGGCTTGCCCTGCTGCCAGTAATGCGGGTTCTTGGTCAGCAGGTAGCCCTGCGGCGAGAAGCTGGACAGCTCGAACGGCCCGGTCCCGACCGGATGGGGATCGGCGAAGGTGACCGGGTTCTTGATCGAGGCCCAGATGTGCTTCGGGACGATGATCAGGCTGGCGATAGCGTCAAAGTTCTGCTCCTGCGGCCCCGAGAAGTTCAGCACGACCGTGCTGGCGTCGGGCGCGCTGACCGACTGGAACGAGATCCCGTTGCCGTTCAGCGCGGGGAACTTGCGCATGAGCTCATAGGTGAACACGACGTCCGCGCTGGAAAATGGCTTGCCATCGCTCCACTGCACGCCGCGTCGCAGGTGAAAGGTCAGCGTCTTGTTGCCGTTGGACCACGCCCAGGACTGAGCCAGCCACGGAATGACGTAGTTAGACCGGACGTAGTCCACCTGGACCAGCGGCTCGTTGATAAACCCCGAGGCGCTGCCGCTGGCGACCGAGTTCCCGGCCAGGCCCAGCGCGCTGGTGGGCAGGTAGGGGTTGAAGACCCTCGTCATGCCCACGGCCTCGCCCGCGACCGTGAGGATCACTTTCGACCCGCTCCCGGACACGCCGGCGCTGCCGCCGCTGCTGCTCGAGCACGCCGTCGCCGTGATAACCGCCACGGCGGCCACCGAATACTGCAGCAGCCGGCGCTTTCTGGTTCTCATCACACTCATGCCTCCAGATCCTCGGATAGTCATGTCGCTGGCTTCTCCTTCGTGATGTCGCTGCTGACTGCGGACTGGAAGAGCCAGCAGCGGGCCCAGTGACCTCCGCCGAGCTCAAACCTGGGGGGCGCCTGCGTCGTGCACCGCTGCATGACCAGCGGGCAGCGCGGGTGGAAGCGGCAGCCAGCCGGCGGGCTGATCAGGCTGGGCGGCTGCCCCGTGTCCTGAAGCTGCTCCCGCGGGGCCCGGCGGGCCGGGTCGGGCGCCGAGGAGACGAGCAGGCGGGTGTAGGGGTGCGCCGGATCGCTGGTGACCTGCTCCGAGGGCCCGCTCTCGATGAGCTGCCCGGCATACATGACGGCCGTTTCCCTGGCGAAGTAACGAGCTGACGCGACGTCATGTGTCACGTACAGGAGGGCCACCCGGTCGGCCGAGGTGAGCTCCGCCAGCAGGTTGAGCACGCCGAGCCGGATGGAGACGTCGAGGTTCGACACTGGCTCGTCGGCCAGGATGACCGACGGGCGGGCCGCCAGCGCGCGGGCGATGGAGACCCGCTGGAGCTGGCCGCCCGACAGCTCGTGCGGGTACTTGTCGAGGAACTGGCGCGCCGGGGACAGGTTCACCTGCTCCAGCAGCTCGGTCGTGCGGGCCAGCAGCGCGTCGCCACCGTGGCGCGGCTCGTGGCGCGGCCCGTGGCGCGGCTCGTGGATGCGCACGGCCCGCTCCAGGTGCGTGGAGACCCGCAGCATCGGGTTGAACGACCCGTAGGGATCCTGCAGGATCAGCTGGACCTCGCCGACGTGCCGGCGGAACGCCCGGCCGTGATTGGTGCGGACCGGCCGGCCGCGCAGCAGCACCTCGCCGGAGGTCCGCCGGTACAGGCCCGCCAGGATGCGGGCGAGCGTTGACTTGCCCGAGCCGGACTCGCCGACCAGGGCGGTCACCTGGCCCGCGTACAGGCCGAGCGAGGCGTCCTCGACCGCGTGCACCACCCGGCGGCGCATGCTGTCGAAGCGCCCGGCGCCCTGGCCGCCGTGCACCGGGAAGTGCTTGGTGACGTGCACCGCCTCCAGGACGGGCGCGGCGCTATCGGCCAGCGGTTCAGGCACGGCCACCTCCGGCAGTGAGTCCTTCGCTTGAGCTGGTGTCGTCGCTGTCGGGGCTAGCGCTGTCGTACAGGAAGCAGGCCACGTCCGCCGGCGGCTCGCCCGCGGCGTCGCCGCGTCGCAGCAGGAGCGGGCTGGACTGCTCGCACGCGTCGAAGGCGCGCGGGCAGCGGGGCTGGAACGAGCAGCCCGCGGGCAGCCGCCGCATGTCGGGCGGGTAGCCGGGCACCCCCGTGAGTTTGCGCTTCGGGCCGGTGATCGTCGGGAACGAGCCCAGCAGGCCCCGGCTGTAGGGGTGCAGCGGGCGGTCGTACACCTGCGCGGCCGGGGCAAGCTCCACGATCCGCCCGGCGTACATGATCGCGATCGTGTCGCAGAGCTCGATCAGCAGGGACAGGTCGTGGGTGATGAAGATGACCGAGAAGCCGAGCCTTTCCTTCAGCGCGCTGATCGTCTCGATGACCTGCCGCTGGATGACCACGTCCAGCGCGGTCGTGGGCTCGTCCATCACGATGATCTCGGGGTCGAGGGCCAGGCCCATCGCGATCATGGCCCGCTGCCGCATCCCGCCGGACAGCTCGTGCGGGTAGGCGCTGGCCCGGTCCGGGGAGATGCCCACCAGCTTGAGCAGCTCGCACATCCGCGCGTGCCGCTGCGGCTTGTGCATGCCGGGGCGGTGCGCCCGCAGCACGTCGTCGATCTGGGCGCCGAGCGTGAGCACCGGGTTGAGCGCGTTCATCGCCGACTGGAAGACGATCGAGATCTCCTCCCAGCGGAACCGCCGCAGGTCCTTGTCGGACAGGCCGACGATGTCGATCTGGCGCCCCGACCGGGAGGTGTAGACCATCTCGCCGGACACGATCTGCGCCGGCGGCCGGAGCAGCCGGGTGACGGCGCGCGCCAGGGTGGACTTCCCGGAGCCGGACTCCCCGGCGATCCCGAGCACCTCGCCGCGGTGCAGCGTGAGCGAGACGTCGTTCACCGCCTGCACGGGCGCCCCGCCGCCGCCGTACTCGACCCGGAGGTTGCGCAGCTCGAGGACGGACTCGGGGGCGGAGGCGGCCGCGGGTGCCGCGGCCGCCGCGGGAGCCAGGGCGCCCGCGGTGCCGCCGCCGCGGGTGCCGCGGGTGCCGCGGGTGCCGCGGGTGAGGAGCCCCGCCACGGCCCGGACGCGGGGCCAGCGCCGCGTGTCGATCCCGGCCACCCGCAGCCGCGGGTTGATGACGTCGTCGATGCCGAAGTTGATGAAGGCCAGGCCGGTGCCGACCAGCGCGATGCACAGGCCGGGCGGGATGAACCACCACCAGGCGCGGGAGAGCTCCGCGCCGCTGACCTGGGCCCAGTACAAGATCGTGCCCCACGACCACTGCGTCACGTTGCTCAGGCCGAGGAAGGCGATGCTCGCCTCGGTCAGGATGGCGCCGACGACCGAGGCCAGGAACGTGGCCGCGATGATGGCCAGCTCGTTCGGGAGAATGTCGTAGAGCATGATCTTGAACGAGTTCTCCCCGGTGGCCCGGGCCGCCTCGACGAAGTCGCGCCGGCGCAGCGAGAGCGTCTGGGCGCGGAGCACCCGCGCGCCCCAGGCCCAGCCGGTGACGGTGATCACGATGATGATGCCGGTCGAGCCCGAGTTCGGCAGGTACGAGGCGAGGATGACCACCAGCGGCAGGCTCGGGATGACCAGGAACACGTTCGAGAACATCGACAGCAGCTCGCTGCCCATGCCGGAGATGTAGCCGCCCATCAGCCCGACGACGACCGACCACAGCGTGGTCAGGATGCCCGCGCCGAAGCCCACCTCGATCGAGATGCGGGCGCCGTAGATCACCTGCGTCAGGACGTCCTGTCCCTGCTGGGTGGTCCCGAGCCAGTGATGCAGGGACGGCGGCTGCAGCGTCGCGCTGGTGATGGCGCCGGGATCGGCGTGGTCCAGGATGGGCCCGAAGATCGCCAGGATGACGAAGAACAGCACCAGCACGAGTCCCACGAGCACCTTCGGGACCAGCAGGCCGCGCCACCAGGCCCGCCCGGCCGGCAGGTCCTCGGGGCCCGCCGCCACGTCGACATCCGAGCTGATCAGCACTTAGCCCTCCCGCGTTCGTGGGTCGAGTGCGATATACGCCAGGTCGGCGAACAGGTTCGCGAGCAAGACGGCGACCGTGATGGTCAGGAAGATGGCCTCCAGCAGCGGGTAATCCTGGCCCTTGGCCGCCTGGAAGAGCACCGTCCCGATGCCGGGGTAGTTGAAGACGATCTCCGTCACGATCGCGCCGCCGACCACGAAGCCGAGCGACATGGCGAAGCCGGCCACCGACGGCAGGACCGCGTTCCGGCCGGCGTAGGTGAACATGACCCGCAGCCGGGACAGGCCCTTGGCCTCGGCCAGCAGGACGTAGTCCTCGCTCAGCGTCGTCACCATCATGTTGCGCATGCCGAGCAGCCAGCCGCCGACCGACGCCACGACGATGGTCAGCGCGGGCAGCGCGCCGTAGTAGATGGCGCTGCTGATGAACGACCAGTTCGGCCCGATCGTGGCGCCGATGCCGTAGCCCCCGGAACTCGGGAACCAGCCCAGGGTGACGGCGAACACCAGGATCGCCATCAGCGCGAACCAGAAGTACGGCAGCGAGGACAGGAATGTCGTGACCGGGATGAGGGCGTCCCGCCAGGTCCCGCGCCGCCAGCCGACGATCATGCCGAGCACGGTGCCCAGGACGAAGCCGATGACCGTGCACAGCCCGATCAGCACCAGGGTCCAGAAGATGCTCTGCCGGATGACCTGGATCACGGGGGTCGGATAGTAGGTGTAGGAGATGCCGAAGTTGAAGGTGACGACGTTGTGCCAGTACGCGAAGTACTGCGAGATGAGGCTGGAGTGCGGCTGCCCGAACAGCACCTGGATGGCATGCACGGCGGACGGGCTCAGCCGTCCCGCGAAGCGCTCGATCAGGCCCTGGGCGGGGTTGCCCGGCATCAGGCGCGGCAGCAGGAAGTTGAGCGTGATCGCCGCCCACGCCGTTACCAGGTAGAAGAACAGCCTCCGCAGCAAGATTCTCATCGCGCCATCCCTTGCTCTGCGTCCCGGCGCGCCCAGCCGGTCCGGCGCGTCCAGCCGGTCCTGCGGGTCCGGCGGGCCCAGCGGGCGCACCGGGCGACCAGCTCGCGGACCGGCGGGTCATCCCAGGCCCGCAGGTCGTGGCCGAGCTGGAGGTAGCAGACCCGGCCGCGGCCCGCCTCGCGCAGGTGGACGATCGGCTCCCGGCCCGCCAGGGTGCGCCGCCACGCCACCACCGCGGGGCTGGCGGCGTCGAGGCCGGCGTCGCCAGGGCCGGCGGCCGTCTCCAGCTGGTAGTGCTCGTGCGTGATGTCGAAGGGGGCCAGGCCGCGGGTGACCGGATGATCCTGGTCGGTCTCCACGCGGAACCGGCTCTCATGCGGCGGGGGGCCGTGCGAGGCGTAGCGGCTGCCGATGAGGTCGAACACCGGCCGGTAGCGCTCGTCGAGCCTGCCGCCGGGGCTGGGGAAGACGTTCGAAGCGTGCACCGCGATGAGGCCGGCCCCCGCGTGCACCGCGTCGGCCAGCGCGGCCTGGGCCGACGGCGGGAAGTGGCCGAGGGCGGTGTAGAGCACGATCAGGTCGGCGTTGGCGCAGTCGGCCAGGCGGGCGGTGCCCATGACGGCGCGGGCCGCGAAGCCCTGCTCGATCAAAATGTCCTGCAGCTTGAGGCCCGCGGTGAACAGGTCCTCGTAGACGTCGTCGCCGTTGATGACCACCAGGGCGGGGGATGTGGTGAGCTCGGGGGGCGCGGTGAGCTCGGGGGGCGCGGTGAGCTCGGGTGATGCTGATCGTGTCACGTCTGCCTCCTCAGTAGGTCGAGCGCTGTTCGCCGACGGGCTGCCAGAAGCCCTGCTCCAGGCCGCTGCGCAGGGCGTTGTCGTGGACGTCCAGCGGCAGGCCGACGCGGCGCCGGGACCGGCTGCTCTCGTACGTCGCGAAGATGATCTCCGCCCCGCGGACCCCCAGCTCGCTGCGCAGGACCGGCGGCTGTCCCTCATCGAGGCTCGCCAGGAGATCGGCGATCGCCTCCGCCGTGCAGGCGACGATGGCCGGGTCCACGCGCCGCTCCCACATGGAGCTATCCCGGCTGCAGGGAGACTCGAAGACGATGTCGTCGGCGCCGAAGCGGTGCACGAGGCACCGGGCGCCACGCGCGTCCACGCGGCCGCCGGTGCCCTGGACGAGCAGCCCGAGGTTGTTCTCGATGTTCAGCAGCGGCGTCTGCGGCTCGCGGCCGGTCATGATCAGGGCGTTAACGCCGTCCTCCCACTTGACCTGCGTGAGCGAGGAGGTCTCGGCGAACGCGCCGTACACGTAGCGGTTCACCGTGACGTCGACCTGGCCCATCACCCAGGTCGGCGGCCGGTCGCCGAGGTAGAACAGCATCAGGTCGACGATGTGCGAGCCCCAGTCCGGCAGGTTGGGGCAGTACCCCTCCAGACTGACCACCGTGCCGATCGCCCCGGCGGCGATCTGCTCGCGGGCGAACCGGTGCACCGGCTCGAACCGGCGCTGCAGGTTGAAGGTGAGCTGGACGCCCGCGTCCCGGGCTAGCTCGTGCATCGTGAGCACGTCCGCGTATGAGGTGGCGATCGGCTTCTCGCAGTGGATGGCCCGCACCCCCGCCGCCACCGCGGCCCGCGCGACCTCCAGGTGCGTCGACGGCGGCGTGCAGATGCTGACCACGTCGGGATGCTCCGCCTTCAGCATTTCCTCGTGGCTGTCGTAGACACCGGGGATTCCCAGGTCCTGCGCCAGCTCCCGCGCCGCGGCCACGTTGACGTCGGCCACCGCGACCAGCTCGGCGCCCGGGCCGGCGCCCGGGCCGGCCGCGCGCGCCGCCTGCGCGGCGTACCCCTGGGCGTGCACCCGGCCCTGAGAGCCGGCCGCCACGACCGCACAGCTGTAGGAGGACACTCGCAACTCCCTTGGAGGGCCGGAGTCAGTACCGGAAGGTTTGCCAAGAGTAGACCACTAGACGCCACTTGAGGCCAGTATAAGACGACGGGTATACGTGACAGCAAGGCCTTACGTACGATCAATCCACTACATGCCACTACCTGACCGAGATTTCAGCAGTAGTTAGGAGGCGACCCGCATGAGGATCAGCCAGATTGTCGGTCCCCGCACGTCCGAGGTGATCGAGGCCGCCGACCCCGCACCCGCCGACCATCAGGTCCTGGTGGAGGTCGTAGCCAGTGGAGTCTGCACATCTGACCTGACGCCCTGGCGGACCGGCGGCGTCGGCCGTCCTGCCAGCGAGCCAGTCCGGCTCGGCCACGAGATCGTCGGCCGGGTGGTATCGGCCGGCCGCCACGCCCGCGGCTGGTCCCCGGGCGAGCTCGTGACCGGCCTCGGGGCCCTCGGGTTCGCGTCGCTAGCGGTCATGGACGCGGCGGCCATCCTGCCCGTCCCCGACCACATCGAGCCGGCCCTCGCCATCGGCGAGCCCGTGGCCGACCTGGAGGAGGCACTGTCGCGGACGCACATGGCGGCCGGTGACCGTGTCGCCGTCGTCGGGCTGGGCTTCATGGGCCTGGGCCTCATCCAGCTCGCCAGGGACCGCGCGCCCGGCCTGCTGATCGGCGTCGACCCCGTGCCCGCGGCCCGGCGCCGCGCGCTGGAACTGGGCGCCGACCTCGTGTTCGCGCCCGGCGAGGTGCCCGAGGAGTACGGGGGCGCCGGTGACCCCGGGCGGGGCCGCGACCAGCGCGCGGACATCGTGCTGGAGGCCACCGGGGTGACGCCGGGCCTGAAGACCGCAGCCATGCTGGTCCGGCCCTTCGGCACGCTGTGCGTCATCGGCTACCACCACGCCGGCGACGCGATGATGGACCTGGACCTCTGGTACAAGGCGGTGACCATCGTCAACGGGTTCTGTCCCGACCGGCCGCGGCTCATGCGCGCCATGCGCGACGCCGTGGACCTGATCGCCCGGCACCGGTTCAGCTACGCGCCGCTGATCACGCACCGGTTCGGACTGGACGAGGTGGACCGGGCGTATGAGCTGATGGACGCGCGCGACGGAAGTTTCGTGAAGGCCGTACTGATTCCCTGAGGCGGTTCACGTCAGGTGCTGATGTCATCGGGCAGCAGCCGGAAGGCACCGTGTGGGGTAAGCGGGCGAATCATGCGGAAGTGCCGGTAATCCAGTGTCGCGATGACGTCGGTGCGGAACTCGCGCGCCAGCACGACATTCATCGCGCCCGCCAGCCCGATGACCGGATAGTCGGCCAGCACCGCATGCGCAGCGAGCAGCAACGAGCCGATGTCCGGCACTTCCCAGCGGCCTGCCGCCACGCGGCCGGCCACGTGGCCGATGACCGCGCTAGCGGCCGACGGTCCCTGCCGGGTGGCGATGAGGTAGTCGAGTTCGGTCAGCACACACGGCGAGACCACCAGGTGCCCAGCCTGTGCCATGCCCTGTCGAACTGGCTGGTGATGCTGGTCGTCCTTATTGAAGAACGCGATCAGGGCGGACGTGTCGGCGATGGCAACGAGGACAGATTCAGCCATCAGAGCCGAATCCGGCGAGCAAGTCGTCCACGCGCTCGGAGAAGTCGGGAGCGCCCTGGAACGTCGGCGCGCTGTCGTCTGGGCCCATGGGATCCGTCCTGAATGGATAGACCGCCGGATCTTCGGGGCCATAGGGGCGTAGTACGGCCACGGGCAGGCCGTTCTTGGTAACGGTAACCGTCTCACCGGCCTGGACGCGCGCCAGTACCTGAGCCGTCTGCTGGTTCAACTCGCGAACTGTTGCTTCCATGACACTGATTGTACTACCTGTAGTACATCAATCCGGCACCGGTTCAGCTACGCGCGCGGCCAGCCAGTCATCGAATTGCGCGGCGACGATGCGCTCCCCGCTCACGCCGACGTCCTGGC
>DATKRH010000235.1:0-5736 GCA_035532295.1 Streptosporangiaceae bacterium
GCTCGCCCCGCTCGGCCCGGTGGAGGTCCATGTGCTGGAGGACTTCCAGATCTGCGTCGGTCACGATGTCCGCATCGTTCCGGGCTCCGCGCCGTCACCGCATCAAAAAAGTCTGTAGTCACGGAAGCCACCAGAGACCGAATGATCCCGCGCCGTCGCTCCATGAGGCCCGCGATGACGGCGCCACCTGGCACGACATCGCCACCGCCCTCGCCACAAGCCCCGAACAGGCCGGACTCCGCTACAGCCCCGACTCATCCATCGCCGACGTCCACGAACCTGTCGAACCAGCCGATGAAGCGACTGCTGGCACGCCTCGGGTGGCGCTCGGTCGGCGTCGTCTGCGGACTCGACGAAGGCGACCCGGAGCTGTTCTTCCTCGCCCCGACCGGTGAACCCGCTGAGGACTAGCGCAGGTCGAACTCGTCGGCCTTCAGCGCTGCGGTGAACGCCCGCCACTCGTCAGGGGCGAATCCCAGCACCGGCCCGCCCCGGTCCTTGGAGTCGCGGACCGCGACAACCCCCGGCAAGTTGCTGGCAACCTCAACACAGTTGCCGTTCTGCCCGCTGTGGCTGCTGCTGTGCCAGGCGGGTAGCACGGCGACCTCGACACAGGCGCCATTCGTGCCGCTGTAGGTGCTCGTGCGCCATGCAGCGCGGGACAGGTCGTAGGTAGTCACCCTGCCCCTCCTTCCGCGGCTACCTCAGAGCATCGGCCGCTGCGCGAAGCATAGCTCGGGTGTCACGGGGGCTGATCGCGGCCGCACGCAGGTGGTCGAACGCTGTAGCGAACAGTCGCGTTTCTTCGGGCTTGTCCACGTAGAGGTTGCCGCCCACGGTCTCCAAGTAGACGACGTCGGGCTCGGATGGTTCGTCGAACCCAAAGATCACGAACGAGCCTGCCAGCCCGGGATGCGGATCAGCACCATACGGGACGACCTGGACGGTGGTTCGCCCCTGGTCGCAGACGGTGATCAAGTGCTCAAGCTGCTCGCACATGATTGCCGGGGCGCCGACCACACGCCGGATCACCGATTCGTCAAGGATCGCCCAAAGCTGCGGCCGGTCCTCCTTGCTCAGCACCTCCTGACGAGTCAGGCGCACCTCCACGCGGCGTTCCACCTCTTCCCGGCTGAGCTCGTAAGGGCCGCCGCGGATCAACGAACGTGCATAGTCCTCGGTCTGGAGCAATCCCGGGATCATCGCCAGCTCGAAGTTGCGTATGGAGGCGGCCTCGGATTCGAGCCCGATGAAGAAGTCGTAGCGGTTCAGCAGGATGTCGCGATAGGAGTACCACCAGCCGCGCTGGCGGGCATCCCGGGCTAGCTTGACCAGCGCCGTGACCTGCTCGCGGTCGGTCATCCCGTACAGCTCGACCATGAGGCGCACGTCGTTCGGGTGCGGCGAGGTGCGGCCGGTCTCGATACGCATGACCTTGGTCGGGTGCCAGTCCAGCCGTTCGGCGACGACCTCCTGACTGAGGCCAGCTGCGTCGCGCATGCGCTTGAGCTCAGCCATGAGCTGTCGCCTGCGAACGGTCGGCCCGGAGCTTGCGGCCACGTTTCCTCCATCGGCTCATGAATGCATGCCACTATGGCGCTTCATGTGTGATACAGCTATGCATATCGAGGTGATGCAGTAGACGTTCTGGCACGAAGCATGCCAGTCCAGCGGCGGGCGGGCAGCCGAAACACGACAGGCCGGTGAGTCAGATGCTCGTGGTGACCGACGAAGTGTTGTGCCACTGCCTGGACCGTGGCACCGCCAGGTTCCGGACCTTCCCCGGGCATTCCGAGCAGGTGTCCCCCGCCCGCCATTTCGTCCGCGAGGTCCTGGGCGACCGCCCATGCACGGCCGACGCGATGCTGCTGACCAGCGAGCTCGCCACCAACGCGGTCGTGCACACCGCATCAGGTGACGGCGGGAGCTTCCGTGTCACCGTTCGCCAGGTCCCGGCACTCGTCCGCGTAGAGGTATCCGACGGCGGGTCATCCGCCGTGCCCGCAGTCAACCCCGGCGAGCGCTTGGCGCCGTCCGGACGAGGGCTCTTACTCGTTGCACAACTCGCCTCGCGCTGGGGCCACCGGGACGGACCCGATGGCCGCGTCGTCTGGTGCGAGCTGGACTGCCCATGACCAGGCTGGCTGCTCCGCGACTCCGCCCGCGCCGGCTGTCAGCGGTCGGCCACGTACGAACCTTTCCCCTGCACGGTGACAACGAGCCCCTCGTCACGCAGGAGCCCGACCGCCTTGCGAACCGTGTCACGCGAGACGCCGTGCTCGCCCATCAGGGTCGACTCCGACGGCAACAGCCTGCCGGGAGCAAGCCGCCCGGATGTGTGTTCGCCGGCGGCTGGGACGGGGCACCTCGCACAGCGACCGCGCGTACCCCGCACATCGCAGTCAGCCCTGCTCGCCAGGGGGGCCGACGAACACGCCCCATCGCGGGACCGCATGAACCAGGTGCTCGCTGGCCAGCTTGCGCAGGACCCGCGTGATCGTGCCATGCCCGCAGCCGTACTCCTGCGCAAGCTGCGCAGTGGTGGGCAACGCTTCACCGGTTGCCCACTCTCCGGCCGCCAGCCTGCGCCGCAAGTCTTGCTCGACGCGGTGGGATGGGCGCTCGGCGTTGCGTGGCACTCAGTTAGTTTTGCCCGGCAAGATCATCTGTACCCATTGGACTGTTTAGACTAGCTAGACAGCTTGGACAGCTTGGAGTAACGTCGGTCTGGTGAAACCGTGGTGCGAACTGGATTGCCTATGAACGGGCCATCTGCTACCCGCGGGCGCGGTCGTCACCGATCGGCCACGTACGAGCCCTTCCCCTGCACCGTGACAAGGCGTGGATCCCCCGGTGGAGGCATGACCTTGCAGAGAGGAGTGCCCCACCGCACCTGTGTGGACTTCAAGCCGTGCAGGTCGCGGGAGCGAAGCGAACATGACTGAACTCAGTCATGACGATCCCGTCACCGTGGATGACGATGCTGCCGAGCGGCTGTGGGCGATAGCCGGCGAACTGTCCGTCGCGGGCCTGGTCGTCCGGCTGCACCGCACCCGTGGCGTGCTCGGCCTGACGGCCACGATGCGCCAGCCCGGCCACTGCGAGACGGACGTCAGCGTCGGCGAGGACGGGTACACCGAACTGCGTTACTGGGCCGATCCGGCCGCCGCCCCCGCCGAGGCCGCCTATGCCATCACGAGCGCCCTCGCCGCCGTCACCCCCAGCCTGGCCAGGTCAGTTCATCGCGGCCGGGAGCGGGCTCCCGGCCCGGAACGCCCACGCGAAGTCGGCCCGGACGGCCCCGGGCTGCGGCAGCGGATGGAGTGGCTGGCACCGGGTCACCCATCCTCTCCCTACAACAGCGATGGGTCCAGCAAGCCGGCTGTCCCGGACTCGTTCGGCAGCGAACTCCCGATTCCCGGCGACCCGGACTTCCGCCCCGAGGGAAGCGGCCCCGGGGTTGGGTGACCGGCGCCGGGCGCCGGTGCCAGGTCCTCCCATCTTCTTCTCATCTGCGAGCCTTACGTTGCAACAGAGGTGGGTGCTGTGCGGATCTTGGTGGTCGAGGACTCGGTGAAGATGGCGGCGGTGCTCAAGCGCGGCCTGGAGGAGGAGGGGTACGCCGTCGACGTGGCCCGTACCGGCGAGGATGGCCTGTGGATGGCGGTGGAGAACCCGAACGACGTCATCGTCCTCGACGTCATGCTGCCGGACATGGACGGGTTCGAGGTGTGCCGGCGGCTGCGCGAGCGGGGCCAGTGGGCACCGGTGCTCATGCTCACCGCCCGCGACGGCGTCCCGGACCGTGTCCGCGGGCTGGACGCCGGGGCGGATGACTACCTGACGAAGCCGTTCTCGTTCACCGAACTCGCCGCCCGGGCCCGGGCGCTGCTGCGGCGGGGGGCGCGCGAGCGGCCCACCCGGCTGGCGGTCGGTGACCTGACCCTGGACCCGGCTTCCCGGGTCACCTGCCGGGCAGGCGTCGCGGTCGAGCTGTCGGCCAGGGAGTTCGCCCTGCTGGAGTACTTCATGCGCCATCCGGGGCAGGTGCTGTCGCGTACCCGCCTGATCGAGCATGTGTGGGACTTCGCCTACGACGGGGGCTCGAACATCGTCGACGTGTACGTGCGTTACTTGCGGGACAAGATCGACCGGCCGTTCGGCACCCACTCGCTCGAAACTGTCCGCGGAGCGGGCTACCGGCTGCGGGAGGGCACCCCGGATGCGCCTGCCGATTAGGCTCCGCCTCACGATCGTGTTCACGCTGAGCATGGCGGTCCTGCTAGCCGTCACCGGCGGTTTCGTGTATCTGCGGCTCGGGGCCGAACTGTTGCGCACCATTGACGCCGCCCTGCTCGCCGAGGCCGACACCGTCGCCGCTGGCATCGGGCAGCAGGGTGCGACGTTCAGCGGGCCCGATGCGGCCAGCGCGCGGGGCCTGGGATCGTTCGCGCAGGTGCTCGGGCCGGGCGGCAAGATAAAGGAGACCTCGCCGGTGGTCGCGGCAGGCCCGGTGGTGCCGGTTTCGGTGCTGTCCGGGATCCATGGGCCCACCTACGTCGACCGGGTGGTCCCTGGCATCCGTGGCACGGCCCGCATCGTGATAGTCCCGCAGGACAGCGGCAGGCAGCGGGTGTGGGTGGTGGCCGGGACGTCGCTGCGAAGCCGCGCGGACACGCTGTCGGCGCTGCTCGTGCTGATGCTGGCCGGCGGCCCGGTCGCGCTGGCGTTGGCCGCGGCGGCCGGATGGGTGCTGGCCGGCGCTGCGCTGCGCCCGGTGGAGCGCATGCGGCAGGAGGCCGACGCGATCTCGGTGTCCGACCGGGGCCGCCGGCTGCCGATCCCGGCCAGCCGGGACGAGATCGCGCGGCTCGGGAACACGCTCAACGCCATGCTCGGCCGGCTGGAGGGGGCGTTCGACCGGGAACGGCGTTTTGTCGACGACGCCAGTCATGAGCTGCGGACCCCGCTGGCGATCTTGAAGGCCGAGCTCGACCTCGCCCAGTCGCGGCCCAGGACCAGCGAGGAGCTGCTGGCCGCGGTGCGCAGCGCCTCCGAAGAGGCCGATCGGCTGGCGTCACTGGCGGAGACCCTGCTGGTCTACTCCCGGATCGAGGGCGGCCGGATGCCGCTGCACCGCCAGGAGACCGCGCTGGACGAGGTCCTGGCAGAGGCGTGCCAGGCACTGGCGACGCGCGCGGCCACGGCGGGCGTCACCGTGCACGCCGGCCCGCACGGGGTCACGGCGTTCGTGGACCCGGTGCGGGTGCGGCAGGCGGTCGAAAACCTGGTGGCCAACGCGCTTGCCCATACCCCTCGCGGCGGGCAGGTGCGGGTCAGCGCCACCCGCGAAGGCGGCACCATCCGCCTCGCTGTCGACGACACCGGCAGTGGTTTCAGTCCCGGCTTCCTGCCCCGCGCGTTCGAGCCGTTCGCCGCCGGTCCCGGGCAAGCGGGGACGGGCCAGGAGGCGGGGCTCGGCCAGGGGGCGGGGCTCGGCCTGGCCATCGTGCAGGCAATAGCGCAGGCCCACGGTGGCCGCGCCACCGCGGGGAACCGGGCCGAAGGCGGCGCGAGGGTTACCCTCATCCTCCTCGCAGCCCGGTAGGCGCGCCTCTCATCCGCGGTTCATCACCTTCTCATCGGCGCTTCCGCACGATGAACGCGTGCCCAGCGAAGGGAGGTGAAACACGTGATCATCAAGAAGCTTCTTGCCATCGGCGCCGTCGCCGCTGG
>DATKRH010000236.1:0-6366 GCA_035532295.1 Streptosporangiaceae bacterium
GCCGCATCCCCAGGTGCGCGAGCAGCGCGGCGGTATCGAGTTTGCCGTTCGAGGTGAGCGGCAGCCGGTCGACGCGGACGATCGCATCGGGCAGCAGGTAAGGCGGGAGCGAGTCGGCCAGTGCCTCGCGCAGGCGCTGCGGCCCGGCCGCGCCCGGGCCGCTGACGAAGGCGATCAGCCGGGCGACGGTCTGCTGCGCCGTGCGTTCCGGGATGACCGCGCACTCCTCGATCCCCGGCAGGGCGAGCAGCGCCCCCTCGACCTGCGCCGGCTCGATCCGTCGCCCGCGGACCTTGACCTGCCGGTCGCTGCGGCCCAGGTAGTGCAGCTGTCCGTCGCGACACCAGCGCACGAGATCTCCGGTGCGGTACATCCGGTTTGCCGTTCCTCCGACCGTCCGCAGCGGGAATGCCCGCGCGGTCGCCTGCTCGTCGCCGAAGTAGCACCGGGCCAGGCCGTCGCCGGCGATCCAGAGTTCTCCCACTTCCTCCGTGTCGCAGGGGTCGGATCCGTTCAGGACGTACACCTGCGTGTTGGCCACGGGGGTTCCGATCGGGATCCCGTGCCCGCTGTCACAGTCCTCGGGCCGCACCCGCCAGGTGGTGGTGAAGATGGTGTTCTCGACCGGTCCGTAGCCGTTGACCAGGGCGATGCCTGGATGGCGGGCCAGGAAGCGGCGCGCGTGCGACACGGACATGCGCTCGCCGCCGGTCAGCACGGTGGTCATCCCGGTGAAGCAGCCGAGGTCGTCGTCGACGAGGAGGTTGAAGAGGGAGGCGGTGAGCCAGGCCGTGTTCACTCCGTGCGCCGATATCGCCTGGCGCAGCCGCCACGGCAGCAGGAAGTCCTCCTCGACGAGCACCGCGGTGCCCCCGTTGATCAGTGCGGCCCACAGCTCGAGCGCGAAGGCGTCCCAGGTCGCCGGGGCCGCTACCGGGATGACGGTGTGCGGGCCGAGGTCCGCGAAGCGGCAGTCATACAGCAGCCTGCTGATCGCCCGATGCGGAACCACGACCACCTTGGCCGCACCTGTGGTGCCCGACGTGAGGAAGAAACAGCAGTCGTTCAGGCCGGTGTGCTCCCGGCCGCCGCCGCGCTCGGCCCCGCTCGAGCCGGGGTGTGCCGGGCCGGCGTCGGTGCGTACGGTCAGGCCCGGCCCGCCCTTCTCAATCAGCGCGGCCGGCCGGAGCTGGCTGAGCAGGGCGCTGCGGTGGGCAGGCGGCCAGTCGGAGCCCAGCGCCGCGTACGCCGCGCCGCGCCGGGCCGTCGCCACCATGGCGACGACGAGATCGATCCCGCGGCGCAGGTCGAGGGCGACCCGGTCGCCGAGGCCGATCCCGTGCTCGCGGAGCGTGTCGGCCAGATCGCTAGCCAGCGCGTCGAGCTGCGCGTACGTCACCGCCTGAGTTCCGCAGGCCAGTGCCGTAGCGTCGGGCGCGCGCGCCGCGTGCCGCCCGACGAACGCGTCCAGCGGAAGCTCACTCGGATAGGCGGACTCGGTGCGGTTCCATTCGTGCGGCGGTCGCATCCCGGCTATCTCCTGTCCGGCCCGGCGGCCCGGGGCTCGGGTGGTGGTTAGGGGGCCGGATCCGCGGACACGATCATCCGCTCCGGGTTCTCCGCGCCGGCGGTTGCTTCCGGCGGCTGCGCTTCCTGCTCCGGGGGCTGCATCTCGCGCGTGCGCTGCTCGGGACGGCTGCCCAGGAACAGCGCCGCGAGGAGCGTGACGGCGCCCACGGCGGCCAGCAGCGCCCGGTAGGGGAACACCGTGATCAAGCCCGCGCCCAGGGCGATCGACACGGTCTGCGGCACCGTGATGGTGAACTCGAAGGCGGCGAAAACGCGGCCCCGCAGCTCGTCGGGCGTCCTGCGCTGGAGCGCCGTGGTCACGCTCACGATCAGCCACGGAATCGATGCCCCCAGCCCGAGCATGGCGGCGATGGTCACGGGCAGGACGGCCACGGTCAGCAGGCCGCTGCACGCGGCGGTCAGGAGCAGGCCGAGCACGGCCGTCGGGCCCTCGCCGGCGCGCTTGACGATCGCGCTGGCCGTGACGCCGCCCGCGATGGTCCCGACGGCCTGCGTCACGCTGAGCACCGCGACGAAGGTGGGCGCATGGTGCAGTCCCAGAGTGACCAGGCTGAACACGGCTGTCTCGTAGAACCCGATGACGATCATCACCAGGCCGCAGGCGATCACCAGCTGGCGCGGCACCGTGGTCCGCGCGATGAAGCGCACTCCGCTGCTGACTTCGGCGGTCCATCCGGCTTCGCGGGGCCGCGGGGCCGGCTCCCGCACGGTGATGGCGGCGAGCGTCGCCGCCGCGATGAGGAACGTGACCGCGTCGATCACGGCGACCGAGCCACCGCCGAGCCAGGCGAACAGCCCGGCGCCGGCCACCGGGGAGAAGACGCGCAGCAGGCCGCCCAGGGACTGCAGCATCCCGTTGGCATCGGCGAGGTTCTCCTCGGCGACGATCGCAGGGAGAAAGGCGGCCTGGGCCGGACTGGCGACGGTGCCCGCGGCGCCGTAGAGGAACATCACCAGGTATATCAGCGGCACATCCTGCCTGCCGTGCACCAGCAGTAACGACAGGACCAGGGCGGCAGACAGAACATTGACAATGATCAGCAGTGACCTGCGTCGTACGCGGTCCACCAGGACCCCGGACAGGGGGAGCAGCACCCCGCCGGCCGCGAAGGCGAACATGACCAGGCCGGCTTTCGACGTGCTGCCGGTGAGGGACTTGACCCAGATCGCCATGGCGAGGAAGAGGGCGAAATCCCCGAACGTCGAGAAGGCATTGCCGAGCAGGTAAATGCGCAGTCGGCGGTTCGCGAGTGCTGGGGCCATTGTGTGGTGTCCTTAGGTCGATAAGGTCCGTCTGGCCGAATCCGTTCCTTCGTGGCCGAGAGACCACACAGGCGGAGTCTCGCAGCGGGCCTAATGAACTTCAAGGGAGCCCAGCGTGGCTGGCACAATCATGCCAGCTTCGCCGGAGCAGAGGGTCGGCTCGCGGTGCGCGAGACAGCGGCCAGGCGCCTGCGCCAGGTGCACCGGAGCAGCGAAACGGGCCGGTGAGCCGACTCCTGCGGTGATCCGCGGGAGCCCGGCAGGCCGTTGACAGCCACCGGGTCCGCTCTTAGCGTTCTGCTCACTAACCTCGCCTCATCGGCACTCTGAAGCTAAGTTTCGCGGCCAGGCCAGGCCAGGCCTGGTCGCTGTCCCGAACCTTTCTCATCGCTGAGTTCCGCAACACGTCAGCCAGGCAGAGTTTGGCCTCGGCCGCGAGGAGAGTACGTGAAAGTAATCGGTATCAGTGGATTGCATAACAGCGTCGAATTCAAACGCCGTGAGCTGCCCGGGCTGACCGAGCGTGAATATCGGATTAGCCAGGGCTTTGACTCGGCCGCGGCGATCGTGGTGGACGGGACGGTGCGCGCGGCGGCCGCCGAGGAACGATTCAGCGGGGTCAAGGCCACCGGGGCTTTCCCGGCCGCCGCGCTGCGGGACTGCCTGCGGACCGCGCGGCTCGGCCTGGGAGACATCGACGTGCTGGCCCACGGATTCGGGCACCGGCTCACGGAGCTTGAGCAGGCCGATCCGTACCTGCGGGACCGCTACGCCGAGGTCTACGACCCGGATCTGCAGCCGCGCTGGCTCGCCGAGCACTTCCCGCTGGCGACGCGCACGCCGAGGTTCGTCCCGGTCGCGCACCACCTGGCGCACGCCGCCAGCGCCTACTACCCGAGTGGTCTTGCGGACTGCCTCGTGCTGGTCGCGGACGGAATGGGCGAGACCGAGAGCCTGACCGTCGCCGCGGGTGTCGGAGGCAAGCTCGAGGTGCTGCACCGGATCCCGGCCATGCACTCGCTCGGGATGCTGTACGGCATCTTCACCCTGTACCTGGGCTTTGAGATGGCGATGGACGAGTACAAGGTGATGGGCCTCGCGTCGTCCGGGGATCGCCGCCGGTACTACGGCGAGCTCATGCGGATGGTGGAACTGCGGCCGGGCGGGACTTTCACCGTACCGCTGCTAGCGCGGGACCTGAACCTGCTCGAACGCGAGACCCACCGCGGCGTGCTGCGCGCCATCGAGGACGCGCTGGGGCCCGCGCGGGAACCGGGGGCCGCGATCGGCCAGCGGCACCGGGACATCGCCGCCGCCGTCCAGGCGGCGCTGGAGACCTGCCTGCTGCACGTGCTGCGGCACTACCAGGAAGAGACCTCGCTGCGCAGCCTCTGCATGGCCGGCGGGGTGGCGCTGAACTGCACGGCCAACGGCGTCGTGGCCCGCAGCCGCATCTTCGAGCGCGTATTCGTGCCGCCAGGGGCCGGGGACGACGGCACTGCCGTCGGCGCCGCGCTCTACGTGCAGGCCATGGACCAGCCCGAGATGACGCTGCCCGCGATGGACATGCCGTACTGGGGGAGCTGCTTCTCCGACGAGGAGATCCGAGCCGCGGTGTGCGCCGCGCGGGCGGACTGCGTCTGGACCCGCTTTGACAGTAACGAGGAACTGGCCCGGGACACGGCCGCGGCGCTGGAGGCCGGGCAGGTGGTCGCCTGGTTCCAGGGCGCGATGGAGTTCGGGCCGCGCGCGCTGGGCAACCGGAGCATTCTGGCGGACCCGCGCGACGAGCGGATGCGCGACCACATCAACTCCCTCATCAAGCGGCGGGAGGACTTCCGGCCGTTCGCCCCGGTGGTGACGAGGGAGGCCGCGGCGCAGCTGTTCGAGATCACCCCGGGGACCGAAGGCCAATACGCGCACATGCTCTTCACCACGCGTACCCGCCCGGCCCACCGGCACGAACTCGGCGCCGTCACCCATATCGACGGCAGCGCGCGCGTCCAGGTGATCGGCCGCCAGCACAACGCCCTGCTGTGGACCCTGCTCGAGGCCTTCGCGGCACGCACGGGAGTGCCGGCCCTGCTGAACACCTCGTTCAATCTGCGCGGTCAGCCGATCGTGCGTGACCCGCAGACCGCGATCGAGACCTTCCTGCGCGGGAAGCTCGACCGCCTGGTGATGGGGCGCTACGTGCTGACGGCCAGGACGGCCGGCCACGCTGCGGCTGGCCCCGCGAATGACGCTCCGGCCGTCGGCCCTCGCGCGAACGGAGACGGCCAGTGAGCCGGGTCACCCTGACCGAGATGGGCTCCAGCCCGGTCGGGCCGGGCCTCACGGACACCCTGCCGCCAGACATGCCGCCCTTCCCGGTGCCGACCTTTCTGCGCGGCGTGGCCGCGCGCCGCGCGCCGCTCTCGTCGGCGGCGCTGCAGCGGGTGGCTGAGCGTCTCGGAACGCACCCGGCCGTCGTCCTGGCCGCCGCGGTACAGATCCTGCTGACCCTGGCCGGCGGTGACGCGGTTCTGCTGGGACTCGTGCTCCCGGAAGCCGTGCGGCCGCCAGCAGCGCCGCCGGGGAGTGCCCCCGCTGACGCAGGCGGAGCCCGCCATCCGCCGGTCGCGCTGCGCGCGTCGGTCGGGCCGGAGTCGACCCTGGACAGCGTGGTACGGCAGGCCGTCGAGTCGGTCGCCGCCCCGGCCTGGCCGGCCCAGCCGCCGCGGATACTGGTGGCCGCCCTCGACGCGCCGGTGCTGGATCTTGCTGCGGCGCTGGCGGGGTCCGGCGGCCGTGACGCGCGCTGTGACGCGATATTCGCCGCCCGCCGCCCGGCGGCCGTGACGGCCGCCGGCGCCGCGGATCCGGCCTGGGAACTCGCCTGCGATTACGCCGAGGACAGGTACAGCGCGCAGGCCGCCGACGGATTCCTCGAGCGACTCGGCTCGATTCTGGAACGGCTGCTCTCCTGTCCCCAGACCCGTCTCGATGAGCTGCGGATCGGCATCCCGGCGGTCTCCGGCATCGGCCCGGCGTCCGGCGAGGACGCCTTCGGCAGCCCGGGTACCGGAGATCAGGGCCGTGCCGCGCGTCATGCGCTCGGCCCGACCGAGCTGGCCCTGGCCGAGATCTGGTCCGGGGTCCTCGGCCTGGACCAGATCTCGGCCGACGACGACTTCTTCGCCCTGGGCGGCCACTCCCTGGCTGCCGCACGCGTGCTGGGACGGGTGCGCGCGGTCTTCAGCGTGGAGCTCGCTCTCGACGAACTGTTCGGTGCGCCCACCCTGAAGGCGGCGGCGGCGCGGATCGATGCCGCCGTCCGGTCCGGCGAGCGCGCGGCGGACGTTGCGCTGGCGGCCGGAAGCGGGGACGGCACCGTGTCTTTTGGCCAGGAGCGGTTGTGGTTCCTGGAGCAGTGGGGTGCGGGGGGTGCGGGGGGTGCGGGGGGTGGCTTGTACAACGTTCCGCTGGTGGTGCGGTTGCGGGGCGGGGTGGACGGGGGGGTGCTGCGGCGGT
>DATKRH010000237.1:0-5533 GCA_035532295.1 Streptosporangiaceae bacterium
CCCGCCGTGTCCTGGGCGGGGGCGGCCTGGGCGCTGATGCGGTCCAGGGCCTGGGCGTAAAGCGCGGTCTCGTCGGGCTTGTCGATGTAGAAGGCGCTGGTCATCGACTCGCCGTAGACGATGTCGGGCTGCTCGTGGCCGCCGAACCGGAAGACCCGGAACGGCCCGTACATCGCAGGGTGGAACCCGGCGGCAAACGGCAGCACCTGCACGGTGATGTTCGGCCGTTCCGCGGCATCGGTCAGCTTGTCGAGCTGGGCACGCATCACCTCCAGGCCGGTGCTGGCGGCCGGGCGGCGCAGCGCGGCCTCGTCGATGATCAGCCACAGCCGGGGCGGGTCGGGCCGGGTAAGGATGTGCTGGCGGGCCAGCCGCAGGTCCACGCGCCGCGTGACTTCCTCCTCGGCGGCGTCGGGGAAGCCGGTCGCCACGGAGGCGCGGGCGTAGTCCGGGGTCTGGAGCAGGCCCGGCACCGAGTGCGGGTCGTAGCCGCGGATCAGCGAGGCCGCCTCCTCCAGGCCGATCAGGGTGCGGAACCACGACGGCAGGACGTCGTCGTAGCTGTGCCACCAGCCGGGCTTGGACGCATCCCTGGCGAGGGCGAGGAACGCGTCGATCTCGCGGACGTCGGTGATGCCGTAGGCCATCAGCAGCGACTTGACGTTCAGCGGCTTGAGGGCGCCCTCGGCGCGCTCCATCCGCCGGACCGTGGCCGAGGAGGTGTAGATCACCTCGGCGGCCTCGTCGAAGGTCATGCCCGCTTTCTCGCGCAGCGCCTGGAGCTGGCGCCCGAGGATCATCCGCAGCACGGTCGGGCCGCCGGGCCGGGTCTCGTTCATGCCTGTCCTGCCTCCCGCCGTGACGTTCGCGCACAGCGTGCCACGAACCCGACTTTACCGCAATACCGTCCAGGCCACTCTGTCACTGACTGGCTTGTTTCAGCCTTGCTTCGTCACTGGCATTTTGCAAATGACACGGAGCATTGTTATGGAACCCGGCCGGTGAGCGGCCCACGACGGGACGTGATGCCTATCGGTCGCGTCCCGCGTGGTCTCCGGCCGGGGAGCGGTTCCCGGTGCCCTGCGGGCTAGCGTCCCCGGCAGCCCGCGGGGCGGGGATCGCAGAGGCGCGGCGGACGCCTCGCCGCCGTCACTGGCCGGACAACAGGGCGTTCCCCGTCCTTGCACCCCTGGCCATGGCCGCTGGCGAAGGGCAGCGGCGCGGGCCTTGGTTGGCCCCGCGCCGCTGCCACCCGGGGGGGCTGGTAGCGGGTTGGAAAGCTGAAGAGGAAGGGAGTCCTGACGGTGAGCCAGGCCATTCGAGGGGCCACGGCGGAGTCACTGGCGGTGGCCGGGCGCAAGGGGTTCAAGGCCGAGCTAGACGGGCTGCGGGAGCGGATGCGCGCCCTGGGGTTCGGCTATGACGAGATCGCCGCCGAGGTGTCGCGCCGGTACCCCGTCCGCCCGCGTCAGGCGTACCGGCTGGCGACCGGGTGAGTTTCCCGCACGGCCGCGACCCGGCCGTCTTCAAGGTGACCGGGCTGCCCGATGGACCCGACGTGGAGGTCACCGCCGAGGACGACGGCTCGGCCGCCTGCCACTACACCGGCCGCAGCGCGGCGCAGGCCGCCACGGTCATCGCACGGCTGCCAGCGCCCGGCCGCTCCCAGGCCCCAGGCCGAAGCGTCGTGGACCACTTGGCCGGCTGCCAGGAGCCCCCCGAGTCATTCGACCTGTACAAGGCCGGGATGCGGGCGATCGGCCGGGCCAGCGACCGGGAACTGCGCGAGCACGGCATCACCCGGGGCTGCGACGGGTTGCAGGTCATGCCCCGGTTCGACGCCAGGAGTTCGTGTCCAAGGTAGAGAAGGGACAGCGGTGGGCAACCTGGTACCTGGCGACGCGATGTGATGCGGCACTGCGAACAGACGGCGTGCTTGCCGGGTTGTGGCCTGCGGTGGAACAGCAGCGCCTGGCGTCCGACCGCCGCCGCAGGCCCGTGCCGGCCCGGCGGGCGGGCACGTCCTGATCCTGGCGGCTCGCTTGCTGGCCAGCCCGGTTAGCTGGCCGCCGATGCGCCGCTCACCGTGGGAGCGAGGGCAGTGCCGGGGTCTACCTCATCGAGCCACGGCCGAAGACGGCTGGTGACTTCGCTGATGTCGTTGGTGCCCATCTTCCACTGGATGGCGGTGCCGCCCTGGCTGGTGAACGCGGCGCAGTTGTCCGTGCGGTCATGGATGAGCACGGCGTCAGTGAAACCGACCCCGTGCGTGGCAAGCCACGGCCCGAAGAACGTCTGGGGGTCTTCGCTTTTCAGCGCTCCGGCCTGGCTGGAGCAGATGATGTCATCACAGATGACGGCCCAGTCTGCCAGCGTTTCCCGTTCGCGGTCGGGCCGGTGCCTGCGGCTGCGGGCATGTTCGAAGGCGCGGGCGAAACAGTCCATGTTGTCGGTGGCTATCACGACCATGGCCTCGGCCCGGATCATGCGCAGTACCTCGAACAGGCCGACGTTGACTTTCATCCGCGCGCAGTCCAGGTCCAGGCGGCGGGCCAGGAAGCCGTCGCGGAACCGGCCGCGGAGCTGGATGCCCAGCTCGGCGATGACCTGGTCGGAGGACAGCAGGCCCTTCATCCACTCGTTGGCGGTGTTGCGGGCGGGATCGAATACCCCGGCCATGCCCGCTTCGAGCTGTTCGTGCAAGGGGTGGGTGGCGCTGTTGCGGATCGAGGTCCAGAAAGGGTCGCGGGAAAGCACGCCGTGCCAGTCCGAGAAGATTACCCGCCCTGACAGGGGCACCTGGTTCATAGGGCTCCCTTGATGGTCTCCTGTCCTGTTTCGTCCCGGATGCGCGCTGCTGCGAGCCGCGCCAGTTCCAGCAGTTCTAGGGTCGCATCAAGCCAGGCCACTTGCGGGGGCTTTCCGGCCGGCGAGCCGCCGGAAATATGCGCGGACGGCGGCGTTGAAGTCCGGGTCGGTGTAGATGCTGCCGGGCGGGAACTTGCCCGGGTTCCGCTCGCGTACGGCGTCCTGCGGCAGGTCGAGATAGAGCACTAGGTCGGGCCACGCTGGGATGGGGGAGCTGCGCAGCAGGTGCCGCTGCACACCCAGGGCAGGAGCCCAGCGCGATAATCCCGCACGCTGGGATCTGCGCGGGGGCCGCCAGCAAGGGCGGTCCCTACCGCGACCATTTCCCTAGCGCAGGTCAACTACGCGAGCGTATTCGGCTGCTTTCTCGATCAGCGCGGGCAGTTCGGGCGGCGTGCCGAGATCTGAGACCTTGGCGAGAGGTACCCACGCGCACCCTGCGACTTCTTCTAGCTGGGGAGTGGCGTTGCCGCTGCTTGGGGTGAGCACGTAGATCATGTCGATGTGCTGGTGGGGGCCGGTCTTCGCGTCGCTGCTGATGTCCTGGACGCAGATGGTGAACGGCGCGGGGAGGACGGTGGCCGCTGGGTGGCTGAACCGGGTTTCGGAGATGATCTGGCAGGTGATGCCGGTTTCCTCGGCGACCTCGCGGAGGACGGCCTGGGCGGGGTCTTCGTCTGGGTCGATGTGCCCGCCGGGGTACAGCCACCAGCCGAGCTTGCGGTGCTCGACCAGCAGGACGTGATCGTCGGCGGACAGGACTATCCCGGATGCGGTGAAGTGGCGGATCACTCGTGGTTCCCCTCGGCGGCGGAATCCCTCAGGGCGTTAGCGATGCAGCGTATCGTCGCCGGGGGCAGGCCGGGGTGAAGCGGTGCGCCTGCCTGACCCTCGCCCGCGTGCCGGACACGACCCTGGCCGACGTGCCCGGCCTGCTCACCGACCCGCACGCCCGCGCCGCCCTGGTCCGCCAGGCCGCCGCGGACCCCTACCTGGTAGTGCATGTCTTCCAGCGGCGAGCGGGCCGGGAACGGCAGCTTCTCCAGGAGCGATAGCCGGACGCACAGCCCGTGTCCGGTCACGTGGGCGTCCACGCCCGAGCACAGCGCCCGTTTCATGGCACCGACCTGGCTGGAGCGGTTGAGGAGCCGGGGAAGCTCAAAGCCGAGGACGAACCGGTCGCGCCGCGACCAGCCTGCGATCAGCCTGCGATCACCCTGCGGTCAGCTCGCTGAGCAGCGCCCGGACGCGGCGGTGGATGTCGTCGCGGATCGGCCGGATAGCGGCCGCGTCCAGGCCCGCCGGGTCTGGCAGCTCCCAGTCGAGATACCGCTTGCCCGGGTAGACCGGGCACGCGTCGCCGCAGCCCATCGTGACCACGACGTCCGCGTCCCGGGCCTTCTCCCCGGTCAGCTGCTTGGGGAACTCCCGCGACACGTCCAGGCCGATCTCGGCCATCACCTCGACGACCGCGGGGTTCAGCTCACTCGCCGGCGCAGACCCCGCCGACGTCACCAGGACCCGACCGCCGCCCTCATGATCAAGCAGCGCGGCGGCCATCTGAGACCGGCCGGCATTGTGGACGCAGACGAACAGCACACGCGGAACCTCCGTCATGACAACGGCCTTTCGCTAGATATCGAGCTGGCCACCGAACCGGCACCATCAGCCGCCTGACCGGGCGGCGGCGCGGCGTGGCCGGGCACGTGCGGGATGACAATGCTGGCGGCTGGCCGTCGGGCGGCCTAGCAGCAGGGCGCAGCCGAGGAGCCCGACCGGGCCGCCGCCGCGGCGTCCTCGCCGTAGAACGTCGGGCTGTCCTCCAGGACCGTGTAGATCTCCCATCGTTCGCCGCCCGGCGTGTCCTGCACCCAGAACTTGTCCTGCTTGGCGTAGCAGCAGGTGGTGGCCCGCTCGTCGGTCGACGCGAGCCCGGCCTCGGCCAGCCGGGTCTGCTCGGCGTCCACGGTGTCAATGTCGGGCACCTCGACGCCGAGATGGTTGAGGCTGCCGCCCTGCCCTGGGTTCTCCAGCAGGACGAGCTTGAGCGGCGGCTCGGTGATCGCGAAGTTGGCGTAGCCGAGCCTGCGTTTGGCGGGCTCGGTGCCGAATAGCTTGCTGTAGAAACCGACGGCCTCATCGATGTCGTTGACGTTGAGGGCGAGCTGGACACGGGACACGGGAACCTCCGGGTGGTCAAGACTTCGATGTTCGTCGATGTCTGATCTACAGCCGACCTTGCCACAAGACATCGTGAGCTGTCAATATAGACGCATGTCGATCTCACTGCCGGTGCTCAGCCCGGCGGATTCCGCGGCGTGCTGCTCCCCGCTGTCCGCCGAGCCCCTGTCCGCCGAGCAGGCCGAGCGGGTCGCGCCGCTGCTCAAGGCGCTGGCCGATCCCGTCAGGCTGCGCCTGATGTCCCTGGTCGCCTCCCACGAGGGCGGCGAGGCCTGCGTCTGCGACCTTAACGATGCCTTCGACCTGTCCCAGCCGACGATCAGCCACCACCTCAAGATCCTGCACGAGGCCGGCCTGCTCGACCGCGACAAGCGCGGCGTCTGGGTCTACTACCGCGCCCGCGCCGGCGCTCTGGCCAGCCTCGGCGCGCTCATCGGCTGCCCGCCCTCGTGACCCGCGGCTGGCCTGCTGGCCGCGCGGCGCC
>DATKRH010000238.1:0-38439 GCA_035532295.1 Streptosporangiaceae bacterium
GTACGGCCCGCCGGACCCCGACGTTCCTCAAGGCTCTTCGACATAGGCGGCTGCACCGTCCCGACATGCCGCGAGCAACCGCTTGTCACGCGTCCACAGCCGTGCTCCGCCGACCAGCATGACGGAGCCGAGCAGGTGTACATCCACCGCGCTCAGTCCACGCCCCCAGAGCTTACGCCCATCCACCAGCGCCATCACTTCCTCATGCGCCAGGACCGGGAACCCTTGGAGGCTCTCAAGGAGGGCCAGCACACGGTCGCGTTGCTTGATCGACCCGAGCGCCAGTTCCTCGATCACAGCACGATGACATCCGACCTGATCGTCACGGAGGTGCGCAACGAGTGAAGGCTCGGAGGCATGGAAGTGGTCGATCCAGATCGAGGTGTCGACCAGGATCACCTGGCGCCGTCCCGCAACCGCGGCGCCGCGGTTGCGTCGGTGTCCGAGCCGCCTAGGGCCGCCAGGCGCTTGGCGCTCTCCACACGGATCAAGGTTTCCAGCCCGTCGCGCAAGAGGGCGGACCTCTCCGTGATGCCCGTCAATTCAGTCGCACGCGCCAAGAGCTCGTCATCGAGGGTCACTGTGGTCCTCATCGAGACCTCCGCATCTAAAATCGCATCATCCGATGCTCTCAATGATGCCACACCTTGAGTGGTGCGGACAGCCGCCAGTCGGCGGTGCCCTGATGTCAGAGTGGAATACGACTACACATTGAAGCGGAACTCGACCACGTCGCCGTCGCGCATCACGTAGTCCTTGCCCTCGATCCGCGCCTTGCCGGCGGCTCGGGCCGCCGCGATCGAGCCCGCGGCCATCAGGTCCTCGAAAGAGACGATCTCGGCCTTGATGAACCCGCGCTGGAAGTCGGTGTGGATGACGCCGGCGGCCTCCGGGGCCGTGGCGCCCACCGGGATCGTCCAGGCGCGGGCCTCTTTCGGGCCGGCGGTCAGGAACGTCGACAGGCGCAGCGCCGCGAAGCCGACCCGGGCCAGCTGGTCCAGGCCGGGCTCGCCGAGGCCCAGCTCCGACAGCATCTCGGCGGCATCCTCGGGCGACAGCTCGGCCAGCTCGGCCTCGGTCTTAGCGTCCAGGAAGATGGACTCGGCCGGCGCCACCAGCGCCGCCAGCCCGTCCCGAAGCTCCTTGTCGCCGAGCTCGGCCTCGTCCACGTTGAAGACATACAGGAAGGGCTTGGCCGTCAGCAGCTGGAGGTCGCGCAAGTCGGCCAGGTCGATCCCGGCGGCGGCGGCGCCCGCGGACAGGGTCGTCCCGCCGTCGAGCACCTGCTGCGCCTTGACGGCGGCCTCAGCTATCCGGTTCCGATCGGCGTCCTTGCCGAACTTGGCCTCCTTGGCCAGCCGCGGGGCCGCCTTCTCCAGCGTCTGCAGATCAGCCAGCATGAGCTCGGTCGCCACCGTCTCGATGTCGCGGCCGGGGGCGACATCGCCGTCGACATGGCTGACGTCCGGATCGGTGAAAACTCGCACGACCTGGCAGATAGCGTCAGTTTCCCGGATATGGGAGAGGAACTGGTTGCCGAGTCCCTGCCCCTGGGACGCGCCGCGGACCAGCCCGGCGATATCCACGAACCGGACCGTCGCGGGCACGATCCGGGCCGAGCTATAGAGCCCGGCGAGCGCGTCCAGCCGGGCATCGGGGATGCCGACGATGCCGACGTTCGGCTCGATGGTGGCGAACGGATAGTTCGACGCCAGCGCGCTGGCCCGGGTCAGGGCATTGAACAGCGTGGACTTGCCGACGTTGGGCAGGCCGACGATGCCGATCGAGAGGCTCACCTGCGCGAGTCTAGGCCGCCCGCGCTCCTCGCCGCGCCGACGCTGCGCCGCAGCTCTCATGATCCTGAAGAGTTTTGCGCCACAGGCGACGCAAACACTTCAGGATCATGAGACGACGCCCCTGTGAACCGGCGTTTTGTCAGAGTTGCTGACCATTGTGGGAACCATGGTGAGCGAGTTACCCCCGCATCTACGCGAGCTAGCGTCATTCCAGCAGGACGTCCTGACCAGCGGCCAGGCCATCAACGGCGGCTTGACTAGGAACATCATCCAGTCACGGCTGCGGCAGGGCCGATGGCAGCGGCTGCATGCCGGGGTATACGCCGTGTTCTCTGGCCAGCCGGGCCGACCAGTCCTGTTGTGGGCAGCCGTGCTGCGCGCGGGTCACGGCGCGATGCTGAGCTATCACACCGCCGCCGAGCTGGCCGGGCTGACTGACAGGCCCAGCACCCTCATTCACGTCACGATACCGAGCGACAGATGCATCGCCAGGATCCCCGGAGTCGTCCTGCACCGATCCGACCGCGCGGACCAGGCGCGGCACCCGGCGCTGACACCGCCGCGGACCCGAGTCGAGGAGACGGTACTCGACCTGGCCACATCGGCGGCAACCGTCGACGACGCCTACGGCTGGATCACTCGCGCACTGGGCCGCAGGCTCACCACTCAGGCCAGGCTGCGCCAGGCAATGGCCCAGCGCAGCCGGCTGCGCTGGCGCCGCGACCTGGCGCAGGCGCTCACCGCCGACTGGGACGGGGTCCATTCCGGCCTGGAACACCGTTACCTACGCGACGTCGAACGGCCGCACGCACTACCGCGGAGTAAGCGGCAGGCCCGGGTACGGCGCGGCACCCGCTCGGAGTATCGCGATGCTCTCTACGACGAGTACTGCGTGGTCGTCGAACTGGATGGCCGCGCGGCTCACCCCGGCGACATGCGCTGGCCGGACATTCATCGCGATAATGCGGCCGCGGCGGACGGCGTCATGACCCTCCGGTATAGCTGGCTGGACGTCAGCCAGCATCCCTGCCTGGTCGCGGCGCAAATCGCCCAGGTGCTCCAACGACGCGGCTACACCGGTTACCGGGCCTGTTCACCCGACTGCGCGATCTCAGTCCGATCCGGCCCGGACCCTGAAGAGTAATGCGCCACGGGCGACGCAAAGGGCCGGGCAGCATGCGGTGCCGGGCGTGTCGGGCGGGAAACTGTCAGCCCTCGCTGTCAGCATGGCTGGATATGGATGCGATCTCGCTGTTTGCCGGGCTCCTCATCGCCCTGGCGCTTGGTGCCGCGATCGGCTACCTGTACGCCCGCGGCAAGCTCGCCGGCGTGACGGCCGACCTCACGGGGCAGGCCCGCGCGGCCGATGAGCGCGCCCGGGCGGCCCAGGACCGGGCAGCCATCATGGAGCGCGCCGCGCAGGAGAAGGCGGCCCTGGTCGACGGCCAGCTGGCCGAGCGCTTCCAGGCGATGTCGGCCCAGGCCCTCGACCGCAGCGCGCAGACCTTCCTGGAACTCGCCGAGGGCAGGCTCGGCGCGGCCAACGCCAGGGCCGCGGGCGAGCTGGAGACCCGCCGAGCGGCGGTGGAGCACCTGGTCCAGCCGCTGCGCGAGACGCTCGCCAGGGTAGAAAGCCAGCTACGAGAGAACGAGACGGCGCGGAACCTGTCGCATGCGGCGCTGGCCGAGCAGGTGAAGATCGCGCGGCAGAGCTCCGAGCAGCTGCGCGCGCAGACCCAGGCGCTCGTGACGGCGCTGCGGCGCCCCGAGGCGCGCGGCCGGTGGGGCGAGATGCAGCTGCGCCGGGTCGTCGAGCTGGCCGGGATGAGCCCGCGCTGCGACTTCGACGAGCAGGTCAGCGTCGGGACCGCGGACGGCGCGCTGCGCCCGGACATGGTGATCAGGCTGGCGGGCGGCAAGAACATCGTGGTCGACTCCAAGGTGTCGCTGGCCGCCTACCTCGAGGCCGCGGAGACTACCGACGAGGCGGTTCGCGAGGCGCGCCTGAGCGCCCACGCCCGGCACCTGCGCGCGCATGTCGACGGGCTGGCGGCGAAGGCCTACTGGACGGCCCTGAGCCCGGCCCCGGAGTTCGTGGTGCTGTTCATCCCCGGCGAGGCGTTCCTGGCGCCCGCGCTGGAGCACGACCCGGCCCTGCTGGAGCACGCGATGACCCGCAGGGTCCACATCGCCACCCCCACCACGCTGGTCACGATGCTGCGGACAGCCCAGTACGCCTGGCAGCAGGAAGCTCTTTCCGATAACGCACGCGCGGTGTTCGACCTCGGCCGGGAACTATACGAGCGGCTCACCGGACTGGGCCGGCATGTCGACGGGCTCGGCCGTGCGCTGAGTAACGCCGTTTCGACTTACAACCGGGCCGTCGGCTCGCTGGAGAGCCGGGTCCTGGTGAGCGCTCGTAAGCTGAACGAGCTGGGCGTGGTCGAGGCGGCGCTTGAGTCGCCCAGGCCGGTGGAGGAGACCGTCCGGGCCTTGTCGGCTCCCGACCTGATCGCCCCGTCCATGCCAGAGCTGGTATCCGGGATAGGGGGAACATGAGCGTGCCCGGCGGGACCCGATCGACGCCTGGCACGATGCCGCCACGGCAGGCGCCGGGAACTGGCAGGCCGCCCGGCCAACCGGGCGGCCTGGCGGGTGGCGCGGGCGGCGCGGGCGATCGCCAGCCGGTCCCGGCGGGAGCGCCGGGACGGCCGCGCCTCACTGGCCGCGGCGCGACGCTGCTGATGCTCGCGGTTTTCCTGATCGGCAACCTGATCGCGGCAGCGACCGACGCCCCCTGGCTGGCCGGCCTGAGCTACGCGGCGGGCTGCCTGCTGGCTGTGACGTATGCCCGGCGGGAAGCGCTGCTCCTCGTGGTGACCACCCCGCCGCTGATCTTCCTGATCGCGCTGCTGAGCGCGGAACTGATCACCGCGGGGGGCAGCACGGTGCTGGCCACCGCGGAGGGGACGATGCTGACGCTGGCGGCCGTCGCGCCCTGGCTGTTCGCCTGCACCGCCGGGTGCGTTGCCGTCGCCATGGTGCGCGGCCTGCCGCGATGCATCCGCGACCTGCGAGCCGAGCTGAACGGCCGCCCCAAGGCCACTGGCGGCGGCGCTTCAGGCCCGGCGCCGTTCTAGCCGCCTGATTCTAGCCGTTTCCGGCGGCTGCCTGGCGTAGCTCGCGCGGCAGCGCGAACACCATCCGCTCCTTGACCGCCTCGATTTCCTCGACGTCGCTGAAGCCGCTGTGGGCCAGTCGCTCGAGCACTCCCTCGACGAGATCCTCGGGAACGGACGCCCCGCTGGTGACGCCCACCGTCGCCGCCGACTCCAGCCACGCCGCGTCGATGGCCGAGGCGTCGTCCACCAGATACGCGGCACGGGCACCGGCGTCAAGGGCCACCTCGACCAGGCGAACCGAGTTGGAGGAGTTCGTCGAGCCGACCACGATCACGACATCGCAGTCCGCGGCGATCTGCTTGACCGCGGCCTGCCGGTTCTGGGTGGCGTAGCAGATGTCGTCACTCGGCGGGTCCAGCAACTGCGGAAAGCGCTCGCGCAGCGCCGACACCGTCTCCTTGGTCTCGTCGACCGACAGGGTCGTCTGGGACAGCCAGGCCACCCGGGACGGGTCCCGGACCTGGACGGAGTCGCTCTCGGCTGGGCCGTCCACCAGATGAATGCTGGCGGGCGCCTCGCCCGCGGTCCCGATGACTTCCTCGTGCCCGTCATGGCCGATGAGCAGGATGTCATAGCCCTGCGCGGCAAACCTGCGTGCCTCGCTATGCACCTTCGTTACCAGTGGGCAGGTGGCGTCGATCGTCCGCAGGCCCCGGCTCTTGGCGTCGTCGCGCACCTGCGGCGCCACGCCGTGCGCCGAGAAGACGACCACCGCACCCTCGGGGACCTCCTCGGTCTCCTCCACGAAGACGGCGCCCCGCTGTTCCAGGTTCCTGACGACATGGGTGTTATGGACGATCTGCTTGCGCACGTAGACGGGGGCGCCGAATTGCTCCAGCGCTACCTCGACCGCCTGGACTGCTCGCTCAACTCCCGCGCAGTAGCCACGGGGCCTGACGAGCAGTACTTTGCGGGTTGGCACAGACATGGGACCCATGTTAGGCGATGGGGTACGGCGCGCCATCGGCAGCCAGGTTGCCCTCCTCCGGGGGGATGCGCCTGAGGGGAGGGCACGACCCGGCCGCCGGGACGCCCGGGTCACCGGCGCGGGAGATTGTCGGCCGGGTGCGTTCCTGCCTTGCGCGGGCGGCCGGGCCGACGACAATGTTGAAAGGCGCCGGACCCAGGCGGCGCCGGGCAGTCATCCGGGTTAGCAGCTCGTCCGGGTTAGCCGCACTGGGCCACGGCACACGGCACAGCCGAGGGAGGTCGATCAGCATGCGCATCCCGCAGGTCACTGACCGCATCACTACTGACCGCATCAAGGAGGCGCCGACCCATGCGCTGCGAGCCGTGTTCGCGGGGATCGGCCAGCTGCTGCTAGCCGCCGACCGGATTAAGAAGCAGGCCGAGGACCGCTCCCGCGCGGCGTCAGCCGGACCGGGCTCAGGGCCGACCGGCCAGCCGGGGCCCGAGCCAGCGGCCGCCCGCCCGCCACGAGCGCAGGAGCCAACGGCAGGGCACGGGCCGGGCCAGGCGCGCTGGCGGTCCCTCGACCAGACCGGCAACGTACGGCTGCTGTCCGCCGAGGACTTCGCCGATGATTTCCCGGAACTCCCGGCGACCGATGCCGACCAGGCCGGTGCCGCTGGCCTGCTGGCCGGCACGGCACTGCCGGTGCCGAATTATGACTCGCTCTCGCTGCCCTCGCTCCGGGCCCGGCTGCGCTCTCTCGACGCTGCGCAGGTGAGCGCGCTCGCCGAGTACGAGCGCTCGCACGCCGCGCGGGCCGACGTGGTGGCCATGTTCGAGCGCAGAATCGCGAAGCTGGCGGCCGGGGAGTGACCGGCCGGCCGCCGCGCGGGCCAGCCGGGCACGGGCCAGCCGGGCACGAGCCATGCCGCTAGAGACCAGCGCGGAGGCGCCGGTCCCGGTCCGGACGGTCATGCGGCTCGTGGGCGACTGGATCGGGCGGCTCGGCCGGATCTGGGTCGAAGGCCAGATAGCCGAGCTGAACCGGCGTGGCTCTACCGCATTCGTCACCCTGCGGGACCCGCTCGCGGCGGTCTCGGTCCGGGTGATCTGCACCCGCGCGGTGCTGGAGGCCACGGTTCCGGCCCCGGAGGAAGGCGCCCGGGTGGTGGTCTGGGCCAAGCCGGAGTTCAACACGGCGAAGGGCACGTTCGCGCTGATCGCGACCGAGATACGGGCCGTCGGCATCGGCGAGCTGCTGGCCCGGCTGGAGCGGCTGCGCACGTCACTGGCGGCGGAAGGGCTGTTCGCCACCGCGCGCAAGCGCCGGCTGCCGTTCCTGCCGTCGGTCATCGGCCTCATCTGCGGACGCGAGTCCGCGGCCGAGCGGGATGTCCTGCGGAACGCCGCGCGGCGCTGGCCGGCCGTCCAGTTCCGGGTGGAGCAGGTGGCCGTGCAGGGGTCGCACGCGGCGGCGGAGATCATCGGGGCGCTCCAGCGGCTGGACGCCGACCGGGCAGTAGAGGTAATCATCATCGCCCGCGGGGGCGGGTCGATCGAGGACCTGCTGCCGTTCTCCGACGAGGAGCTCGTGCGCGCCGTCGCCGCCAGCGTCACGCCGGTCATCAGCGCGATCGGTCACGAGCAGGACGTCCCCCTGCTGGACCTGGTCGCCGATGTTCGCGCTTCGACCCCGACCGACGCCGCTCGCCGGGCCGTCCCCGACGTAGCCGAGCAGCTCGCGCTGATCGAGCAACTACGCGGCCGGGCGCGCCGGAGCCTGGCGGGCCGGCTCGACCGGGAGCGCTCCTGGCTCGCCGCGGTCCGGTCCCGGCCATCGCTGGCCAGCCCGATGCGGGAGATCGACCGCCAGCACGAGCAGATCATGGCCCTCACGCAGCGGGCCCGGCGCTGCGTGTCCGCCAGCCTCGCCCGGGGCCGCGATGACATCGCGCACACCCGGGCTCGCCTGGTGGCGCTCTCCCCCGCCTCGACGCTGGCCCGCGGCTACGCGATCGTCCAGCGCGAGGACGCCAGCGTGGTCCGCGCGGCGGCGGAACTCACCGCCGGCCAGCTCCTGGTCGTCCGCTTCGCCGACGACCAGGTCGCGGTCACCGTGACCGACCCGGCCGGCGGGGACGATGACTTGTAAGCTGACGGCGTGACAGAAGGCCGGACCGAGAGCGCGCGCCCCGCCTACGAGCAGGCCCGCGACGAGCTCACCGATCTCGTCAAGCGCCTGGAGGCCGGCGGCCTGACTCTCGAGCAGTCACTCGAGCTCTGGGAGCGCGGGGAGCGGCTCGCGGCGATCTGCGAGGAATGGCTGGAAGGGGCCCGGGCCAGGCTCGCGGCAGCGGTGGCCCCGCCCGGCGATGCCGGACCGACACCGGGGACACCGTTCTGAGCGAAATCGGGGTCGTCGGGGCGGATGCCCCTAGCAGTGCGTCTCCAGGCGGCCCGTCACCGCGCGCGAAGAGCCCAGCCAGTTCGCGCTGCTCAATGTTGGAATCGAGGTACGCCCGCGCGCCGGCCAGGAACAGCTGCCAGGTACAGGCCGGCTACCCGTGTAGTGGTGGTAGAGGCTGCCGACGCTCGGGCCGGCGAGATCCGGGCCGGCGAGATCCGGCTGGCGGATCAGATACATAGGATTCCACTACGGCGCAGTCACCCGGAAGGCGTATCCGTCATGACCGATAATCAGCCAGTTACCCCGCCCGACGCGCCGCCGGAGCCCGACCACCACGCCCCCGACCGGAACCTGGCCCTCGAGCTCGCGAGGGTGACCGAGGCGGCCGCGATGGCCTCGGCCCGGTGGGTCGGCCGGGGCGACAAGAACGGGGCCGACGGCGCGGCGGTCAACGCCATGCGACTGCTCATCAACACCGTGGCGATGAACGGAATCGTCGTCATCGGCGAGGGCGAGAAGGACGCCGCGCCGATGCTCTTCAACGGGGAGCAGGTCGGTGACGGCAGCGGGCCGCTCTGCGACGTCGCGGTCGACCCCATTGACGGCACACGGCTGGCCGCCAACGGCATGCCGGACGCGATCTCGGTGATCGCCGTCAGCGCCCGCGGCGCGATGTACGACCCGTCCGCCGTGTTCTACATGTCCAAGCTGGTAACGGGCCCGGCCGCCGCCGATGCCGTCGACCTCGAGGCGCCGCCCCGCGCTAACGTCGCGGCGGTGGCCCGCGCGAAGCACTGCTCGCCGCACGATGTCACCGTGATCATCCTGGACCGGCCGCGGCACGCCGATCTGATCACCGAGGTCCGCGAGACAGGCGCGCGGATCAAGCTGATCACCGACGGCGACGTCGCCGGCGCGATCATGGCCGCCCGCGAGGGCACGGGTATTGACCTGCTGCTGGGCGTCGGCGGCACGCCCGAGGGAGTCATCGCGGCGTGCGCGGTCAAGTGCCTGGGCGGCGTCATCCTCGGCAAGCTGGCGCCGCGTGACGACGCCGAGCGGGCCAAGGCACTGGCGGCGGGTCATGACCTGGACCGGGTGCTGACCACTGATGACCTGGTGGCCTCGGATGACGCGTTCTTCGCGGCGACCGGGATCACTAATGGCGAACTGCTGGCCGGCGTGCGGTACCGCGCGGGCGGCGCCACGACCCACTCGCTGGTCATGCGGGCCCGCTCGGGCACCGTTCGCACGATCTCCAGCGAGCATCAGCTCTGGAAGCTCCGGGCCTATAGTTCGGTCAACTTCGACGGGGACTAGCTCGCGGCGCGACCGCGGCGGAGCGCCGTCCGCCAGCGGGACCGGCGCGGCGTGGTGGCCCGGATCATGCCGCCGACCGTGACGGCCCGGATCTCGATGACCGGCAGTCCGGCCTCGGGCGGCGGCGGGCTGCCGCGGACCACCGGCCGGCGGACCACCTGCGGGCTGAGCACGGACCGGCTGAGCACGGACCGGCTGAGCACGGACCGGCTGAGCACGGACCGGCCGCTGACCTGGACCGCGACGCCCTCGGGCACGATCAGCTCCAGGCTGCCGAAGATCACCGTCGCGTACACGACGGTGTGCTGGCTCTGCAGCAGCGCGGCCCGCAGGTCGAGCACGACCTCCCCGAAGATCGCCGTGACGGGAAAGCTGGCCGGGACGACCCATCGCCCGTCGCGCCGCTCCCGGCGCAGCACCCCGGCGACCGCGAGGCGGTTATCCAGCCGGATCGGCTGCGCCGCCGGAGCGACGAGGTCGGTGGTGAGCGCGGTCAGCTCGCCGAGGGTGCGGGCCGCATGCGCCCGCTCGGCTCGCTCGGCGTGCTCGTCCAGGGTGAGCCGACCGTCGGCCGCCGCCTCGCTGAGCAAGGCGAAGACCCGCTCCCTGTCGGCGTCAGAGGCGCGCAGGTCGCGAGGAGCAGGACGGGATGCCACAGCTCGAAGATACGCCCTGGCCAGCGGTGGCGAGCGCGGCGTCAGGTCCAGGTCGTGCCGCTGTCGGTGGAGATAGCTCGATCACGGCCAAGATTCTTGGTCCCAGGCCGGCGCAGTTGCCTGCCTCAGCGAAGCTGAGGAACGTGTCCAGCACCGGGGACCGGCCGAGGGCTCGCGGCCTCGTTCCCGGCGGAGGGCCCGCCATCCGCCTGTTAGTTTGTATCTAGCAAGTATCTAGGGGAGCGGAGAGCAAGTTGGGCGAGCCCGCGGACGGCGCCAGCGCCGGGCAGCGAGACGGCGTAACGGGCCGGGCGGGCCGCCGGGCCGGGCGGCCCAGCGGCCCGCCCGGTGACCGCTATAAGTGGCTGGCCCTGTCCAACACCACGCTCGGCATGCTCGCGGCCACCGTCAACGCCTCGATCGTGATCATCTCCCTGCCGGCCATCTTCCGCGGCATCAAGCTGGACCCGCTCGCCCCCGGCAACGTCAGCTACCTGCTGTGGATGCTGATGGGCTACCTGGTCGTCACCGCCGTCCTGGTCGTGACCCTGGGCCGCCTGGGTGACATCTACGGCCGGGTCAGGATGTACAACGCGGGCTTCACGATCTTCGCCCTCGGCGCGCTGGCACTGCCCTTTGACCCGTTCACGGGCGGTCCGGGCGCGCTGTGGCTGATCGGCTGGCGGGTCGTCCAGGCCGTCGGCGGGGCCATGCTGATGGCCAACGCGCCGGCCATTCTGACGGACGCGTTCCCGGCCAACCAGCGCGGCACGGCGATGGGCATCAACCAGGTGGCCGGCATCTCCGGCCAGTTCATCGGACTGATTCTCGGCGGCGTGCTCGCGGCCATCAACTGGCGGCTGGTCTTCATCGTCTCGGTGCCGATCGGCATCGGAGGCGCCATCTGGTCCTACCTGAGCCTGCGCGAGATCGGCGCCCGCACCCAGGCCCGGATCGACTGGATCGGCAACGTGACGTTCGCGCTCGGCCTGGTCGGGCTGCTCACCGGCATCACCTACGGCATCCAGCCTTACGGCGGCCACAGCATGGGCTGGACCAGCCCGGTCGTGCTGAGCGGCCTGATCGGCGGCGCGGCGCTCCTGATCGCGTTCTGCGTCATCGAGATGCGGGCGGCCAGCCCGATGTTCGACCTGCGGCTGATGAAGATCCGGGCGTTCGCCGCCGGCGTCGGCGCCACGCTGCTCGCCTCGATCGCCCGCGGCGGCCTTCAGTTCATGCTGATCATCTGGCTGCAGGGCATCTGGCTGCCGCTGCACGGCTACGCGTTCAAGGACACCCCGCTCTGGTCGGGTATCTACCTGCTGGCGCTCACCTGCGGCTTCGTTTTCTCCGGGCCGGTCTCGGGCTGGCTGTCGGACCGGCACGGGGCCCGGGCCTTCGCCTCCGGCGGGCTGGTCGTCTCGGCCGCCGCGTTCGGCGGCCTGCTGCTGATTCCCACCAACTTCAGCTACCCCGAGTTCGCCGCGCTGATCTTCGTGGCCGGCGCCGGCATGGGCCTGTTCTCCGCCCCGAACGCGGCCGCGATCATGAACAGCGTCCCGGCCCGGCAGCGCGGCGCGGCCTCGGGGATGCTGGCCACGTTCCAGAACTCCGGATTCGTGCTGTCCATCGGCATCTTCTTCTCGCTGATGATCGCGGGCCTCGCCGCCACCCTGCCGTCCTCGCTGCTGCGCGGCCTCACCGCCCAGGGGGTCCCGGCCGGGATCGCCCACCAGGTCGGGCAGCTGCCGCCGGTCGGCAGCCTGTTCGCGGCGTTCCTCGGCTACAACCCCATCAAGCAGCTGCTCGCGCCGACGGGCGTGCTGGCCAAGCTGCCGCCCGCCAACGCCGCGAAGCTGACCGGCAAGAGCTTCTTCCCGCAGCTGATCTCCCAGCCCTTCCACCACGGCCTGGTCATCGTGTTCACCATGGCCATGATCGTGCTGTTCATCGCGGCGGCCGCGTCGCTGATGCGCGGCGGCCGGTACGTGCACGATGAGCAGGTGACGGCCGCCACCGTCGCGGCAGCGGGGCGAGCTGTACGGGTCAGCGACGGCCGTGCTAAACCCTGACTCATGACATCAGGGACCTCAGGAACCTCCGAAACCTCGGCAGCCCCCGGCGCGTCGCAGACCGGCGCGTCGCAGACCGGCGCGTCGCAGACCGGCGCGTCGCAGACCGGCGCGTCGCAGACCGGCGCGTCGCAGACCGATGCCAAGCACGCGACCGAGGCCGCCCTCGCCGCGGCCGACGCAGACGGGCTGCAGCTCGTGCGGTTCCTGTACGCCGACCACGGCGGGATCATCCGGGGGAAGGCCGCTACCCGGCAGTTCCTCGCCGAGCGCATCGCCAGCGGGATCGGCCACACGGTGGCCATGATGGCCATGTCGATGCTGGACTCGCTGCAGCCCGTGGACGGGATGGGCCCGGTCGGCGAGATCCGGCTCCGGCCGGACCCGGCGACCCTGGTGCCGCTCCCCTACGCGCCCGGCGCCGGCGCGATGCTGGCGGACCAGGTCCAGGCCGACGGGCAGCCCTGGGACGGCTGCGCCCGGACCTTCCTGCGCCAGGCCATCGCCGCCCTTGCCGCCGAGGGCTACGCCATGTCGGCCTCGTTCGAGCCAGAGTTCACGCTCGGCCGGCGGACGGCCGACCCCGAAGGCGGCCCGGACCGGCTCATCCCGGTCGATGACAGCCTCTGCTACTCGGGCACCGGCTTCAGCATCGCCCACGACTACATCATCGACCTGGTGGCCGCGCTGCGAGCGCAGGGCCTGGAGGTCGAGCACTACTACCCGGAACTCGGCCACGGCCAGCAGGAGGTGGTGGTCCGGTACGCTCCCGCGCTGCGGGCCGCCGACAACCACGTGCTGTACCGGGAGACCGTGCGCGGCGTCGCGTTCCGGCACGGCCTGTGGGCCAGCCTCGCGCCCAAGCCCATCCCGGATCAGGCCGGCAACGGCACCCACGTGCATGCCTCGCTGACCGAGCTGGCGACCGGCCGGGCCGTGTTCGCCGATCCCGCCGGCCGGTACGGCCTGTCGGCGACCGGTTACCACTTCATCGGCGGCCTGCTGGCCCACCTGCCCGCGCTCGTGGCACTGACCTGCGGCAGCGTCAACAGCTACCGGCGGCTGCAGCCACAGTTCTGGAGCAGCGCGTTCACGATCTACGGGATGGACAACCGGGAGGCGGCCGTGCGGATCTGCTCGCCGCTGGGCAGCGACTCCGGCAGCTCGGTGAACCTCGAGCTCAAGCCGTCCGATTCCAGCGCCAATCCCTACCTGGCCCTCGGCGCGGTCATCCACGCCGGCCTGGACGGCATCCGCCGCCAGCTCGATCCCGGCGAGCCAGTCAACGTCGACCCGTCCACCCTCTCCGATGCGCAGCGCGCGGCCCTGGGCGCCCATCGCCTCCCCCAGACGCTCGACGCCGCCCTAGATGCCCTGGAGGCGGACAAGCTGCTCATGTCGGCGCTCGGGTCGCTGCGGTCCACCGCCTACCTGGCGGTCAAGCGCTCCGAGGCGGCCGCCTTCGCCGAGCACGACACCGCCTGGGAATGCTTCCAGCACTTCACCAAGATCTGAGCCTCGGCGCGGGGGCGGCGTCAGATCGGCAGGCTACTCGGGAATTATGCGCACGCCGACGGCGACCCAGCCAGGATCTCGCGACGTGGACCTGCGGCCCACGTCTGCGGTCGCGATTCCTCCTCCTGCGCCTGAGAGCCATGCGCCAGGACCCGCTCGGCGGCAGCGTTCGAAATACCTGGGTCCGGACGGCTTGAGTCGTAAGACGGATTGTCTTACAATTCTCCCATGGCCGAGACCATTACGATTCGCACCGACGTCGCCACCGAGCATGCGCTAGACGTCCTCACCCACGACGGCACCTCGCGGTCCGCCGCTATCCGGCAGGCAGTCCTGGAATCTGCCGCGCGCCGCGAGCGGGCGGCGCAGATGCGCCGGGCCGTCCTGCGGATGAACCTCGGCGACCCGGACGGGGTCAACGTTGCCGACGAGCTATCCCGAGCGCGCGACGACGAGCGCTGATGATCTACCTCGACTCAGCTGCGGTCGTCAAGCTCGCCCACGCCGAAGCCGAGTCAGACGCGCTCCGTGACTGGCTGAAGAAGCGTTCGGATCTCGGCTGGGTCAGCTCGGTACTGGCGGAGGTCGAGTCCTTCCGGGCGCTTGCCCGGCACGCCCCCGACGCCATCCGCCGGCTGCCTCCCGTGCTGGATCTCATCGAGCTCGTGGATCTCGACGCGGGTATCAGAATGCTCGCGCAGACCATTGCACCCGCGAGCGTTCGCAGCCTCGATGCCATCCACCTCGCGACGGCGATGCGCATGGGGCGGGAGGTGACGTCGTTCGTAACCTACGACGAGGGGCTCGCCGACGCCGCTGTCGCGGCAGGCCTGCCCCTCGATACGCCGGCATAATGCCCCGGCCTGGGACTACTTCGAGCCCTTCACCACGGTCTGACCATGGCCAGGCTCGCGCAGGGGCTCGCCAGGATGGTCGGAGAGGCGGAGGATGGCGGTATGAGTGGTAGCGGGCCGCAGGGCAATCCGGAGCCGGCGGAGGCGATGGCGGCGGCATTCACCAGCTTTACCCGGGCGGTGAAGGAACTCGCCGGGAGCTTGCGGCCAGTGCTCGCCGAGAGCTTCCGGCCGGTGGCGCAGACGCTGGCGAAGATCGCCGCGGACCCGCGTGTCCAGGCCGCCATCGCCGCCGACCGCGAGCCCGGCCGGACCGGCTGCCACTGCCTGTGCGCGGCGGTGCACCGCGACGATCCGGGTATCTGCGATGGCGAGTCGGTCGCCACGGTGCAGATCAGCGGGATGAACGTGCCGATGTGCGCGCCGTGCCAGGCGGCCCGCGCCGCCTCGAAGCTATCCCGGCCGGCCTGACGGCCGACCGCGCTGCCAGCGCGTCCGGCAGCGCCCCTGCTCAGGCTGCTCTCGCCGCGAGCTAGAAGACCACGAGGCGCTGGCGGTCGATGAAGCTCAGGTCGCTGGACAGCCTGCTGTAGCGCTGGCGCAGATGCCGGAGTCCCTCGTCCCGGCGGGTGTCCAGCATCGCCTCGACCGTCGCGGCCGGGAACAGGTTCATGATTTCCAGGGCCAGCCTCCGGGTGAGCTCATACCCGTGGCTCTCCACTAGATCGAGCGCGTTGCGGACGGGCGCGCGCAGGCCGGCGAGCTCGTCCGGGTCGGGAGCGAGGCCATCCGGTGCGCCCGGCGCAGCACCCCGCGCACCCCGCGCATCCCGCGCACCCCGCGCACCCCGCAGGAACTTGGCTAGGATCTGCGTCAGCACGATAGCGATCTCATCGGTTCGCATCGCCCGGATGAGGCCCATCAAAGTTGCCGAGACCTTCGACACTCCCCGGGCGACCAGGCGGCCGGACGGCGTGATCACCTCGATCACGTCCCCCCCGGCAAAGTTGCCGTCCACCTTCTTGATCCCCGAGGCGAACAGGCTCGCGCCTGCTCGGATGCTCTCCTCGGCTGGCCGGTTAATGACGATGGAACCATGACTCATGGCCACGCCGGAAATCCACCTGGACTCCGCGGGGAAACGCTCGCGGGCGACCACGACGCGCGTGCCCACGGGCTCACCCTTGACGCACTGCGTGATAACGCCATGCAGCCGGGCGCTGGCGATATGCGTCTCGATTCCGTTGTAGGCAGCCAGTTCCGCCGCGCGCAGCTTCGAGCGCATGCCGCCCCGGCCCGTCCCGGCCTTGCTCGTCTGAACGCCGCGAGTGTCCGCGGCCGCGAGATCTGCTAGCTGGACGCCGGAATCCTGCACGCCGGGAACGTCGGTGAGGAGCAGCAGTTTGTCCGCGCCGCTGGACACGGCCAGGGCCACGGCTATCCCGTCGTTGTCGGAGCCTCGCATGTCGGTCACGTCGTTGCCGTTGACGATGGGGATCACCCCGGCGCGCCCGCACTCATCCAGCACCGCGCAGACCGATGACATGGCCCTGGCCGACTTCAGGTCGCTCTCGGAGATCAGGACCTGGCAGACATGACGGCCGGACACCTCGGACACGGACCGGTAGATATCCATCAGGAACGGCTGGCCCACCGCGGCGGCCAGCCGGGCCGAGGAGCCGAGCTCGCTCGTCCGGGCGAGATAGGCCGAGCCGGACGCCACCGCCCCGGAGGAGACGAGGACCACGTTCCAGCCGAGGGACCTGGCGTTCAGCGCCGCGTCGAGGGCCGAGGTGAGGACGACCGGGTCGGGGCCGGTGGAGCGGGTCACCGAGCTGGAGCCGATCTTGACCACGACCGACCTCAAGGTCAGGCCTCCCGCGGACGCACGACGAACTGCCGGAGGCAGAGGTCCTGGAAGGTCACCGGCCCGCGGGGGCCGGGGACGTGATCGACGTTGATCCCCGTCTCGGGCACGCCGCGCAGCTTAAACCCGTCCAGGAGCCGGGTGCTCGCGTTCCAGAACGCCCCGGTCCCCCGGTAGCTGCGCAGGAACTCCCCGGCCGCGTCCGGGTCTGCGGTGACGATGGCGGCGGCCAGGCCGGAGGTCTGGGTGTTGGCCAGCTCGGCGGCCTGCGCCGGTCCGCTGGCCGGGCTGACGGTTACGGTCGCCTCGCGCCCGTCGCTCAGTGCCCACTCGTAGCCGAGCGGCTCGTCATGGGGCGCCAGCGACGGCGTGACGCCGCGGAGGGCCATGGCCTCGGTCGCCAGGGCCAGGAGCTCGTCCCAGGCGTCGGAGCAGATGAGCAGGAGGTTCAGCCGGTTGCAGACGCCGAGCCGATCCAGGCTCGCCGTGATCACCTGCCGCGCCAGGGCCGGGTCGGCCGCCCGGTCCAGGTAGAGCACGCCGCCGCCGTCGGCGTGCGCGAGCGTCCGCACGCCGCGGCGGGCCGCCTGCGCCGCGAGCAGCCGGGTGCTCTCCCCGCTCCCCCGCAGGATCACCAGCGGGATCAGGTGCGGCAGGCTCACCAGGGCCTGCGCCGCCTCCCGGTCGGCCGACCGGACTAGCTGCAACGCGCCCGGGTCCAGCCCGGCGGCGGTCAGCGCGGGCGCGATGGCGTGATCGAACAGGGCCGACGCCGATCCGAGCGCCGCGGCGCCCGTCCGCAGCACCCCGGCGTTGCGTGACTTCAGCAGCTGGGATGCGACGTCGATGGTGACATTGGGCCGCGCCTCGAAGTTCGCGCCGATCACCCCGACCGGCACCCGGCGCTCGCTCAGCACCAGGCCGCCGGGCAGTTCCCCCACTGCGGTCTCCTCCGGCGGGAAGCCGGCATCTGCCAGCAGGCCGATCTGAGCGGCCATGTCGGCTAGCCGGCCCTCATCCAGCCGGAGCCGGTCCAGCAGGCCACCGCCCAGCCCGGCCGCCTCGCCGGCCGCCACGTCGGCGGCGTTGGCGGCCAGGATCTCCGGCGCGCGCTCGGTCAGCAGGTCGGCCATGGCGAACAACGCCTTGTCGATGACCTCGCCAGGCGCGGCGGCGATGCTCCGCGCTCCGGCGGCCGCCGCCGCGCCGCAGGCGGTCACCACGTCTTCCACAGTTGTCACGATGCCGAGCTTAGATGCCCGGCCGTGCCGCGAGCTCCTCATATCCGCCGTGATGCGGTCGGCTGCTTGGCTGGCAGCCGGGCGGGCTGGCCGGGCGAGCGGGGACTGCTGGCCCGGCGGCCGGGGTCAGCGGCCGCAGGCCGGGCCGGGGTCAGCGGCCGCAGGCCGGGCCGCAGCGGGAAAGGGTGCCGGTCCAGCCGTGTTCACGCAGGACCTGACCGATCTCCGCGGCCATCCGGCAGGGGTGCTCGGTGACATCGGCCCACCCGTAGCGGAGCGTGACAATGCCGACGCGGGCAAAGAAGTTGTCCCGGTGAGCGTCCTGCCAGCGGTCTTCCGCCCGGTGGGCGGCCCGGCCGTCGAGTTCCACCGCGACGCCGCACTCCTCGTAGAGATTGTCGAGGTACTGGGACTGCGATCCGCGAGGCCGCTGGGCCTGCCGACTGGCGGCGGGGAGGCCGTGGGGCCGCTCGACGCCGTGCACGTAGCGGTACTCCAGCACCGAGTGAACGCCGCCCCCGATGTCATCGAGCGCGCCGGTCAGCGCCGCGCGCCAGCGCACCCGCGGGCGCTCCTGCATTGCTCGTCGCAATGCCTCGGGGGTAGTGCGGCGTCGCGCACAGGCGGCGACCGGCCAGAAGAGCGCCTCATCGAAACGAGCCGAGGCCAGCGCCAGGTCGAGTACCGTCTCCTCGACCCGCGTGCGGGGCGGAACGCGCACAGGGTGGCGCGCAACGGCCAGCCGGGCTGACTGATGGACAACGATGCGCGGCGCCCCGGCTCGGCGCTCGCGGCCCGAGACCGTGACCTCTCGCTCGGGTAGAACGGTGACGTGAATGGCGCTGGCTCGGACGTCCGTCAGCCCGTCCAGCTCCGCTGCGGTGTGATAACTCAGCGCCGCGCACGGACCCGCTCGCAGTACGGCGCCCCACAATAAGCACTCCCGGGACGGCTGACCTGTGAACGCCGCGTACACCCCTCGATACAGCGGCTGCCATCGGCTGCGGCGCAGCCGAGCGTCAATGACGGCTGTCTCCAACCCGACGCTGGGCGCCTGCCATCGTGCGACGACACCCGCCTGCGTCGCCAGCAGCAGCCGACAGCTATCGCTGAGATCGCCCGACATGATGCCATGCTCGGCAACCTCCGGCCAGGACGCAGCAAAGCGGGCAATCCCTGTGGACAACGCCGGCAGCTCCGCCCAGACTGTGGACAACGCCGGCAGCTCCGCCCAGACTGTGGACAACGCCGGCAGCTCCGCCCAGACTGTGGACAACGCCGGCAGCTCCGCCCAGACTGTGGACAAACCGGCCTCCGTTCATGATCACCCGGCTTTCTCAGTCACTGTGACTGAGAAAGCCGGGTGATCATGAAACGGCCGGCGCCTCGCGGGTGCTAGCTCTCCGTGAGGTGGTCCATGTCGGGCGGGATGACCTGACGGGAGGTGAGGGCCGCCCGGAGCAGGTGCTCGGCCGAATTGATCGCCGCCCAGGCCGTGATCGCGAAGGTGTGGGCCCGGTCCAGGTCGGCCAGGCCGGTGCAGCCAAAGGAGACCCGAGCATCATGAATCGCCAGCTCGAGCTGCCGGGCAGCCTCGTTCAGGTCGACGGAACCCTCAGTTGTCTCCGGAATGCTCACCAGGTCCTCCGTCCCTGATGCCGCGGGCGAAACGCCCCGGCGAACGTCCGAGCTACCCAGCTAGATCGGCGCCATGCCAGTTCTGCAGGGCGGCATCGGCTGCGGATAGTAGATCGGGCCTCGCGATCGGGCCTCGCGACGCCGCGGGCCTCGCGATCGGGCCTCGCGATCGGGCCTCGCGACGCCGCGGGCGCGTTACTGCCGCGCGGGGTCGATCAGGAGGCCGGCCAGGACCAGCGACATCATCCGGTCGGCCTGGCCTGCGTCTCCCGGCGCGGAATCAGCGGCCAGCATCAGGCCGTGCACCAGCCGGAGCACGTCGGTGCCGACGATGTCGGTGCGGGCGACGCCGGCTTCCTGGGCCCGGGTCAGCAGTGCCGTCGTAGCGTCGCGCAGCATCGCGCCGCACGAGGAGAATAGCTCCGACTCCTTGCCGAGCATCGCGAGCAGGGCGGTATTCATCGACCGCTTCGTGCTGCCGAAAGCCGTCAGCGCGATCAGCCACTCCGCGAGCGCGTCGCCCGGCGAGTCGGCGGTGAGCAGTCCGCTGGCCCGCCGGTCCAGCGCCTCCACCTGATCGCGGTAAACGGCCTCGAGCAGCGACTGCCGGGTCGGGAAGTGCCGGTACAGGGTGCCGATCCCCACGCCCGCCCGCCGCGCGATCTCCTCCAGGGAGACATCGTCGGCGCCCCGCTCGGCGAAGGCCTCGGCGGCCCGGGCCAGCAGTTGCTCGCAGTTTCGCCGCGCGTCGGCCCGCATCGGGCGCTTCGCCGTCGCACCCGGCGCCGGCCCCGTCGCCGTCATCCCTCACCTCACCATGCTCACGCCGCGCGGCTTGACCGTGCCGACACGACCGCGCGGCTTGACCGTGCCGGCAAGACCGTGCTTGCCAAAGCGGAGGGTACCTCCGTATAGTTACCGGAGGGATCCTCCGAATCTTTCTTCAGGCTAGCTCATCTTCGGCCGCGCTCGCCAGGCCTGCGTCGCGCGGCACCTCCGCGTACTCCTCTGGAAGGAATCCATGCCTTCGCCTGCTCTGACCACGTCAGCTCAGCCTGGCCAAGCGTCTGCCCGACGCCGTCATCGACCTGGCATCACCCTGGCCATCATGCTGTGCGCCCAGCTGATGATCGTGCTGGACCTCTCGGTCGTGAACATCGCCCTGCCGAGCATCGCCAGCGGCCTGCACTTCTCGGCGGCCAGCTTGTCCTGGGTGCTGAACGCCTACGCGCTCACCTTCGGCGGCCTGCTGCTGCTGGGCGGCCGCGCCGGGGACGTCCTCGGCCGACGCCGCGTCTTCCTGGCCGGCCTGGCCCTGTTCACCGCCGCATCGTTGGCCGGCGGCCTGGCCACCACGGCAACCTGGCTGCTGGCGGCCCGCGCCGCGCAGGGCGTCGGCGGCGCGATCGCCACCCCGGCCGTGCTGGCGATCATCGTGTCCGGATATCCCGACGGCCGGGAGCGGACTCGCGCCCTCGGCCTGTTCACCGCGGTCGTCATGGGCGGCGGCTCGCTGGGCCTGGTCCTCGGCGGGGTGATCACCGAATGGTTCTCCTGGCGGTGGGTGCTGTTCATCAACGTGCCCATCGGCATCGCGGTGCTGCTGATCGGCCCCCGGTTCATCGGCGAGTCGCCCCGGCAGCCCGGCAAGCTGGATCTCGGCGGGGCGCTGACCTCGACAGCCGGCATGTCCGCGCTGGTCTACGCGTTCATCCGGGCGGCATCGAGCGGCTGGAGCGACTCGCTCACCCTGGCCGCGTTCGCGGCGGCGGCGATGCTGCTGGCGACGTTCGTCGCGATCGAGACCAGGTCGGCGCAGCCGATTACGCCGCTGCGCCTGTTCGCCGACCGCAGTCGCACGGCGTCCTACGTCGTGCGCCTGCTGCTGGTGGCCGGCATGTTCGGGATGTTCTTCTTCCTGTCGCAGTTCGTCCAGGAGGTGCTCGGCCTGAGCCCGCTGCTGGCCGGGCTGGCGTTCCTTCCCATGACCGCCGCGCTGTTCGCGGTGTCCCGGCTGGCACCGGTGCTCATCCCCCGGTTCGGGGCCAAGCCGCTCATGATCGCCGGGCTCATCCCGGCCGTGACCGGCATGGCATGGCTCGGCCAGCTCTCCCCCAGCTCCACCTACCTGTCCGGTGTGCTGGGCCCGCTGCTCCTGCTCGGCGGGGGAATGGGTGTCGCCTTCGTGCCACTGACCCTAACGTCGCTGGCCGGGGTGGCGCCGGAGGACTCGGGCGCCGCCGCGAGCATGGTGAACGTCACCCAGCAGGTCGGCGGGGCGCTCGGGCTGTCGATCCTGGTGACGGTGTACGGGACCGCCAGCCGGGCCGCCGCGCGGCATCCGCTCGCGCACGCCGGACCGGTCGCGCAGGCGCACCACATCCTCACCCGCGGCATGGCCGTGTCCTTCACCGTGGCGGCCGCCTTCGACCTGTGCGCGTTGCTGGTGGTCCTGCTGGCCATCCGGATGCGCGGTCCCGCGCCGGCCGCCAGCCCGACGCGAGCTGAAGAGATCGCCGTCGAGTCCGACGGCGAGGTGGAGATCCTGGGAGCCGCAGCCGGCGAAATACGATGAGGAGAGACAGAGCCAGCGCGACGAGGATGTGCCCCTGATGCCCGAGTTCAGCTACGCCGATCTCCTGCCGACCGGCCCGGACACCACGCAGTACCGCCGGATCACCCCGGACGGTGTCAGCGTCCGCCAGGCCCTCGGCCGCGAGTTCCTCGAGATCGAGCCGGGTGTCCTGACCCTGCTGACCGCCGAGGCGATGCACGACATCGCGCACCTGCTGCGGCCTGCGCACCTGCGCCAGCTCCGGTCGATCCTGGACGACCCAGAGGCCAGTGGTAACGACAAGTTCGTCGCGGGCGACCTGCTCAAGAACGCCTGCATCGCCGCCGGCGGAGTGCTGCCCATGTGCCAGGACACCGGGACCGCCATCGTGATGGGCAAGCGCGGCCAGCGGGTCCTCACCGACGGGCGCGACGACGAGCACATCGCCCGCGGGGTCTACGACGCCTACACCAGGCTGAACCTGCGGTACTCCCAGCTCGCCCCGCTGACCATGTGGGAGGAGCGGAACACTGGCAGCAACCTGCCGGCCCAGATCGAGGTGTATGCCACCGGCGGCGGCGAGTACAAGTTCCTGTTCATGGCCAAGGGCGGCGGGTCGGCCAACAAGTCCTACCTCTACCAGGAGACCAAGGCCGTGCTGAACCCGGCGCGCATGCTGGCCTTCCTCGAGGAGAAGCTGCGCTCCCTGGGCACCGCCGCCTGCCCGCCCTACCACCTGGCCATCGTCGTCGGCGGCACCAGCGCCGAGTACGCGCTCAAGACCGCCAAGTACGCCTCGGCCAAGTACCTCGACGCGCTGCCCGCCAGCGGCTCGCCCAGCGGGCACGGCTTCCGGGACACCGAGCTTGAGCAGCAGGTGCTGGAGCTCACCCGCAAGACCGGCATCGGCGCGCAGTTCGGCGGCAAGTACTTCTGCCACGACGTTCGGGTGATCCGGCTACCGCGCCATGGCGCGTCCTGCCCGGTCGCCATCGCCGTGTCCTGCTCGGCCGACCGCCAGGCGCTGGGCAAGATCACCCGCGACGGGGTATTCCTGGAGCAGCTCGAAAGCAATCCCGCGCAGTACCTGCCCGACACCACGCCGGACGAGCTGGACGGGGATGTGGTCCGGATCGACCTGTCCCGGCCGATGACGCAGGTCCGCGCCGAGCTGTCGAAGTACCCGATCAAGACCCGGCTCGCCCTGACCGGGCCGATGGTCGTGGCCCGTGACATCGCGCACGCGAAGATCGCCGAGCGGCTCGCGGCCGGCCAGCCGATGCCCGATTACCTGCGCGACCATGCCGTCTACTACGCCGGCCCGGCGAAGACCCCGGAGGGCTACGCATCCGGTTCCTTCGGGCCGACCACCGCGGGCCGGATGGACAGCTACGTGGATCAGTTCCAGGCCGCCGGCGGGTCGCTGGTGATGCTGGCCAAGGGCAACCGGTCGGCCGCCGTCACCGCCGCCTGCCAGCAGCACGGCGGCTTCTATCTCGGGTCGATCGGCGGGGCGGCGGCCAAGCTGGCCCAGGACTGCATCACCAAGGTCGAGGTGCTGGAGTACCCCGAGCTGGGGATGGAAGCGGTCTGGCGGATCGAGGTACGCGACTTCCCGGCCTTCATCGTCGTGGACGACAAGGGGAACGACTTCTTCGCCGACGTCACGGCGCCCGGGCAGCCGCTGCTGACCATCGGCAGCGGGCCCAGCTAGGAGGACCATGCCCGCCGATCCGCAGGAGCCCGCCACCCGGCCGCAGGAGCCCGCCGCCGACTACCGCACCGAGCACGACTCGATGGGCGAGGTCCAGGTGCCCGCGGACGCGCTATGGGGCGCGCAGACCCAGCGCGCGGTGCAGAACTTCCCGGTCTCCGGGGAGCCCCTGCACCGGGACCTGATCATCGCGCTGGCCTCGATCAAGGGCGCGGCGGCCGTGGTCAACGGCGAGCTGGGGGTCCTGGAGCCAGAACTCGCCGCGGCGATTCACGACGCCGCCGCGCAGATCGCCGCCGGGCAGCACCTCGACCAGTTCCCGCTGGACGTGTTCCAGACGGGCTCGGGCACCTCCTCCAACATGAACGCCAACGAGGTGATCGCGACCCTCGCGGCCCGCCAGCTGGGCCGGCCAGTGCACCCGAACGACCACGTCAACGCCTCGCAGTCCTCCAACGACGTCTTCCCCTCCGCGATCCATCTCGCCGCCTGCCAGCTGCTCGCCCGGTCCCTGGAGCCGGCCCTGGCCGGGCTGGCCGGCGCGCTGGAGGCCAAGGCCGAGCAGTTCGCCGACGTGGTCAAGAGCGGCCGCACCCACCTGATGGACGCCACGCCGGTCACGCTGGGCCAGGAGTTCGGCGGCTACGCGGCGGCCATCCGCCATGGCGTCACCCGAGTCGGCCAGGTCCTGTCCGAGGTCGGCGAGCTGCCGCTGGGCGGCACCGCCGTGGGCACCGGGCTGAACGCCCCGCCGCGATTCGCGGCCGAGGTCATCGCGCGGCTGGCCGGCGACCTCAGCCTGCCGCTGTCGGAGGCGCCCGACCACTTCGAGGCGGCGGGTTCGCGCGACGGCCTGGTCGCGGCCAGCGGCGTGCTGCGCGGCATCGCGATCTCGTTGCTGAAGATCTGCAACGACCTGCGGCTGATGAACTCCGGGCCGCGCACCGGGCTCGCCGAGATCACGGTGCCGGACCTGCAGCCGGGATCGTCGATCATGCCGGGCAAGGTCAACCCGGTCATCTGCGAGGCAGCCAGCCAGGTGTGCGTCCAGGTGATCGGCAACGACGCGGCCATTGCGTTCGGCGGGTCGGCGGGCAACTTCGAGCTGAACGTCATGCTGCCGGTGATCGGCCGCAACCTGCTGAGCTCGGCCAGCCTGCTGAGTGCTGCCGCCGCGCTGCTGGCCGACAAGTGCGTCGCCGGGATCACGGCCAACACCGCCCGGCTGCGGCAGAACGCGGAGTCGTCGCCGGCGATCGTCACGGCCCTCAATCCGTTCATCGGGTACGAGGCCGCCGCGGCGATCGCGCATGAGGCGCTCGAGTCGGGCGCGACCATCAGGGCGGTGACGATCTCCCGCGGCCACGTCGAACGCGGCGAGATCACCGAGCAGCAGCTCGACCGGGCGCTCGACGTGCTGGCGATGGCCTGGCCGCACGGCCGCCGCACGGCCCCATGACCACGGCCCATGACCACGGCCCCATGACCACGGCCCCATGACCACGGCGAGCCGAATTCACATCTTCCTCACAGGAAACTAACTGGCCGCGGGGATAGTGTCCCGGCATGCACGCTGTGAAGGGGGCTGGCCGGCTGGTCGCCGGGCGCTACCGACTGCAGGGCCCGATCGGCCGCGGCGCGATGGGAATTGTCTGGCGAGGCCGCGATGAGCTGCTGCATCGTGACGTCGCGGTGAAGGAAGTCCAGATCACCGCGCTCGCCATGCCGACCGATGCCGAGGCCAGCTACCAGTGGACGCTGCGCGAGGCCAGGGCGGCGGCCCGGCTCAGCCATCCGGGCGTGGTGACCGTCTTCGACGTCCTCGAGGAAGGCGGGAGTCCGTGGATCGTCATGGAGCTGATCGGCGGACGATCCCTGGACCAGGTCATCGCGGAGGACGGCCCGCTGCCGCCGCAGCACGCGGCCGAGCTGGGAACCAGCCTGCTGGGGGCCCTGGCCGCCGCGCACGCCGCCGGCGTCCTGCACCGGGACGTCAAGCCGGGCAACGTCCTGGTCACGGCCGACGGCCGCGCGGTGCTGACCGACTTCGGCATCGCGACGTTCGAGGGGGACCCCGGGCAGACGCAGGCGGGCATGGTCGTGGGGACCCCCGGCTTCACCGCGCCGGAGCGCATCCGCGGGCGCGACGCGACGCCGGCGTCGGACCTGTGGTCGCTCGGGGCGACGCTGTATGCGGCGGTCGAGGGACGCGGGCCCTTTGAGCGGCCCGGCGGCCCGGCCGCGATCTCGGCTGGCGTGGCGGGCGAGGAACCGCCGCGGGCGCCGTCGGCGGGCCCGCTCGGGCCGGTGATCGACGCCCTGCTGCGCCGGGACCCCGCCACCCGGCCGGACGCGGCGACCGCGGCGACGCTCCTGACCGACGCCGGCCTGGCTGCGGGGACCGGGCCGGCGCCGCTGGGTTCCGGCTGGGTCACGAGCCGACCGCCCGGCGGCGCGAGTCCCGGCGGCGCGAGTCCCGGCGACGCGACCGCTGCCCTGCCCGCCGACCCAGCCCGCGGGCGGCCCGGTCGCGGGCCAGCGTTCCTGGACCCCCCGGTCTACGCCGACCTGCAGATGCCGGGCGGCTCCGTCGGCGCGGCGACCGCTGGCCTGACCGGGGCCGGGCTGCCCGAGTTCCTGGATCCGGACGGGGCCGGCGCTCAGGGCCCGCCCGGAGCCTGGGCGCTAGCCTCCTGGCCCGGCGCCGGGGCACAACGCCCGCCGAGACCCCGGCCGCAGGGCGCGCTTCCCCCGGGTGCCGCGCTTCCCCCGGGTGCCGCGCGGTCCCCCGCCAGCCGGCGCGGGCCCTGGTCGCGTTACTGGCGAGTGGCTACGGTCAGCGCGGGAATTGCCGCTATCTTCGTCGCGGCCCTGATCGGATTTAACGTCTACTCTCGCACGCTGACCGTCGACAGTCCCGGCACCCAGGCGGGGGGCGCCGGGACGGCCAGCGCGGGAAGCAGCGGCGCGGCGGGCCGGTCCGGCGCGGCAGCCGGGCCGGGCGGTGCCGCCGCCGCGGCGGCCGGGGGCGGCGGCACGGCTAGCCAGGGCTCCGCCCCTGGCGGCGTTGCCGGCGGCGGGACTAGCGCGGCGGGCGGCTCCGGAACTGGCGGCGGGGCCGCGAACCTGGCGCCGCCGGCCGGATATCGGTGGCACACCGTCACGGCCACCGGCCTGGGCAGCACTGCCGGCTTCGTCATCGCAGCCCCCGATCCATGGCAGCTGCGGACGCAGGGCCAGGCGGTTTTCCTGGAACCACCGATCGGCTCGGCTTACCTGGAGGTCAGCCTGCGGCCGTTCACCTACGCCGGGCCCGTGGCCGAGGCCCGCTACCAGCAGGCGGCGGCCCTGGCGGCCCGCGGGTACCCCGGCTACCGGCTGGGCGCGATCCAGCCCGCCGAGCTCGCGGGCGCGGCGGCGGCGAGCTGGCGGTTTAGCTGGAAGCCGCCCGGCACCGCGCGGACCACCGTGCTGGCCATCCTGGTGACGCTGCCGACCTCGGCCGGGCGTCAGCCGTACGCGCTGAGCGTGTCCGCCCCGTCGGCCTACTTCGCCGCGGCCAGGCGGGTCTTCGTTACGGCCCTGTCCGCGTTCCGGCCGCTCCCGCCGGGCTGAGGAGCCGGGCTGAGGAGCCGGGCTGAGGAGATCGTGCAGCGTTTTGGGGGTGATGACCCCCAAAACGCTGCACGATCATGGCTGCCGGAGGGCGGAACCCCGCGAGCTAGCGGCGCACCCGGAAGTACATCGTGGGGTGCCAGTAGCTGTTCATGCGGTGGTAGCCGATCCGCGTGCCCGGCTCCGCCGCGCCGTACGTCCAGCTGCCGCGGTCGTACAGCTCGACGTGCCCGGAGCCGAAGAACGCCAGGTCGCCTCGGCGGGCCTGCGACTTGCGGATCCTGACCAGGTACCAGCTGCCCAGCATCCCGTAGGTGGTCCTGGGCAGGTGCACGCCGCGGGACCGGTAGGACTCATACACCAGCCCGGAGCAGTCGAACCCGGAGGGCCCGGTGCCGCCCCAGATGTAGGGCTTGCCGCGCTGGTGCAGCGCGTAGCGCCAGGCGGTCAGCCGCAGCTTGCTGCTGATGGCCGCGGCGCTGGCGGTGGCGGCTCGGGCCGGCGCGGGCCGGGTGAGCGTCAGCATCAGTGCGGCGCAGGCGAGCGCCACGGCGATGAGGATGAAGCGGTATCGGTGACCGCGCAACTGGGCGCTCATCAATACCACCCGGTGGCTTCCTCGTGCGACCACGCGCCGCACGGCGACCCGTAGGTGCCCTTGATGTAGCCCAGGCCCCACTTGATCTGAGTCGTCGCGTTGGTCGCCCAGTCCGCTCCGGCGCTGGCCATCTTCGATCCCGGCAGCGCCTGCGGGATGCCGTAGGCGCCGCTCGGGTTCGCCGCGGTGGGGTTCCAGCCGCTTTCCCGGTTCCAGAGCTCGTCCAGGCAGGAGAACTGCGAGGACGGCCAGCCGTAGGAACCGAGCATGGCCATCGCGATCTGCTGCGGTGAGCCGGACGCCACCACGGGGACCGGCTGTGCCGCCGCCGGACTGCTGGCCGCCGCCGCGGGCTGCGCCGTCTGCTGGGCGGCCTGCGCCGCGGCCGCCTGCGCCGCGGCCGCCCGGTCCGCCGCCTGCGCCGCCGCGGCTGCCCGGGCCCGGGCGGCTGCTCTCGCGCGGGCCGCCGCCCTGGCCCTGGCGGCCTGCTGGGCCGCACGCAGCGACGACGCCGCGGCGGAGTCCGCATGCCGGGTTTCGAAATCGGTGATGGCCTGGCCAGGACGATCCTGGAGAGCCGTCGCGCCGGCCGTCCGGCCGACCTGCGCGGCCGTGACCCTGGCCGCCTGCGGGGCGACTGCGGGGCGAGGCCACAGAGCCACCGTGCCCCCGGCGGCGCCTGCCGCCAGGACGGTGGCGCATGCCACGGTGATCGTAAGTTTTGAGGGTGGGCGATATCCGGAGAGTCTGGCGTGCGAAGACAAGAGGCGCCTTTGGTCACGCGCACTGCGCGTTCGGCTTCCACCCGGAACGATGCCAGGGCCACGGAACGGGCCGGCAGCGGCGCGGTGACGGGACGCGGGTCAGGGCGACGAGGGTTACTCGGGGCAACCGTCACGGACGCGGGGTGCTGTCAGGCACCAATAGTTGCGGTTGCTGAGCCGCCGATCCACCGCAAAGTGCCAGTTTTTCTATGTGACGTAGATCACGACCACCGTGCGCCACCTGCGAGTTCCGCCGCGGTCGGGCCGCTCACCTTGGCAATCGGCGCCGACACGGCAGCTACCGGAGGGGCGATCGCCACGCATGTGAGTAAGGTCACAAGTTACTAGATTCGCAGCAGGAAACTACCCTGCGTGGAACCTTTTCCGGTCGAAACTAAACTCGCCGCTTGAGCATCGGGAAGGCCCAGCCGCCAATATGTATATCTCTCCGTGATACGGCGACTACGCGCAGCTATTCAATGGCCTCGCCGCGGGTCGCGTCAGTACCAGCCGTGCCCTTGCCAGAACGACCAGGCGCCGCACGGAGTTCCATACCGGCCCTGGATGTAGCCCAGGCCCCACTTCACCTGGGTCGACACGCTCGTCTGCCAGTCCGGTCCCGCGGTGGCCATCTTCGACCCCGGCAGGGCCTGGGGAATGCCGTAGGCGCCGCTCGTCGCGTTCTCGGCGTTGTAGCGCCAGCCGCTCTCCCGGCTCCAGATGTCGTCCAGGCAGGGGAACTGGCTAGCCGCGTTGAAGCCGAACGACGGCAGCAGGCTGTAGGCGACGGACTGAGCGGTACCGGGATTCGGCGGCGGCGCGGACGTCCCGCCCGCCGCGTCGGCAACGGTTCCGCCGGCAGCCGTTCCGCCGGTAGCCGTGGCGGGCGCGACCGTGGCGGCCGGCTGCGCGGCCAGCTTGGGCGCGCTCTCCACGCTCATGGTCCGCGAGGCGGCGTCCATCAGGATCATGTGCTGGCGTTCCTGCTCCAGCACCACCGCGGCGTGGCTGACGCGCACTTCCGCCGCGGCGACGGCCACTGGGTCGGCTCCGTGGCTGTGCGCGCGGAGCGCTACGTAGCCTCCGGAGGTGACCGCCAGGATGGCCGCCATGGAGGTACCCATGAACACGCTGATGCGCGGGCGCGCACGCTTGTCCGGCGTCCGTCTCCGGTGCTGTGACAATGCGGTCCTTCCGTCGGCCAGGCGCGGCGGGGCAAAGCGCCCCACGCACAGACCGCTGCGGTACGGGCAGCGAGTCATGACGGACCCCGGCCGGCCCGATTGCGGCGGCGGCCATCTCGTCCGCCATTCCGGCGGAACTGACCGCCGGCTGCTAGGCCCGGCACCGTCGCGGCATAACGTTGCCAGAAGCGCGGGGCCGGACCAAGCACTTCCGCTGAAAAAGCTGTGTCGCGACGTTGTTATTAATGTCTTGCAGATCACAGTTTGGCAATACGTACCGTAACAATTACTGAACGTAATGACTGGCTAGGTCCCGCGGGCTGCGATCATTGGCCTGCGGGACCTGGCCGGCGGCGACACGCCGCGACCGCCCGCCGCGACCGCCCGCCGCGACCGCCCGCCGCGACCGCCCGCCGCGACCGCCCGCCGCGACCGCCCGCCGCGACCGCCCGCCGGGGCAGGCGCGCCTGCCCCAGGCTTCCCCGCCGGGCCGGAAGCGGTTAGCTTTTCCTGATGGCCCCAACAGGCGACGGGATACGACGATGAGCGACCAGCTACCGACCGGGACGGCGGGCCGGCCGGCGACGGCACGCCGGTCCTGGGACCTGGGTGCCGCCGATCCCGCGACGGTGCTCGCCGGCGCCCGTCGCGCCCTGTTCGTCATGGCAGGCGTCCTGGCCCTGCTGTGGATCATCCAGATCGCGAACTGGGCGGACCACTACGCCCTCACCTTCCAGTACGGAATCCGCGGCCGCGACGTCGGCAGCCTGCCGCACATCATCACGGCGCCCTTCCTGCACGTCAGCTGGACCCACATCGAGGGCAACTCCGGCCCGCTGTTCATCTTCGGCTTCCTGGCCGCCTACCGCGGCGTCGCGAAGTTCGCCGGGCTGACCGCCCTGGTCGTCGTCACCAGCGGGCTCGCCGCCTGGTTCACCGAGAGCCCGCAGACCGTGGGGGTCGGCGCCAGCGGCGTGGTCTTCGGGTACTTCGGCTACATCATGGTCCGCGGCTTCTTCGACCGGCACGTCATCGACATGCTCATCGGCGCCGTGATGGCGCTGTGCTTCGCCTATCAGTTCACCGTGCTGCTACCGCACGCCGGCATCGGCTGGCAGGCCCACATCGGCGGCCTCGTCGGGGGTGTGCTGGCGGGCTGGCTGCTGCGGGACCACCGGGCAGCCAGGGCCAGCCGGGCCAGCTCCGCGGTGACGGGCAGCACGGGTATCGCCAGCACCGGAGGCGGAGCTAGCGTGGGCCGCCCCGGCTCCGGCCCGGTCGCCCCGGCTAAGCCGGGCCAGCCGACCACCTATGCCGGCCCGCGAGCGGAGCTGCACAAGCAGCTGGACGACCTGGGCCTGTGACGCCGCGGCCGCGACCGCCGAGCCTGTGGCGGCACCGCGATTTCCTGCTGCTATGGGGCGGCCAGTCTGTCAGCGAGCTGGGCTCGGCCGTCTCGGTGGTGGCTTTCCCGCTCGTCGCGGTCGTACTGCTGCATGCCTCGACCCTCCAGGTCGGGCTGCTGTCCGCCGCCGAGACGGTGCCGTTCCTGCTCATCGCGCTCCCGACCGGGCTGCTGGTCGACCGGATCGCCAAGCGACGCCTGATGATCTCCTGCGACATCGGGCGGATGCTGATCATGGGCTCGGTCCCGGTCGCAGCCTGGCTCGGCGCGCTGACCCTGGGGCAGCTTTTCGCTGTCGCGCTCCTGACGGGGATCGCGACGGTGTTCTTTGACGTCGCGTACCAGAGTTACGTGCCCAGTCTCATCGGCCGGGCGGAGCTGGCCGACGGCAACGGCAAGCTAGGGGCCACACAGTCGTTCGCCCAGGTCGCCGGGCCTGGCCTGGGCGGCGCACTGTTCGGCCTGCTGAAGGCCGGCGCCGTGACGGCCGATGCGGTGTCCTATGCGGTGTCCTCGGCGGCCATACTGGCGATCCGCGCGCGGGAGCCGAGGCGGGCCCGCCGCCCGGCGGTACAGCAGGCGCGGAGCCTGCGGACGGAACTCCTGGCGGGTCTGGCGTTCATCTTCCGGCAGCCGATCCTGCGCAAGATCGCGGCCTGCACCGCGACCGCCAACCTCTTCGGGAGCATGGTCAGCGCGCTCGGGGTGCTCTTTATGATCCGGGTGCTGCACGTCCGGCCGCAGTTCACCGGTCTGCTGCTGGCCGCCGGCAGCCTGGGCGGGGTCGTCGGCGGGATTGCCTCCGGAGCACTCACCCGGCTGATCGGCTCGGCCCGCATCATCTGGGTCTCGATGCTCGGATTCGGCGTCGTCGGGCTGCTGGTGCCGCTGGCGCAGCCCGGCTGGCGGCTGGTGCTGGTCCCGATCGGCCTGTTCGGGTCCACGGCCAATGTCGTGCTCTATAACATCGCGCAGCTCAGTTACCGCCAGCTGATCTGCCCGCCCGAGCTGCTGGGCCGACTCAACGCGGCCATCCGGTGGATCGTCTGGGGCACCCTGCCGCTCGGCGGGGTTATCGGCGGCGCGCTGGGGAGCACCTTCGGCATCCGCGGCACCCTCTGGATCGGCATGACCGGCACGTGGCTGGCCGGCCTGTGGGTGCTGGCCTCGCCGTTGCGGACGATGCGCGATATCCCAGCGGGCAGCGACCCGGTGCGTGTACCAGATCAGCGACCGCCAGCAGTCGGTCCGCCCGTCAGTTCGCCGTCGTAGAAGCCTGGTCGGGACCAATGGTCCGGGAGACAGTTTCGCCGGCCAGCCGCCGGTGCCGCTCGAGGCGAGCAGGATCGGGCCAGCGGACACTGGTCACCCAGCGGAGCCGCTCGAGCCCGCGGATGAGCGCGGCGGACAGGTCGAGCTGACCGCGATCGACGCCGTGCCGGGCGCAGGATGGCTCGGAGTGGTGCATGTTGTGCCAGCTCTCGCCGAGCGACAGCACCGCCAGCGGCCACAGGTTCGTCGCCCGGTCGTGCTGGCGGGTCGTGAACGGCCGGTTGCCGAGCAGGTGACACAGGGAGTTGACGCTCCAGGTCACGTGCTGCAGCAGGCCGACGCGCACGAGCCCGGCCCATACCAGCGCCAGCAGCGCTGCTTTCAGGCTGCCGCCCGCGGCCCAGCCCACGGCGAACGGCAGCGCCAGGGAGGCGGCGCATAGCGCGGGGAAGGCCCGGGACACCCGCCGCATGGCCGGGTCCGCCAGCATGTCGGGCGCGTAGCGCTCCTGCGACGTGGGATCGCTGCCGAACAGCCACCCGACGTGGGCGTGCAGCAGGCCGCGCAGCTGACCACCCGCGCCGGTCCCGTACCGGTAGGGCGAATGAGGGTCGCCCGGCCGGTCGGTGAACGCGTGATGGCGGCGGTGGGTAGCCACCCAGCCGACCACGTCGCCCTGGAAGCTCATTGATCCGGCGATCGCCAGGGCCGTGCGCAGCGCGGGCCGCGCGACGAAGCTGCGGTGGGTCAGGCACCTGTGGAAGCCCACCGTGACACCAAACCCGGTTACTAGGTAGAACAAGACCGCCAGCCCGATGTCGGTCAGCCCGACGCCGTGGCCCCACAGCCGCCACACGGCGACGGCCAGGCCGACCAGCGGGGCCGCCACGATCAGGCCGGTCACCGTCAGCTGCACGGTGCGCTGCGCCCGGGTCTGGGCCGGGGCCTCGGCATCCGGGAAGGACCCGGTGCCGTCATACGGGGTCGCGGTCATCATCGCCTCGCCTCACGCGGTTGGTAGCTGCAGCAAGGCGGATCTCAAGACCGGCGTGGTCTGGGCCTGATCGGGAACTCGTTCAGGCTGCCTAAGCAAGCGCTCCCGGTTAGTGTACGGGGGCCGGCAGCGTGCCCCGTTATCGCCCGCGAACCCTGACGACCTTGTCCCGACGCGACGGTCGTCCACCTGGCCACTGTGCTGCATAAGCCCGTCCTCATCGAGGGACCCGCCGGGACCGGCAAGACGGAGCTGGCCAAGAGCGTGGCCGCGACCGCCGGCCGCCGGCGCCGACTCCAGCCGCCTGCGCGTTTTCGCCGTGTTCGTGGGGCGTTCCCCGTTCCAGGGCCTGCCTGCCCACCTGAATTTCTCGCACTTCATGGTGGGAGCAGCCCGGGCCCGGTCCGCCACCCCACCAGACCGTCAGCCTGACCTGCTGGCCGGGCCGCCCAAAGGCAGGCGCTGGCTCGCTCGACAGGTCCCGGCGCAGTCTCCGGGCGCCCGGCCCGGATCAGATCCAGGCGCCTCGCCTAACCAGATCCAGGCGCCTCGCCTGACGATTGAACTCCCGCGCAGTCCTCGGCGTAATTCCCCGATGGGCCAGATGGCCAGTTTGTCGTGCATAAACAGGGGTTCGGCCAGGCCGGGCCGTTTGCTTAAGGGGTGGGGTATGGCGCCAATGGATGGTCCTGCTTCCGTGCGGGTCGCGGCCGGCGGAGCGGTCCCGGGCCAGCGGGTCCCGGGCCAGCCGGGCAGAACCGAGCGGGCCGGACTGGTGGTGCGGGCCGATGCCGACCTCCCGCTGGGACCGGCCCTGGCATCGCTGGACCCCGTATTGCGACGCGCCCTCGCGGAGATGGCTCGCACGCCTCGCCTGCTGGTGGCCTGTGACTACGACGGGACCCTGGCGCCCATCGTCGCTAACCCCTGGTCGGCCTACCCGCTGCCGGAGACGGTGACCGCGCTGCGGTCGCTGGCCAGCCTGCCGGAGACGACGGCGGCGGTGATCTCCGGGCGTGCGCTGCGCGAGCTCGCGGCACTGTCCCGGCTCCCCGCCGAAGTGCACCTCGTCGGCAGTCACGGCTCGGAGTTCGACGTCGGCTTCGTGCACGCGCTCGCGGAGCCTGCCCGGGCACTGCGCCGGAAGCTGCTGGCCACGCTGCGCGAGCTGGCAGGCGATACGGCCGGGGTGATTCTGGAAGTCAAGCCGGCGAGCGTGGCGGTGCATGTGCGCCAGGCCGCGCGCGAGGTAGCCGAGCAGATGCTGGACAAGGTGCGCTCCGGGCCGGGCACCTGGGACGGGCTGCAGCTCACCGAGGGCAATGCCGTGCTGGAGCTGTCGGTGATCGCGACCGACAAGGGCGACGCCCTGGATGCGGTCCGCCAGCAGTGCGGGGCCACTGCCGTGTTGTTCCTAGGCGACAGCGTGAGCGACGAGAAGGCCTACGCCAGGCTGTCCGGACCGGACGTGGGAATCAAAGTCGGCGAGGGCAGCACCCTGGCCGCCTATCGCGTGGCGGACAGCGCCGAGGTAGCCGCCGTGCTGTCCTTCTTGTGGGACGAACGGCGCGCCTGGCTCTACGGCAAGCTGGCGCCGCCGATCGAGCGGCTGTCCATGCTCGGCAACGGGCGGTCCGTGGCCCTGGTCACGCCGGACGCGAAGGTCTGCTGGCAGTGCGTCCCCGGACCCGCCTCGGCGGCGGTGTTCGCTGATCTGCTGGGCGGGCCGTCGGCGGGGCATTTCTCGATCAGGCCGCAGCGCGACGGCCTGCCGCTCGGGCAGCGGTACCTGCCGGGGACGATGACCTTGCAGACCCGCTGGTCCCGGCTGCTGGTCACCGATTACCTGGACCATCACACCGAGCCGGGCCGGACGGATCTGGTCCGGGTGATCAGCGGTTCGAGCCCCGCGTTGGTCGAGTTCGCTCCGCGACCGGAGTTCGGGCAGGTCCCGGTGCGACTGCAGCCGACGGGCGACGGGCTGATCGTGGTGGGAACTTCCGATCCGATGGTGCTGCGCTCCCCCGGCACGGCGTGGGAGATCATCTCCGACAGCCCGCACGAGTCCGCCCGCGCCGTCGTGGTGCCTAGTCCGGACCAGCCGGTGGTACTGGAACTGCGCTGCGGCACCAGTGACCTGTCCCCGCATCCCATGCCCGAGGACCAGCGGCGCTCGCTATCGGCGGCCTACTGGTCACAGTGGCTGGCGCCCCTGTCTCTGCCGCCGGTGGAAACCGAGCTCGTCGCCCGCTCGGCGCTCACCTTGCGGGCCCTGTGCCACGCGGACACCGGCGGCATCATGGCCGCCGCGACGACGTCGCTGCCCGAGCAGATCGGCGGAATCCGCAACTGGGACTACCGGTACTGCTGGCTGCGGGATGCGGCACTGACGGCGCAGGCACTGGTGTCGCTGGGCTCGGCCGCGGAGGCGTCGGGGTACCTGGGCTGGCTACACGGCGTCCTCGCGAGCCTGCCCGGCCCCGAGCGCCTGCATCCCGTCTACGCGCTGGATGGCAGCGCGACCGGCTCGGAGGCGGTCATCGACACGCTGCCCGGCTACGCGGGCTCGCGGCCGGTCCGCATCGGCAACCTCGCCGACCAGCAGGTCCAGCTCGACGTCTTCGGACCCGTCGTGGACCTGATAGCGGACCTGGCGAGTCACCGCGGGCACCTCACCGACGCCGACTGGAACCTGGTCTGCGCCATGGTCCAGGCCGTGGCGCGCCGCTGGCAGGAACCCGACCACGGTATCTGGGAAGAACGCCAGGTCCCGCGACACCACGTCTACTCCAAGGTCATGTGCTGGGTCGCCATCGACCGGGCCGTGCGCATAGCGCAGGCCTACGGCCGCGCGATGGACCCGGCCTGGCCGGGGCTGCGTGACACCATCGCGGCCGATGTGCTCGAGCGCGGCTGGAACGCGGAGGCCCAGGCGTTCACCACCGCCTACGACGGCACCGACCTCGACGCGGCCAGCCTGCACATCGGCCTGTCCGGCCTGCTCGACCCCGCCGATGAGCGCTTCCAGGCCACCGTCACCGCGGTCGAGGCCGAGCTGCGCTCCGGCGGCACCGTCTACCGGTACCGGCGCGATGACGGGCTGCCCGGCCAGGAGGGCGGCTTTCACCTGTGCGCCGCGTGGATGATCGAGGCCTACCTGCTCACCGGGCAGCGCGCCGACGCCGAGGAACTGTTCAGCCAGCTCGTCGACACCGCCGGCCCGACCGGCCTGCTTCCCGAGGAGTACGACCCGATCGCCGAGCGGTCGCTGGGCAATCACCCCCAGGCCTACAGCCACCTCGGCCTCATCCGCTGCGCCCGGCTCCTCGCGGCCGCCGAACCCCAGCCCGCTACCTCAGCAGCTGGCGGTATCGGACGACTGCTCGACTAGGACGAAAGTCGTCCATAAGGAGTCTTCTCGTGCGGACCAAGGAGCGAGCGAACAAGACCGTCCTTCGCAAGAAGAACATCATGACAATCCCGCGCGATGTCGCCGAGCGGATGCACCTCGATGCCGGCGCCTCCTGAGCCGGCGGATCGCGGGTATTCCCCCTACTTCAGCCCTTCAGCAACTGGCGGGCCATGACGACACGCTGGATCTGGTTGGTGCCCTCGTAGATCTGGGTGATCTTGGCGTCGCGCATCATCCGCTCGACTGGGTACTCGCGCACATAGCCGTATCCGCCCAGCACCTGCACCGCCTCCACGGTCACCTGCATCGCCGTGTCGGAACAGAACAGCTTGGCCATGGCCGAGTACTTGCCGATGTCCGGCTGGCCGCGATCCACCTTGGCCGCCGCCTGATACAGGAGCTCGCGGCCGGCGGCGCACTGGGTCTCCATGTCGGCCAGCTTGAACTGGATGGCCTGAAAGGAGTTGATCGGCTGACCGAACTGCCTGCGCTCCCGGGCGTAGGCGGCGGCGTAGTCGGTGGCGCCCTGGGCGATGCCCAGCGCCTGCGCGGCCACCCCCAGCCGCGAGTGGTCGAGCGTCCCCAAGGCCACCCTGAAGCCCTGGCCGGGCTCGCCGATCACGTTCTCGTCCGGGACCCGGACGCCGTCGAAGATCGGCTGGCCGGTGGGCGATCCCCGGATTCCCAGCTTGTGCTCGAGCTTGCCGACGCTGAACCCGGGCCGGTCGGCCTCGACGATGAACGCCGTGATGCCGCGCGAATGGCCGGCCTGGCGGTCGGTCACCGCAAACACCACATAGAAGTCGGCGATCCCCAGGTTGGTGATCCAGTTCTTGGTGCCTTCGATCACCCACTCGTCGCCGTCCTGGGTGGCAGTGGTGCGCATCCCGCCGGGATCTGAGCCGGCGTCCGGCTCTGAGAGCGCGAACGCAGGCGACCACTCCCCGCTGGCGCACCGGGGCAGAAAACGCTGCTTCTGCTCCTCGGTCCCGAACAGCTTGATGGGCAGCGTGCCCAGCTCCTGGATCATGACGATCAGCGCTGTCGAGGCACAGGCCTTGGCGATCTCCTCGATCGCCAGGTTCAGCATCAGCGTCCCGGTGCCCGTGCCTCCGTGCTCGACCTCGAACGGCAGTCCCAGCACGTCGTGCTCGGCCAGCAGCGCCCGCAGGTCGTGCGGGTACTCGGCCTTCTCGTCGATCTCGGCCGCTCGGGGCGCAATCCGCTCCTGGGCGATCTGCCGGATCGTGTCCCGGAAGTCCTCGTACTCCTGCGGAATCGTGTACAGCTCGGCCAGCGCGGACATCCCAGATTGATGCTACTTGGGGCGCGCGGCTGGCCCGCGCCGAGGCGCCGAGGCCGAGGGCGCCAAGCCAGCGCTTCGCCCCGGGCATGGCCGAACCAACGCCCCCTGGTGGCGCTTTTTCGGCCCCGCCCCACCGGGGGGGCGTGGCCGCCGGGCGGGCC